>DAOKYU010000002.1:0-300000 GCA_035325995.1 Thermodesulfobacteriota bacterium | reverse complement strand
TATCTTACGGTAGTCCCGCGCGACCTTAGAATCTCGGCCAGCTCCCTTACGCTGTGCTGGGCCTGGGCGGCCGCCATGCCGTAGCCGGGGACGACTATCACGCTTTTAACCCCGTTGAACTCCTTGGCGGCTTCTTCGGGGGTAAGCGACCGGACGGTCTGGGACTTCGCCCCCTCTTCCTCGGCGGCGGCGCCCGATTCCTCGACCTTGCCGAAGGCCCCGAAGAGGACGTTCGTGAACGACCTGTTCATCGCCCTGCACATTATGATCGAAAGAATGAAGCCCGAGGCGCCGTCTATAGCGCCCGCTATTATGAGGATCTTGTTGTCGAGGGCGAATCCGAGGAGCGCCGCCGAGATACCGGCGTAAGAGTTCAGAATAGATATGACCGTCGGCATGTCGGCCGCGCCGATCGGCAGGATGAGCATGACGCCGAAAGTGAGCGCGAGTATCAGGCCGATATAAAAGAGGAAGCTCGCCGACGGATAGAATATAAGGGTTATAACGATGAGAAGTATGACCAGAAGGAGCGATACGTTGAAGATGTTCTGGCCTTTATACGTCCACGGGGCGCCGGGGAGTATGCCCTGGAGCTTGCCGAAGGCCATCATACTGCCGGTGAACGTGAGGCTTCCGAGCATGACTTCGGAGCCTATGGCCGTCATCCTGACCGTGTTGAGGTCGTGGCCGTGATAGTACTCGGCGATACCGACGAGGGCGGCCGCCAGAGCGCCGAACGCGTGCGACAGCGCGGTTCGCTCGGGCATCTTGGTCATCGGCGTCCAGGCGGCTATCGCTATACCGACCAGGGAGCCGATTATCATACCGACTATTATCCACTCGTAGCTTACGACGTTCTGCTGAACGAGGGTGCCGATTATGGCCATCGCCATACCGAGCGCCGCGTACCTCTGACCTTTACGGGCCGTCTCGGGAGAGTTAAGCCCTTTCAGTCCGAGGATAAAAAGGACAGCTGATATCAGATAAATTACGTTGGTGAATAGGCTCGTCATCTTTTATCCTCGTCTCCCTTTTTGAACATTTTGAGCATGCGCTCCGTTATCAGGAACCCGCCCACGACGTTACACATCGCGCAGGCGACGGCTATGGTTCCGAGGACCGTCACGACAGGGCCGTAGTCGGCCCCGGTGATGAGTATCGCGGCTACGACGATGATCGCCGATATGGCGTTCGTCGCGGACATCAAAGGGGTGTGGAGAAGCGGGGGAACTCGGGATATAACCTGAAACCCGAGAAATGCAGCGAGTATAAATATGTAAAGCCCTGCGACTAAAAGGTCTCCTTGCATATCACTTCATCTCCTTTGTTTATTTCACTGCATCTTTTATAGCCGGATGCACTATCTCTCCGTTATGCGTTATGAGCGATCCGATTATTACATCGTCGGAGAGGTCTATGTTCATCGATTTTCCATCGGGTGAAACGAGATTGACGAATGCGAGGAGGTTCCGCGCGTAGAGGAGGCTCGCGTGCACGGGCATGGTGCTCGGTATGTTGACCTGCCCGATTATGGCGACGCCGTGCCTTAAAACGTCCTTGCCGGCCTCGGACAGCTCGCAGTTGCCTCCCTGCTCGACGGCCATGTCGACGATGACCGAGCCGGGCTTCATCTCCTTTACCATTTCCTCGGTTATGAGGAGGGGGGCGCGCTTGCCCGGGATGAGGGCCGTCGTTATGACGACGTCGGCGTCCTTGATATGATTCCTCAATATATCCTGCTCTTTTTTGTAGAAATCTGCGGACATCTCCCTGGCATAACCGCCCGTGTCCTCGGCCTGGTCGTGCGGGACTTCGAGCGAAACGAACTCGGCCCCGAGGCTCTTTGCCTGCTCGCCCGCGGCGGGGCGGACGTCGAACGCCGTGACCACCGCGCCGAGGCGCTTGATCGTGGCTATGGCCTGGAGCCCCGCGACGCCGACGCCTATGATCATGGCTTTCGCGGGCGGTATCGTCCCGGCGGCCGTAGCCAGCATGGGCATGAACCTGCCGCACGCGGAGGCGGCGAGCAGAACCACTTTGTAGCCGGCGACCGTGCTCATGGTGGAAAGGGCGTCTATTCTCTGGGCGCGGGTTATCCTCGGCACCATCTCCATCGAGAGGGCGGCGACCTTGCGCGCCGCCAGGGCCTTTATTACTTCAGGGCTCGAGAACGGCTGAAGGAAGGAAATAAGAACCGCCCCTTCCTTAATGTTATTTACCTCTTCGACCGTCGGCTTGTTGACCTTGAGGATGAGATCAGATTGGGAGAGAACCGAAGCCGCGTCGGGGGCGATCTTCGCTCCTGCAACCTCGAAGTCGGCGTCGCTTATAAAGGATTCGTTCCCGGCGCCCGTCTCCACGAGTACTTCCATACCGGACTTGACCATTTTGGAAATGGTTTCGGGTACGGCCGCTATCCTCCGCTCTCCTTCCAGGGTTTCTTTTATGATTCCAACGAGCACTATTATCACCACCTGAAAAAAATCGAGTTTTTGATTTTAACAAACCTTTCCGTGACCGTCAACCGCGCCGGCGCGCGGCGGGAAAGGCCAATTACTCCCGGAGGCCGCGGTGCAGGAATCCACCGTTCCGGGACTGCGAAACTACCTCTTTAGCCGCGAGTGCTTATGATTCTAGTAATAATTTTCGATCAGTCAAGTTTAGGACACCTAAATAATTAAATTCCGCGCGGCCTGGCCGCCTGGAGCGCCGGTTCACGGGGATTCAGCTTTCGTCTTTGTTTTTTTGGCCGCCGAACAAGCGGGCGAGCGCCCGGAGGGCGGCATCCAGAATTCCCGTCCCGTCTTCATGTCCGCCGCCCCGGGGCTCGTCCTCGAACGCGGCGTCCTCCCTTACGCTAAGGATGAGCTCGCGGGCGTCTTCGAAGACGTCGTCGGGGACCATTATGGTTTTGGCGTTGAAGCGGCCGACGTAGATGCCCGAGTAGAGTGAGCCGAAGTGATCGTTAAGGACGACGAACGGGATACCCTCGGCCTCGAACACGCTCTTTAAGAATACGAGCTCGGATTCGTCGCCCGGGGTATAGAGCTTCTTCATGTTTCAATAATAACACGCGGAAAGGGCCGGGGTATATACACGGGAAAAACGGGGCGTGAAAATTTATATTCGAGCGGCGTCCGGACGCCCCGGAAACACCTGCGCCGGGCCCGCGGAGATAACACGACACCTGTACGCCGGCCCCGATATAATGATATAATTATCGGAGTAAACCGGGAGAAAAATCACATGCAGACACTGGAATCGGTACTGGGAGAGCACTACTGCTTTAAAGGGCTCGAAAAGAGGTACCTCGACATGATAGTCAACAAGGCCTACAACGCCGAATTCAAGGAAGGGGAGTTCATTTTACACGAAGGCGACAAATCCGAGAAGCTCTACATAATACAGGAAGGTATCGTCGCCCTCGAAACGCGGCTCGCCCCGGACAGGGACCCGATAACCATACAGATGATAGGCGAGGGCGACGTGCTCGGGTGGGCGTGGCTCTTCCCGCCGTACCTGTGCCATTTCGACGCCAAGGTCGTAGCGCCGACGAAGGCGGTCATTCTGGACGGCAACTTCATACGCACGAAGTGCGACGAGGACCACGACCTCGGCTACGAGCTCCTGAAGCGCTTCGCCTACATCATACAGCAGAGGCTCCAGGCCGTGCGCCTTCAGAACCCCAACATGTATGTCGTAAAACCCAAGCAGTGAGATAAGACCGGCGGGCGGTTTTTCGCCCCTACCCCGGATCACTCCGGCCGGGCGGCTTGTTCGAGGAGCCTCCGCCGCCAGATCTCGACAGCGGCTTTCAGGGTGTTGAACCCGAGATGAACGCAGCCGTGCCGCGTCAGCGTGAGCCTTTTGCCGAGCGCTTCTTCCAGAAGCCCGGCGGGCATCGCTTCTATCTCGGGGACCGTCATCCGCTCGGCCATTTCGAGGGCTATGGAAGCGCCGGCTCGGCTTACCATGCATCCCTCGCCTGTAAAACTTATGCGCCTTACAGCGCCGTCGGGCCCGGCGTCGAGGTAAACCGAGATAAGGTCGCCGCAGCCGTTGTTACCGCCGCTGCAAACTATGGGAGCGTCTTCGATCTCCCCGTAGTTCCGGGGATGGTTGCAGTGGTCGAGGATGAGCTCCATCACCTTTTCGTGAGTCATGCTGTTTCCTTATCGCTCACGTCCGGCCCCGGAGGGCCGGCGAATGAAGCTACGCCTCTCCGTTCGCCTTTCTTACTTCGTTTTTTATGCGGTTGTAAACAGCGCTGAGGCCGTACATGCGCCGTGTGCCGAGCTTGCTGTCGAGCTTGAGCATGTGTATAAGGGTATCGGGCGCCTCTATCACGTCCCTTGCCGGAGCGCCGTTGAAAGCATCAACGAGAAGGGATACGAACCCTCTCACCGTCGGTGATTCGCGGGCCACGTCCGCATGAATCTCCACGTTCCCGTTCTTTACGTCCACGAAAACGAAAACCGGGGTTTCGCATTCGGTGACCCTGTTGAAGCCCGCGTCCCTCGCATCCTGGAACTCCCCGGGAAGGGGAGGCAGGTTCTCGGAATAATCCAGCAGCATGGCGAGGGTCGCCTGGTAATCCGCCTCGCTGAAAAGCTCTATAATGTCTTGTAGTCTGCTCATGATCTCCACTTTACCGGACCGCCCTCACAGCTCCCCCCTGAGCGCTGTGGGCGGACGCCGGTTATAAGAATCAAGCCTAGGGCTTCTCGATCGGCGCCCTGACGAGGTTGCCCCACTCGGTCCAGGAGCCGTCGTAGTTCCTGACCTTGTCGAACCCGAGAAGGTAGGTAAGAACGAACCACGTGTGAGACGAGCGCTCGCCGATCCTGCAGTACGCAATTACATCGTCCCCTTCTTTAAGACCTTTGTCTTCGACGTATATCGCGCGAAGCTCGTCGGCCGATTTGAAGGTGCCGTCTTCCCTCGCGGCGGTAGCCCAGGGAACGTTCTCGGCCCCGGGGATGTGACCGCCCCTGAGCGCGCCCTCCTGGGGATATGCCTCCATGTGAAGTAGCTCGCCCGTAAACTCCTTCGGGGAGCGGACGTCTATGAGAGGGTTCTTCCCTTCGAGGTGCTTTATGACGTCCTGCCTGAACGCGCGTATGGACTCGTCGACGCCGGGGGATTTGTACGACGTCTTCGGATAGGAAGGCACTTCTTTCGTGAGGGCCCTCCCCTCTTCGACCCATTTCTGCCTGCCGCCGTTCATGATGACGCACTTCTCGTGGCCGAACAGCTTGAATACCCAGAACGCGTAGCACGCCCACCAGTTGTTCTTGTCTCCGTAGAAGACAACCGTGGTGTCGTTCGCGATACCGTTGTCGGAAAGGAGCTCCTCGAACCTCTCCTTGTCTATATAATCCCTTACGATCTGGTCCTGAAGGTCCGCCTGCCAGTCTATCTTTACGGCGCCTTCGATGTGGCCGGTATCGTAAAGGAGCACGTCTTCGTCGGATTCGACGATGCGAACCGACGGGTCTTTCTGATGATCCGCCACCCATTCGGTGCTGACCAATGCCTCCGGATGTACATATTCCGCCATGCTAAATCCTCCTGTTGTGTGGGATATAGGATTTGTTAATAATGAATATCCTGCAGTTTATTTATACTGAATGTAGTTATTGTATTGGTACGGTTTGCTTAATTCAAGTAAGAGGGGGCGCCGGGCCGCCCGGCCCCCTTTATTTGCTTGCCGACGGGGTTATCGATATTCTTTCGGGCGCGGCGAAAATAGGGGGTTCTTTGATATTTGATTTTATGCTAGAATGGTATACAGGTGGGTTAGAGGCTTTACGGCTTAAATGGATAATCAGGGGGGTAAGCATCCATGCTTGAAGATCTCAAGGTTAAAGACCTCATCGGCGTCAGGAACAGGATTTATTTCGTGGATGCCGAAGATACCGCCGACGTAGCCGCCCTCAAGCTGAGGAATTTCAAGGTCAGGACCACCGGCGTTATGAAAGAAGGCAAGATGGTCGGCGTCGTCGGGCATTCGGATTTTTCCACGAAGATCGTGGCCCTCGGCAGAAGGCCGTCCGAAGTGAAGGTGGCCGACATCATGAGCGTAGAGCTCAGGACGGTAACGCTCGAAACGTCGTTTTACGAATGCCTCGACCTCATGAATTCGAACGGCATATCGCACCTTTTCATTCTCGACGCCGACGGCGATTATCACGGAATGCTTGCGTGGAGCGACCTGCAAAGGATACTTACAGGTGAGCTCAAGTATCAGCTCAAGCTCGCGCAGGAATACGCCTTCGGACCTCACATAAACGCTGTTTCGCGGTAAAGGGCGTTTTTCGTACAGAAATCAGAACAGCCGCCGGTTTGAGGCGGAAAGGAAAAGTTATAATGACTACAGAGAAAGAACCGGAAGCTGAAAGAGAAGCTGCAGAGGAAGTAGAGGAGCGCGTAGAAGCCGAAGAGCGTGTGGAAGCCGGGCAAAAGGCCGCCGAAACCCATGCGCCGAAAGCGCATCCCCAGGAGAAAAAGGGCCTGATGGAGAGAAGGGAGAGTTTTTCTCAATCGAGCGTTCCGAACGCCCACAGGGGCTATAACCCGAAGACCCCGGTCGTCATGCTGTGTATTGTCGCCTTTATGGTCGTTCTGAGCTTCGTCCTCGCGGCGGTAACCTTTTAGCCGTCCGTACGGATGCGCCTCGCGCCGGGGCGTGGGTGGAGGAGCGGCTTTTACCGACACCTCCACACCCCGGAGACAAGCAACCGGCGTTTATTACACCCACAACCTTCATTCAAAGCTTATAATGTTTCCCGGAATTTCATGATAGAATTCTATTTTGCTCCATTTCGGAGCAGTTGCAGATTGCGCAATCCGGCTTACAGCAGAGAGAATTTCACGATGCCCGTCCATAACAGCTCGACGCACACTCAGGGCGCCCGGGAGGCCTCATGCACGGCCTAGGTGATAAGCTGTCGCTGCCGATCACCGACCCGGTGATCGTTTTCTCCATAATGCTATTCATAATCCTGTTTTCCCCGCTCATCCTGAACAGGATGAGGATCCCTGGGCTGATAGGATTCATAGTCGCCGGGGTCATACTCGGCCCCAACGGTTTCAACGTCCTCCTCCGCGACAGCAGCATAGTCCTGTTCGGCACCGTCGGACTCCTTTACATAATGTTTCTCGCGGGTCTCGAAGTGGACATGGGGGATTTCAAGAAGAACCGGAACAAGAGCGTTATTTTCGGTGCGATTACTTTCATGACCCCGATGATACTCGGCACGATGGCGGGCTATTATCTCCTCCGCTTCCCGCTGCCGAACTCGATACTGCTCGCGAGCATGTTCGCATCCCATACCCTTATTACCTATCCGATAGTGAACAGGCTCGGGGTGTCGAAAAACAGGGCTGTCAACGTAACCGTGGGAGGGACCATAATCGCCGACACGGCGGCCCTCATCGTCCTCGCCGTGATAGCGGGCTCCGCCGTCGGCGAGATAAACACAGGGTTCTGGATACGGCTCGGGATTTCGATGGCGGTTTTTATCTTTATAGTACTCTGGGGCTTCCCCAAGATCGCCAGGTGGTTTTTCAAGAACATAAACGACGGCATATCGCAGTACATATTCGTGATCGGCATGGCCTTCGCAGGGGCTTTCCTGGCGGAGGTCGCGGGCATCGGCGAGATTGTCGGCGCGTTCCTTGCAGGGCTCGCGCTGAACAGCCTTATACCCCATACATCTCCCCTCATGAACAGGACGGAGTTCGTCGGGAATTCCATCTTCATACCGGTTTTTCTCATAGGGGTAGGCATGCTCGTGGATTTGAGGGGCATCTTCAACGGCCTCGAGGCGGTCATCGTCGCCGTAACGATGATAATCCTGGCCCTGACGAGCAAATGGGCTGCAGCATGGGTGACACAGAAAATCTTCGGGTACATACCGGCGGAAAGGGGCATCATATTCGGGCTCAGTAATTCCAGGGCGGCGGCGACACTGGCCATCGTGCTGGTCGGATATAACCTGGAGATCCTCGACGAGAACGTGCTCAACGGCACGGTTCTGATGATACTCGTAACATGTCTCGTAAGCTCCTTCGCGACGGAGAAGGCCGGCCGGGAGCTCGCCATATCCGAAAGCGAGAAGAGGCCGGACCTTTCCGAGACGCCTGAGAAGATACTCGTACCGATATCGAACCCCGACACCATAGAGCGGCTCATAGACCTGGCCGTCCTTATAAAAACCCCGGGCTCTAACCAGCCTATATATGCTCTGGAGGTTATAAGGGACGACCACGAGAGCAAGGAAAACGTGCTTATGAGCCACAAGATGCTCGAAAAAGCCGTCGAGCACGCAGCCGCCACGAACACGGACGTCAGGGTCGTAACAAGGGTAGACCTCAACGTCGCTAACGGAATCCTCCGGGCGGTCAAGGAAAACGTCATCACCGAAATCATAATAGGCTGGAACGCGAGGCTCTCGGCGAGGGACAAGATATTCGGCTCGGTTCTCGACAACGTGCTCAAAGAGACGGAGCAGATGCTGCTCGTTACGAACATCGTGCATCCCCTTAACACCGTGAAGCGCATAAGGGTGATAGTGCCGCGTAACGCGCAGCACGAAATCGGGTATTACAGATGGATAAGGGTAGTAAAGACACTTTCGAAGCAGCTCGGGGCCGGAGTGGAATTCATGGGCTCCGAAGAATGCATGAAGAGGCTCGAGGCCGCCGTGAAGGAGTCGAAGCCGGATATAGAGGCGAAGTATACGTCGGAAAATTACTGGAGGGGATTCCTCAGCGTTTTGAAGAAATCGGAGGCCGACGATCTACTGGTGATCATAAGCGCGAGAGAAGGAACGATATCATACGAGAAATATCTCGACAGGGTGCCGGCTACGCTGTCGAGGCTCGTTTCAGACACGGGGTTCATAGTGCTTTATCCCGAGCAGCACGGTGTGAATTATTTTATCGGTTACTGAGCCCGGTCCATCTATACAGGAAAGGCACGACAGGCCGGAGCGAGGAAGGGGAACGAAATTATCCGACGAGGAGGCTGCCATGGATTCCGGAACGAAGAAAAATCATCACGTCGTCGTACTCGGCGGGGGTTTCGGCGGCCTCTACGCCGCAAAGAGGCTTTCGAAGCTGGGGGTAAGGGTCACCCTGGTCGACAAGAGAAACTTCCACCTTTTTCAGCCGCTCCTCTACCAGGTCGCCGCAGGGTGGCTCTCGCCCGGGGAGATAGCCTCGCCCCTAAGGATGGTCCTGAACAGATACAAGAACACTTACGTCTATCAGGCCGAGGTTACGGACATACTGCCGGACGAGAAGACAGTCGTCCTCAAGGACGGGAGGCTGACGTACGACACGCTTATAGTGGCCACCGGCTCTAACCACCATTACTTCGGGCACGACGAATGGGAGAAGGACGCCCCCGGGCTCAAGACCGTCGAGGACGCGCTCGAAATGAGGCGCAAGATACTCCTTTCGTTCGAGGCCGCCGAGAGGGAGCCCAACCCCAACATCCAGCGCGAGTGGATGACGTTCCTCATCGTGGGCGCCGGGCCGACCGGGGTGGAGCTCGCGGGCACCATAGGAGAGCTCGCGCGGACTACGCTCAAGAACGATTTCAGGAATATAGACACCCGGCAGACGTGCATTGTGCTCGTCGAGGGGAAAGATCACGTCCTTCCGGCTTATCCCGAAGAGCTGTCGAAAAAGGCGGAGGAATCGCTGAGGAGCCTCGGCGTGACGATAAGGCTGAATACTCTCGTCACGAAGATAGACGGGAGCAGGGTCTACATTCTCAGAAACGGCGTTCCCGAGACGATACAGTCGAGGACTATCCTCTGGACGGCGGGGGTGAAGGCATCCTTCCTGGGCAAGGTGCTCGAAGAGAGGGCCGGGGCCGAGCTCGACGGCGGGGGCAGGGTTATCGTGGCCCCCGACCTCGGCATACCGGGCCGTCCCGATATATTCGTCATAGGGGACCTCGCGAATTTTTCACACCAGGGAGGAGCGCCTCTGCCCGGCGTGGCACCGGTGGCGATGCAGGAGGGAAGCTACGTCGCGGGGCTCATAGCCGACAGGCTGGCCGGCAAGGAGACGAAGGACTTCAGATATTTCGACAAGGGGAACCTCGCGGTCATAGGGCGGAACTCCGCCGTGGCCGACATCGGAAAGCTCAAGATCTCGGGCTTTCCGGCGTGGCTCATATGGGCGTTCGTTCACATAAGCTACCTCATAGAATTCGACAACAAGGTCCTCGTCCTCTTCCAGTGGGCGTGGAACTACTTCACGAGGAAGAGAGGGGTTCGGCTTATAACCGGCGATACGCCGCAGGCGCTCGTGGAGAGGAGCGATGATAGTCCCGGGAGGTGACGCGGGTGCGACGCACGCGTCACGCGGGAGGACGTCTGCCCAGTACCAGGGAGGCTATAAAGATAATCAGGAAGACGAAAAACAGTATCTTCGCTATCCCCGCCGCAGTTCCGGCTATCCCGCCGAATCCGAGTATCCCCGCAACTATTGCAATAACGAGAAACGTAACGGCCCATCCAAGCATGATGCACTCCCCGTGATCCGGGTTTCTGAAAAGCTTCCCTAAATCTAGCACAAGTGAAAACCGGTTGCGATGGAAATTTATCGCCGTGGAAAAATAGCAAAATCGGCAATGATTTCAGTGGGTTTTGCGGCCCGTCCGGATGGTGCGGATCAAGTCCTCGGCATGCCCTACACCCCGGAGGGTAAGAAGTGCGAGCACCGTGACGCCTATCGCTATCACTATCTTCGAAAGAGCGACGCATATGCCGACGGAAGCCACGAAGAGAAGCGTCGCGGCGGTCGTGAGGCCGTGGACCTTTTCGGACCCGCCGCCTCTTATTATCGTGCCCGCGCCGAGGAAGCTGACGCCTGTTATTATCGCGCCGATTATACGGAGAGGGTCGGACCCGAGCGCCATCTCGCCGAGACCATACCACGGCACGACCATGCGCCCGCACCATACCAGGAGCGCAGCCGATCCCGCCACCAGCATGTTGGTCCTCAGCCCCGCCGGCTTGCCCTCGAACTCGCGATCGAGCCCTACGAGCGCGCCCAAGAGCATGGCCACCACAACATGGACCAGGACTTTGACTTCCACCGGGTCGTACTCGAAAATACCTGTAAGCTCCATGATATCCCCCTTGATGCCGCACGGCCCGCAACCCGGAAATCGGCCCCGTTACCTGCGGCCGGGACTGAAGCCGATAAGGATTCCGGCAGCGAACGCGGCAATGACGGAGAGCACCGGTCTTTCGCGCACAACGCCTTTCACCGCATCGATTACCCCGGACGGCGGCCGTCTTTTATTCGCACGTGAGACGGCTTTGCCTTTCGCATGCGGCTTCGGAGCCGGCTTCCCGGCACCCCGTCCGTTCTTGACGCTGCCGTTCGCGAGGGTCCCCGCCCGTCTGCCGGATGTGCGGCGCTTTCGCCCGCCTTCTTTTTCTTCCGCCATATCAACCCCCCCGTAAAAATGAGTATGTTTGGTAGCGTCATGGGTGTCAAGAAATATTTGGTGAGAAATGGGGGTTAGACACCCGGCTTTGCAGTGTATAAGCGCCTTCACGGATGCCGGGCGCGGAACGGGCCGGGGAGAGTCTTTTTGTTGACTTCGGGATAGAATATCTGTACCTTATACCTAGAGGTAATAGAACGATGGGCCAATTCGGCGTTACTGAGCTTTTAATAATACTCGGCATACTCCTTCTCATATTTGGGCCAAGCAGGCTGGGAGACTTGGGCTCCTCGCTTGGAAAGGGGATCAAGGGGTTCAGGAAGTCCATGAAAGACGACGAAATCGACGTCACTCCTTCGAAGGACGACGCGAGGAAGCTGCACGACAACGGTCTTGAAACCCCGCCGTCTTCTTCGGAAAGCAAAAAGAGCGCACAGCAGTAATCTTCCCTTTCGACCCAGCCGGTAAAACCCCCTTGGAATACAGATTTACAGCCGAAAGAACCGGCGGAGCTGCGTCACTGTGACGTCTTATTCGTTAAAATGCGGTTATCGTGGTTTGGGACGGCGTCCTTCTACGCCCAGTCGCCCATGTGTTTGTGTCCGAAGGGGCACCTGCCGAGCCTTATGTGATCCTCGAACTCGCGGCGGAACTTCCTGACAATGGATTCGACCGGCATCGCGCAGCCGTCGGCGAGGGCGCATATCGTAGTGCCCCTCATCTGTGAGCAGGCGTCGAGGAGCGTGTCTATGTATTCCATCCTGCCCCTGCCCTCTTCGATGGTCGTCAGCATCTTTTCGAGCCACCATGTCCCTTCCCTGCATTGAACGCACTGACCGCAGGACTCGTCCCTGTAGAAATGGGCGAGGTTCTGGGCGACCCTGACCATGCACGTCTCGTCGTCCATGACCGTGACGCCGGCCGTCCCGAGCATAGAGCCGGCGGCCGCGAGAGAATCGAAGTCCATCGTGATGTCGAGCTCTTCGGCCGAGAGTATCCCCGCCGAGGAGCCGCCCGGGGATATGGCCTTTACTTTTCTTCCGCCGGGAACCCCGCCGCCGTACTCGTCGATTAGCTGGCGGAGCGGTATGCCGAGCGGAAGCTCGTAGAGCCCCGGCTTGTTGATCTTGCCGCAGAGCCCGAATATCTTCGTGCCCGCGTTCTTGGGGGTGCCTATGGCGGCGAACCAGCCCGCGCCGCGGTTCAGGATGTGAGGCACGAACGCGAGGGTCTCGACGTTGTTGATAATAGTCGGGCATCCGAAGAGCCCGACCTGCGCCGGGAACGGCGGCTTCGGGCGGGGCTCGCCGTTTTTGCCCTCGATGGATTCGAGAAGCCCCGTTTCCTCGCCGCAGATATACGCGCCTGCGCCCCTGAAAACGACCACGTCGAGCTCGAAACCCGAGCCGAGGATGTTCTTACCTAAAAAGCCCTTCTCGTACGCCTCTTTTATAGCGTTATTGAGGACCTTGGCCCCGTAGGGCATTTCGCCGCGTATGTATATGTAGGATTTGTGCGAGTTGATCGCGTAGCAGGCGATCGCGATGCCCTCTATGAGCTGGTGGGGGCTCTGCTCCATTATCTCCCTGTCCTTAAAGCTCCCGGGCTCGCTCTCGTCGGCGTTACAGCAGAGATATATCGGCTTTTTGGAATCGCGCTGGATGAATCCCCACTTTATGCCTGTCGGAAAGCCCGCGCCGCCCCTGCCTCTAAGGCCCGACTTCTTGACCTCCTCGATTATCTCGTCGGGGGTCATCTTGAGCGCCTTGGGAAGGGCGGAGTAGCCGCCTTCCGAAAGATACGTATCGATGTCGGGATGCCCCGGATTATCGGCGTATGTGCGGATAATTCTCAATTCCGGCATTTGCTTGTTACCTCGCGGCGGGGATTGCCCCCGGTTTAATATGGATCGAGCGGGAGACGAACAGGCCCCCGTCGCGATACTCCCGAGTATGATATATTACCGCAGCCTCCGTCGTTGACAATCGCCCGGGGGAAGAATTACCGTGAAAGGCGCGCCGCTTCCGTCAGGCAAGGAGGGCGTCCGCGACGCGGCCCGCGAAGGCAAGCGAGCAGGTGAAGGCGGGGGATATGGCGTTTAAGACGTGGAGGGAGTCGCCGTCCCTTACGAGGACGAAGTCGTTTACGAGCTCCTTCGTCCGCCAGTCGACGAGCTGGGGGCGTATGCCGCACTTGGGCGTATCCTCGACGTCGCTCTTCGCGAGCCCGGGCAGAAGCCCCCTCGCCTCTTTGATGAGAACGTCCACCGAGTACTTTTTTATCTCCGTAAGCGCCGCCCTTCTGAAATCCGGGTTCGTGAAGAGGAGCACCCCGTCGCGGAAGAGTATGGAAAGCGATTCGGCGGATAGGTCGTCGAGGACGCCATACTCTTCCCTCCCGAACGCGGGGATAGCCGTCGGGCCTATGTAGACCTCGCCGTGCGCGCTCTTCGTGAAGTGGACCCCGAGGAAGGGATTGCCGAGATCGGGGACCGGGTAGATGTTGCCCTTAACGAGCCAGGCCCTCTGTTTGATGAGCTTCTTGTAAGTGCCTTTGAAGGGGAGTGTTTTGTATTCGCCGCCGACCCCGAAAGCCGAGGCCACCCTGTCGGCGTACGCCCCGGCGGCGTTTATGAGTTTCGAGAAGGTTATATCCCCGGCTGATGTCGCCGCGGTTCGGGAGCCCTTCAGCCCGGAAAAGGCCGTGCCGAATTTTATGGTGACGCCCGAGGATTCGAGCTCTTCCCCGAGCGCCGTGAGGATTTCTTTAGGGTCGATTACGGCCGTGTCGGGCGAATGGAGAGCCCTTTCGACCGGGGCGGCGTGGGGCTCGAGCCTGAGAAGCTCGCCGCGCCCTATGATCTCGGACCTCGCCCCGGCGGCGTCGGCCCTTCGCTTGAGCTCGTCGAGGAGGTGGTCCTTATCGGGGCTCCCAGGGACTATGACCTTGCCGCTCTCGACGAGCGTGAGGCCTTTCTCGCGGCAGAACTCCTTCATGAGCCGCCCGCCCGTAACGCAGTAGGCCGCCCTGTTAGAGCCGGCGGCGTAGTAAATCCCCGCGTGGAGGACGCCGCTGTTACGGCCGCTGGCGTGTGCGCCGGTGGACGCTTCCTTTTCGATTATCGTGATGCCCCGGTAGCCGCGCCTAGTAAGCTCGCGCGCGGCGGCGAGGCCCGTTATGCCCGCGCCGACGATGAGGATTTCACACCCGGATTCCATGAGCCTCTTCCTATTTGGCCTTCCGTTTGCCGGTGGACCTGTCGAACCCGGAAAGCCAGCCGTTAAGCACTTCGAGGGTTACGGGCGGATTTTCCATGCAGTCGTGCTTCGCGTCGGGGATGTACACGAGCTCGGATTTTTTATTGCCCGCTTTTTTGAGTATGGCCATGAGCTCCTCGACCTCGTCGTGGCCGACGACGTCGTCGTGCTCGCCGTGTATGAAGAGCACCGGGAGCTTCACCCTCGATATGATTTCGTTCGTCTTGGCGTTATGCGCCTCGGGGCTCCGCATGAACCACCACGTTCTGTAGGTGTACATCTCGGCCTCGGCCGGGCTGAAGTTGGGCCCCCACGCCCTGTAGACTATGAACACCCTGTCGTTCTCCGTCGTCATGGGGTCGGGCTTTAAGACCTTCTTCGCGATTTCGTAGATGTGATCGTAGGACGGAATGCTCTGCCACTTGTCGAGCCGCTTTTTGTTAGACGCCGGGAGCGAGGACGAGCATCCTTCGAGAATGAGCCCCCTTACGTTTTTGTGAGCGCCCCTCACGGCGTAGTAGACGGTGATGTTCGCGCCGAGGCTCCACCCGAGGACGATTATGTTCTTGAATCCCTCCTCGGCGAGGACGTTGGCAGCGGCTTCGACGTCGAGGGCCGATTCGTCGAATATGCCGCCGCCGAATATCTGCCCGGTGAACGCCATGCGCGTGTTTATCGAAAACGAGCTGAAGCCGTGATCGACGAGCGCGTTCGGGAGGAGCCGGGGGGTGCCCCTCGCAAGGAAATGCCCGAGGACGCCGTGGACGACGAGCACTATCGGCGCTTCGTAGAGGTCCTTTTCCGATTCGAACTCGCCGGACACGAGGAGCCCGTTTATGAGGAATCCGTCCTCTGCTTCAAAGCTCACAAGTCTTCTCTGTCTCGGAACCATTACACCCTTCCGTTTCAGGCTTTAAATCTCTTGTCGAGCCACTTGACTATGATTTCGCCGAGCTCTCTCTCGCTGCCTTCGAACGTGTGCCCGGCGTTGACGTAAAAAGCGGACACGTCTTCGTTCCCCGATTCGAGCGCTATGCTGACGAGGTCGTGCGTTTCCTCGGGCCTTACGACTTCGTCGTGCCAGCCCTGGATGAGGAGTATGGGCAGCTTGACCTTCTCTATCATGAGGTGCGCCTTGGCGGTTTCGGCCTCGGGGCCGGCGAGGAACCACCACGTTTTGTACGTATATATTTCGGTATGCCACGGGAGGTACGTGTTCCCGCGCGCCTTGTATATGAGTATCGTGCGGTCCTGGCCCGCCGTGTACGGGTCGGGCTTCAGGATTTCCTTCGCCTCGTGGTATACCTCGTCGTACGTGGGCTCGCTGTCCCACCTGTTCCAGCGGCGGCGTATGGATTCGGGCATGGAGTAGGGCGTCGCGAGGGAGATGAATCCCTTGAGATGCGGGTAGCGCTCTGGGTCGTTCCTTTCGGCGGCGTATCTCAGCACCATGCACGTCCCGAGGCTGTATCCCGAAATGACGATGTTCTCGAAGCCGAGCCTGAGAAGGTATTCGGCCGCCGCGTCTATCTGCGGAAGGACGTCGTCGATTATCCCGAAGCCGAAGAAGAGGCCGAAGTTGGCCATGCGGGTGTTTATCGCGAGCGACGAATACCCGCTCTCGGCGAGTATGGGCGGCAGGAAGCGCTGGGAGCCGTCGAGGAAATTCCCGAGAAAGCCGTGTATGTGGATTATTGCGGTGTTGCCGGCCGGGGAGTCGTGAGAGGAGCCCTTGCTGTAGTAATAAAGCCCGTCCACTTTCCCGCTACCCGACGGGATGGACACGAGCTCCTGCTCCATGTACCTCGTAAGTCTATGCATAGGCGCGGTCTGTTGCCGGGCTCGGAAGCCGGGCAGACGGTCCGGACACCCCTCCAAACACAAGCCCGCAGGTATGGATATCAGGGTTCCGGGTTATCAAAAAGGAAAGCCGGGGCGGGTTACACAGCCTTGCCCGCCGGCGTTGCCAAATACCTTTCGGGGCTTTCCATGACCTCGTCGGCGAACGCTTTCGCATCTATCCACGTCGAGGACTTCCCTATCCGGAGGACCTCCCCGGACTTTACGCCCACGGCGTAAACGACCTTCGTCTTCTGGTCCCAGATTAACTGCCAGTTCTCTCCGCCGGGCTCTCTCACCCAGCCGAAAGGGAATGTGCCGACGCCGTCCAAATCAAAGCCCCCGGTGTTTATTAATATCGAGCCCGGTCTTACCGGGATATGTGATTAAATTATTGGCCGACGGGATTTTGTCAAGCCCGGGGCCGTTTTCAGCGCACCTCTTTTACGACCTCGCTCGTACCCGAGGCGTTGGTGAAAACGACTTCGGCAAAGCCGCAGCTCCTGAGCTTGTCCATCGCCGTCCGCCCTTCGTGGTCCGTTTCGAGAAACGGGAGAATGAAGCGCTCCTGCGACGTGCATCCCGAGCACGAGAATACTATAGATTCGTCGAACTCGCCGCGGGAGGAGACCTTTACCTGAGGATATTTTTTCTGGTAGCGCATGCTCCAGTCCTGGACGCATACGGCCCTTCGCGGATTCGGGAACACGTGCTGAACGTCTATCACGATTTCCTGTGTCCCGCGGTTACCCTTGAACACCGCCTGCTGGAAACCGCATTCGGAGAGCCTCATCATACCTGTCTTGCCCCTGTATTCCGATTCGAGATACGGCTTTACGAAGTGGTCGTAGAGGCTGCAGTCGGGGCAGTAGAATACGGCGACTTCGTTATGTGCGCCGCGTGTCCTGACTTCTATGTCGGCCTTCCGGCCCCGGTACTGCTCCGTCCACCTGACGGCGCAGAAATTGCGCTGGGCGGCGGCGTTAAAGTCGACCTCGGCCCCGGCCCCGTTTGCGTCCCGGGAAACCGCGGGTTCGGGCGCACCGGTCAATGCGGCAAGGAAGAACAGCGCAGATAAAACGAATAATCCCGTCCGGATAGGGTGGCTCATACCCATCATCCTCCTCTGGTTATGAGCTAATTCTACAGCATTTCGGGAAAGTTTGGAATACCTTTAGTAAAACATTAATTTCGCGGTTAAAGCGGCTCTGGATATTGACGTACTAAAAGCCGAAGGACGTCTCGTGATGAGTTTACCGCATCCTCTCGCAGAGCTCGCGGAGGTCGGCCTCTATACCGCGAGCCTCGTCGGAGAATTCCCGGACCCGGCTATTGAGACCGCCCCTTTCACCGGGGCTGCGCCCCCGGAAAAAGGGCGTGGTTATGACGCCGGCGGCGAGGCCGAGCCACGAGGCCCAGAACAGCATGGCCGGAAACGAGACGGCAAATTCGGCGAGCGCGCCGACGAATGTACCCGCGACGATGAAGAGCGGGAACAGGAGCGCACCCTTAAGCGCCTGGAGGAGGATTCCGGGCTTTCCTCCACGCGCGATTCCGCCCCCGAGACACGCCCCGGAGAGCACCGCCCCCGCGAGCGGGAAGACGGGCGAGAGGAGCGCGTATACGAATCCGGAGGCCAGCCCGGCAAACGCGGCCCTGCCGAGGGGTATGCAATGGAGCATTCCGGAAGCGGCGGCCACGCCCGAGAGGACGAGGGGGTAGTAGAGGCCGGGAGGTATCACGTTCGAGAAAAAGCGGTAGAGCACGGACACCGCCGTGCCCCATGCGGCGGAGACGAGGGCGGTGAATATTATAGAGGCGGGGATTCGTTTCATTCTCTTTCCTCGATACGTAGCCGGGGCACCGCCGGGAATAATCCGCCGGCGATGCCTCGAATCCGGATATTTATTTCTGCGCCTCCCTCGCGCCGGCCTTCTGCCCTTTTATCATCACCCTGCCTTCCTCGGACGACGGGGCGGGCGGGGCGGCCATCCGCCGGACGGCCTCCCTGAGATCGCGCTCCTGCTTCATGGTCCTTTCGTTCTTATAGGAGGTCTTGTTGAGCTCGACGATGCTGTCGTATGCGTCTTCGAGGTAGGAGCGCGCGCCCTCGGCGTCACCGCTCTCGTAAGCCACGGCCGCTTTCCGGTAAACGGACGCGGCGGCGACGGAGACAAGCCTCGAACGGACGGACTCGTCCTCGCCCGCGGCAACCTTATCGGCGTCGGACGTGACCTCGTACGCGAGCGTCCGGGCCGAGGAGACGAGAGAGCCCTGCCTGAGGAGGTCGCCGTAGGAGAGTGACGCGGCGGCGAGCCCGTGCCTGCCGTCAGCGTCTGCAGGGACGGTCAGCCTTACGAGTATGTCCCTTTCCTGCCCGCCGAAGAAGTCGCCGAGCTTTACCTCGGCCGAGCCGTCCCTTACCGAATACTCGTAACCGTAGACCTCGTCTATCCTGACGCCCGGGGCGAGCGCGAGCTTTATCACGGTGTCCCTCGCGACGGCGGCCGCCATGCGGCCGAATTCCTTCTCGAAGATACCCGCGAGCTGGTTAGGCGATTCGATGAAGTAGTAGTTGCCTGCGCCGTGCTCGGCGAGGCCCATCATGAGGTTCTCGTCGTAATCCGCGCCGAGTCCCATCGTCGTCACGTATACCCCGCCCTCGGACGCGCGGCTGGCTATCCTGCCGAGCCCGGAGGGGTCCGTTACGCCCTGGTTGGCGAGACCGTCCGAGAGGAGTATTACGCGGTTTACGTAGCCGCCGCGTTCGAGCGACTTTAGTTCCGCGATGCCCTTTTCGAGCCCGCCCGAGAGGTTCGTCGAATCGGTCGGGTAGAGCGAGTTTATCACCGAGAGCGCGGCTTCCTTGTCGGCTATCTTCCGCGCCGGGAGAAGCACCTCGACGTCCGTCGAGTACGCGACGATGCCGAGCCTGTCGTCCTTCCCGAGAAGGCCGACCATACGCCGCGCCGCTTCCCTGGCGTATTCCATCTTGCCCCTGTCGGACATGGAGCCGCTCCGGTCGATCACCAGGACGAGGTTAACTGGCGTCCTTTCCCCGGGCCCGGCCTCCTTGCCACTGAGCCTGATGTTAAGGAGCATCTCGCGCTCGCCGCCCTTGAGAACGTACGGGCTGCCGAGTTTTAAATCCCACGATAGCGCGCCCTCAGCTTCGGGCTTCGGGATTACCGGGAACGCCGAGATGTATTTCACCCCGGCAGTCACGAATGCGAACAGTAACGCGGTTATTACGGCGATGCGTCTTTTCATTTTTTGCTGCCTCCTTTTTGAATGTTCTTTTTAATGGATTCGACCTCTTCGGCGATGAGCCTTTCTTCCCTTTCCCGGGCATCCTTATCGCGCACGGTTTCGAGCGAGACGGGCTCGCCGGACAGCCTTTCCTCGATTCTCCTGAATACGTAGAACGGCTCTTCCAACGGGGATTCGGGTGAGGAGCTCTCCGGGGTTTCCGCCGGGCCGCCTCCCCCGGGCGAGAGCTCGCAGAGGAGGACCGTCTTCTTCTCCCTTGCGGCGCGGACCCTCTCGGCGAGCGATTCGTACTGCGTTTCGTATTCCGTGAGCGCTTCCTCTTCCTCCGCCTGTACGGCGGAGAGTCGCCTTACTTTTTCGTCGGTGAGCCTCCTCCGGCGTACGGCCTCGGCGGCGTTTTCGTCCATGCCCTGACGGACGTATTCGACGGAGCGCTCCTGCCAATAAACGGCCATGTCCTTCGTGCGTTTAAGTAGCTTCGAGCGCTCCTCGACGCCTGACCTGAGGCCCGCCAGCCTGACGCGGGCGCGTTCGAGCCCCTCGTCCATTTCCTCGACGGCCCCGGCGAGAATCTTCGCCGGGTCCTCGGCCCGGGTCAGCCAGTCGTTGAGCCGGGACCGGAGTATCACCTTCATTCTTTTCTTGAATCCCATGATCGTCTCCCTCGGAAGGATTTAGGGATTATTACGAGCGGGGGGAGGAAAGGATTTTATCAAGGAAAAGCGGAAGTCGTTTGGTTCTTCTGTTAAAAGACTATATCCCCCCATACCCTCTTTTCCTAAGGGGAAATGAGAAGCAAAACAAAGGCTGGATTCCCGATTAAAACATTCGGGAATGACATACAAGTAGCCTGCGTTTCGACTTAGCAAGATTGGAAATTAAAGGTAACGTTCACCCAGTAATTCAGTACGCGTAGCGTACTCAATTCACTGGCGTTACGGTCGGGGCGGGGGTGGCGGCAACAGTGCCGTGCGCTTTTTTTAGCTCGGCTATGCGCGCGCGGGCGTGGGGGGCGTCTTCGGGAGACAGCCGCGCGAGACACTCGTAGCTGTAGACGGCCTTGTCGAAGTCGCCCTTCTCTTCGTAGCACTCGGCGAGCGAGCGGTAGGAGACGGTTTGGACTTCGAGCGGCGGCTCGGGGCGCGACGCGAGAAGGCCTTCGAGCGTTCGTATCGAAGTGGCGCAGTCGCCGGACTTCTGCCGGCGGAGGGCAGTCTTGAGCGGCTCGTCGTATTCGCCCGAGGCATCAGCCGAGTAAAGGGCTGCAGTCTCGTTTTCGGACGAGTCTTCGAGGGCTGACATCTCCTCGCGCTCCGCGCCGGAGGGGGCTTCCATCTTCCGTATTTCCTCCGGTGTGCTCATACGTGCGGACTCCGCCGGAGCGGCGTCGCCACGCGCGGCCATCGGTGCGGGGGGCGTGGCAGGTGCGGCGGCTTTCCGTTCCGTCATGGCGTCGGCCTCGCCGTAGGACCGGGCGCGGAGCTCCTTATCCGGAGTCAGAGACCTTTCGCGTTTCGGAGCCTGTGCGGCGGGCTTCATGTCGTCAGCACCGGAGCCGGCGGACATCGGCTCTTCGACCCTCTCGGCCAGCACGTTTCTCGAGGCGGTGTCGATGGTGGGAGTATGCGTGCCCGTGCTCCCGTAGTAGAACCATACGGAAAGCGCAATCGCCGAGGACAGGGCAGGGACCAGGAACGGCGAGAAAGCGAACCTTTTCCAGAAGGGCTTACGGTCCCTGGAGACGCTGTCCTTCGCAGTGCGCACGAGGGCGGATACGGTTTCGGGCGAGAGCTCGGGGGCATGGGCGTGCTCGGAAGCCGTGCGCCTTATTTCGGCGTAGTCCTCGTACTCGCGGAGGCATTCGGGGCAGGCCTCTACGTGGGACCTGACGAGCGCTGCTTCTTCGGGGGAGAGCTCGCCGTCCATGTATTCGATCAATAGCTCGCTGCACTTATCGCAGTTCATCTCGTTCATTTAAGCACCCCTCGCCTTCCGCCTTTCGTCGAAATAGCCGGATTCCGTGAAGGCGCGCCGGAGGTCCCTGTAGGCGTATCTCAGGCGGCTCTTTACGGTGCCGAGCGGGGAGCCCGTGACGGCGGCTATCTCGTCGAGTGATAAGCCCTCGACTTCGCGGAGCAGGAAGACCTCTCTGAATTCTTCTTTGAGACCGCCGAGGCCTTCGTCGAGGACGTCTCTCACCTCGCGGTCGAATACCCTCTCGTCCTGGGCTCTTTCTCCTCCCCTTATCATATCTATGACGACGGCGCCGCCTTCGCCGTCTGCCGAGATGGGCGCATCGAGCGAGCCATGCCTCCTGAAGCTTTCGGTCCTGAGGAAATCTATGCAGTGGTTCCGGGCGATGCTGTAGAGCCACGTGGTGAATTTCCGGCCGGGGTCGTAATGCCCGCGCCGTTCTATCACCTTCACGAAGACCTCCTGGAGGAGGTCTTCGGCGCGCGCGGCGTCTACGCCGGTCATTTTCCTTATGAATCTCAGCACGCCCGGGCCGTGGCACGTGAGAAGGACGCCGAAGCCCGACTCGTCGCCGTTTTGGAACCTCTTCATCTCTTCTTCGTCCGAGAGCCCGCTTTTCTTTTTTATTCCGAACACCGGGCGCCCGTCCGTATGCGGTCCATGGAATAATTATACGATGGAGCGCATAAAAAGTTTCAAAGCGGGTTTCCCGGGCAGCCGGCTGCTATTTCGAGTGTTGAATTCGGCTACCCGGTTATGTAAATTCGTTTATCCTCGTTTGATCTGATCGCAGGAGCCTCTCTTGGCTACCAAGCCGGCCGACTTAATATATGGCGTTGACGATATGCCCCCCATCGGGCGGCTGATTCCTCTCGGCTTTCAGTTCGTTATCTATATCTCGGTCACGCTCGTCTACATAGTCCTTATATCGGAGTACGGCAACGTGCCGCCCGAGGTCACGGCGAATTCGATAAGCATGGCCATGATCGCCATCGGGATCGCCACGATCCTGCAGTCGCTGTGGAAGGGGCCGGTGGGTTCGGGGTATTTCGCCTCGCCCGTCTATTCAGCCGTGTACCTGGCCCCGTGCGTACTGGCCGTAAAGGCCGGGGGGCTTCCCGCTGTGGCCGCGATGACGATATTCGCCGGCGCGGTCGAAATCGTCATGTCGATATTCATAAAGCGGCTTAAGCCCGTTTTCCCGCCCGCCGTCGCGGGGTTCATCGTCCTCGTAATCGGAATCGAGCTCGGGCTCGTAGCCCTGGACAACATGCTTTACATAAGAGGCTACGGCCGGCCCGAGTACATGCAGCATCTTATCGTCGGGATGATAACCCTCTGGATAATCATGGGGTTCAGTATATGGTTCAAGGGGATTTTGAGGCTCCTATGCTCGCTCATCGGAATTTCGGCAGCGTTCGTCGTAGCGCTTTTCCTGGGAATAGTCCCCGACAGCAGCATCGAGCTCTTCAAAAATTCGGCCGTGTTCGCCCTGCCGGATACGTCTTTCATATCCTATGATTTCGAGCTCTCGCTCGTGCCGGCGTTCCTGATGGCGGCCATAGCGGCGTCTCTCAGGACCATAGGCGTCGTGACGACAGCCGAGAAGATTAACGACGCCGACTGGAAGAAGCCCGACTACGGGCCCATAAGAAAAGGGATGCTGGCGGACGGGCTCGGGTGCATGCTGGGCGGGATCATGGGCGCGCCGGGGATGAACGCGACGCCGGGGATCGTGGGCCTTTCGCAGGCCGCCGGCTCCACCAGCAGGTACATGGCATTCCCGACCGGAATTATACTGATAGTCCTCGCCTTTTTCCCAAAGATATCGGCTCTCTTCCTGATGCTCCCGCTGCCCGTCGTCGGGGCGTCGCTGGTGGTGAGCGGTGCGTTCATGATAGCGGGCGGCATAGAGATAATGACGTCCCGGAACCTCGACTCCCGGATGACGTACGTCATCGGCGTCTCCCTGCTGCTGGGGATCGGCAGGAAGGTTTATCACGGATTCTTCGACAGGTTCCCCGAATGGCTCAGGCTCATGACGGACACCACGCTATCGATCGCCCTTATCTCGTCCATAATCCTCGTCCTTATATTCAGGCTCGGGATCAGGAAGACGGAGATGTTCGTGGGGGGTGACCTGGCCCCGACGCTCGACTCCCTCGTCGAGTTCCTGAAGGCGAACGAGAAGAAGTGGCGGCTCGACGACGAGGTCATCCAGCACGCCAAGGCCACCGTCGAGGAGATAGTGAATCACCTGAACGAGGCCGGGCTTATATCGGGGCCGGTAAAGCTCGAGGCGAGCTACGACGAGGTGTTTCTCGAAATAACGATAGACTACAAGGGGACGCTGCTGGCGCTGCCGGGGGTAGGCGTGCACAAGCGGCACCTACTGGAAGAGGACGCCTTCGTACACGGCATAAAGGGCTTTCTTACCGGCGTGTATCCGGACAAGATTGAGACTTCGTCAAGAAAGGACGACGTGAAGATAAGGCTCTTTTTCAGCGTGTGAGCGGGCTCGACTTGCGGAAAAATCGGCCGGATTCAGACGGACTCCACCGGATACAAGAACACACTAAATACGTGGGTTCCCGACCCGGCTTCACCTGCAGGCTTTCAGGCTTCGCCAAGCTTCGCCCCGACAAGCGCCGCAGCGAGTTAAAGCATTCGGGAATGACAACATTGAAAAGACCACTCCGGATAAAGCTTCCGGCCTTGCCGGGCAAATTCGTTGGTTTCCTGCAAGCGTAGCGTGCCGGGCGCCGGCGGACGTTGCCCGCCAATAGAAAAATATCCCCGTTATGGCATAATTATTTCCCCGAAATCAGGTAACCAAGGAGGAGTACCATGGGCAGTAAGAATACGAGAATTGAGTACGATTCGATGGGGGAGATGGAAGTCCCCTCGGAAGCGTACTACGGCGCTCAGACCGCGAGGGCCATCGAAAATTTCCCCATAAGCGGCATACGCAAGCACAGCCTTTTAGTGAAGGCGCTCGGAATGATCAAGAAGGCGGCCGCGGAGTCGAACGTGCAGCTCGGTCTCCTCGACAAGAAGAAAGGCGGCGCTATCGTTAAGGCCGCGGACGAAGTGATAGATGGAAAGCTCGACGATCACTTCGTGCTCGACGTTTTCCAGACGGGGTCGGGCACGTCGAGCAACATGAACACGAACGAGGTCATAGCCAACCGCGCCAACGAAATACTCGGCGTGAAAAAGGGCGACAAGTCGGGCGTCCACCCGAACGACCACGTGAACATGGGACAGTCGAGTAACGACGTGTACCCGACGGCGCTTCACGTTTCGGCCATAATCGCGATAAACCAGATACTGCTTCCAGCGCTCAAGAACCTCGAAAAGGCCCTTTCGGCCAAGGCGAAGCAGTTCGACAAGATAGTCAAGATTGGAAGGACGCACCTCCAGGACGCGACGCCGATAAGGCTCGGCCAGGAATTCAGCGGCTACGCCAGCATGATCGCCCACGGGATAAAGAGGGTCGAGTACGCGCGCGAGGAGCTGAGCGAGCTCGCGATCGGCGGTACCGCCGTCGGCACCGGCATCAACACGCACCCGAAGTTCGCCGGGCTCGTCGCGAAGAGACTTTCGGCTATGACGAAGGCAAAGCTCCGGGAAGCGGACAACCACTTCGAGGCCCAGGGCTCGAAGGACGCCATGGTCTCTGCGAGCGGGCAGCTTAAAACATTGGCAGTATCGCTCATGAAGATAGCCAACGACATAAGGTGGCTCGGGAGCGGCCCGCGCTGCGGAATCGGCGAGATACTCATCCCGCCCGTCCAGCCCGGCTCGTCGATCATGCCGGGCAAGGTGAACCCCGTGATCCCCGAAGCCGTGTGCCAGGTGGCCGCGCAGGTCATAGGGAACGATCTGACCATAACCATCGGCGGGCAGTTCGGGAACTTCGAGCTAAACGTCATGATGCCCGTGAAGGGGCACAACCTGCTGCAGTCGATAGAGCTCCTGGGGAAGGTGTCGCAGGTGTTCGTCGACAAGTGCATAAACGGCATCAAGGCCGACAGGAAGCGCTGTGAGGAGATGATAGAGAAGAGCCTCGCCATGTGCACCAGCCTCGCGCCCGTGATCGGGTACGACGACGCCGCGAAGATCGCGAAAGAGGCGTACGAGACGGGGAAGACCGTGAGAGAAGTAGCGCTCGAAAAGAAGGTTCTCCCGGCCGAGAAGCTGAAGGAGCTTTTGGACCCGTGGTCGATGACCGAGCCCGGGACGAAGAAGTAAGACGGGAATTATTCTACAGAAATCAGAGCGGGCCGCGCGGCCGGGATATTCCCGGAAGCGGGCCCGCTTTTTTTTCGAGTGAAGAAAAGCGGGATACTGAGTCAAGCTCCCGTCTTCGCCTCGGACTTCGCCGGACAGGCGGATGACAAATTAAAAGATGACGGAAGTGAGGAGTCGCGGCTACTGCCGCGACATCGGATTTGTGCACGCGTTCGTGCTTGGATTCGTTAAGTTCACAAATGAAGTGCAACGCGAAGCTTTAAAAATTCCCCTGCATCAAAATGTTGCATGAAGCTTCCATGTGCGGATTATGCAGCGCCGCCAATCCTGTTATATTTCTCATTCTAGAAGGAAGTCTAAAATTTGAAAACCACACATCCGGCCCCTTGTGAATAATCGGGCCGGCGGAGGCATGAAATGAACGTAAAGGAATTATTCGACCTCACCGGAAAGACGGCGATCGTGACGGGGGGATACACCGGGATAGGAAAGCAGATGGCCTACGGGCTCGCGGAGGCGGGGGCCGACGTCGTCCTCGCGGCGAGGAACTACGACGGCTGCGTCGAGACGGCGAAGGAGATAAGCGAGGCCACGGGCGTCAGGACGCTGCCGTTTAAATGCGACGTTTCGTCCGAGGGGGACGCCGCGGCGCTCGTGGGGGCGACGGTGGCGGAATTCGGGAAGGTGGACATACTAATCAACAACGCCGGCATCGCCCTCGGGGCGCTCCCCGAAGACACCACGCTCGAAGACTGGGAAAAGGTTATGAGCATAAACGTGACCGGGACCTTTCTTTGCGCGAGGGAAGCGGCAAAGGAGATGATAAAGGCGAAGAGCGGAAAGATAATCAACATATCTTCCGTTATGGGCTACCAGACGACGAGCATCGTGAGCGCGCCGTCGTACGTGGCGTCGAAGGGCGCCGTCGTGACGCTGACGAAAGACCTCGCAATCAGGTGGATAGGACACAACATAAACGTAAACGCCATTGCGCCGGGGTGGTTCCCGACGAACATGACGACGCCCGTAATCAGCCCCGAGTTCATGGGCAAGGGGGACGAGCTCCTGGCGTCGATACCGGCCGGCAGGTTCGGCGGCCCTGACGATCTTAAGGGCGTGACCGTACTGCTGTCGTCGCGCGCATCGGATTACATCACGGGCGAGATCATAGTCGTCGACGGCGGGACGCTTTCGAGATATTGAGGTCAGAGCTTCTCGAAGGCCTTTTTCACCGCTTCGTACCCGTCTTCGCGGACAATGTCCTTGTGGGCGAGGACGACCTTGTCGAAGTCCCATTCGAGGACCCTGTCCGCCGAGCGGCGCACCTTTTTCCTGTCGCCGAGGAGTATGTAGCGGGTGAGCCTGGACACGGCCGTTTTATCGTAAACGCCGTCTAAAAGCGCGAAGAGCTTCTGCCCGGGCGTGAGGCCGGAAGAGAAGTTAAAGACGAGGTCCGTGAATATCACCGTCCGGCTTTCGGGGTGAAAGAACACGACTTCGTTCACCGCCGGTATGCCCTGAAACAGGTGCTGCTCCAGCGTATCCTCCCAGAACGGTTCGGGCTCGTCCGTAAGGGTCCCGTGGAGGCCGAGGTCCTTCCGCTTTTCCCCGAGGCCCGGGGCGCCGTAGAGCCGCGCGTCCGGGAAGGCCGCGGCGAACTCGCCGGCGTAGAGGTGGTGGTACTTGTTGGGGGCGATAATGAACCTTACTTCGCCGAGGGCGGCGAGCTCTTTTTTGAGCTCGCCTGTCGGGCGTATGGGCGAATGCACCAGGAGGAATCCCGAGGCCAGCCTGACGACCGTCATGCGGGCGCCGACGTCCATGCCGAGGAAAACCTGGGAAGAGACCGCGGTCCATATATCCCGAGCCAGGGGGATGAGAGAAGCGGGCATTGTATAGAGTATATTGAACGCGCGGCTCTATGAGAAGGAAGGGCCCGAAGAATTCCGCCACCGGCGGTAGGCGTACAGGATGGACCGCACGTGCTCGTCCGGCTTTTGCGTCAGGAGCTGGAGGAGCAGGCTTTCGAGTGTCGATAATATCAGAAGCGCGGAGGCGATGTAAAAGAGCAGCGGGCTGTAACCGACGACGAACATGAATATGATGAATACGTAGCCCGCCGCGCTCGAAGCCTTTGTCATGTAGAGGTGGAGGTCGGGAATACGCCTGAACTTCACGAGGCCCACGACGAGGGAAGCCGTCCCGATAAGCATCCACGACAGGACCAGCAGCTTATTATTGAAGAAGATATCCGGCTCTACGAGGATCACCCAGAATGCGGCGCACGTGACAAGCACCATGTCGGCGGCGGAATCGAGCCTGCTGCCGTATTCAGTCACGGCCCCCCAGCGCCGGGCAAGGTAACCGTCGAGGACGTCCGTAAGGCCCGCTATCATGAGCCCGGCCCCTACCCAGAATGAGCGGTCGAGCATGGCCGGAATCCAGAGCGCCACGGCCAGAAGGAGGCGAAAGCCGCTCAGAAAATTCGGAACCCTCTTGTAGTCAATCCTTTTCATAGGCGTAAATTATTGAATATTTTTGAAGACGCTGCCCGCGTCTTCTTTCCCGCCCTAAAAATTCTAACTTATAAAATCCAGTGTAGAGAGGAAATCGTATTCCACCCCCGGTGAACGCAAATTCCGCTATTATTAGCATATGCGTGTTTTAATTCGACCGTCGTATCCATAGGTGCCTATGATAATTCGATTATTATTTTGTGCAAATGCGTACAAGAACCCTTGACAGAGCCCCAGCGGCAATTATATTACTATTAACTAAATCCTATTCAGGAGGTTTGCCATGTCAGAAACGACAAAGAAAGCAGCCTCGAAAGTGAAGGACTTCACCGAGCCCGCGAAGGAGTTTTCAGGCCTTGTTAAGGAAAATTACCTTAATGGTCTCGATTTTTCCTTTTCACTCTTCGAGCAGAATTTGAAGGCTCTCACGGCCCAGGCCGATCAGATGTTGAGCCTGGAAAAAGAATTCCTCACCAACGTCGGGGAATTTTACAAGGACTTGCCGAAGGATCTGCCCTTCGCGAAGGAATTCCAGTTCGACGGCGGCTTCAAGAAGATAGCGGAGCAGCTCGACACCTATAATTCCTATCGCAAGGAACAGCTCGAGTCCGTAAAGACGACCACCGAGAAGCTCGCGAAGGACGCGCACGCGGCCGCCCGTGAGAACGTCGAAAAGGCCTTCTCGCTGTTCGGCGAATATTTCAAAGCATTCGGCGCCTAATCTCAACTCGAAATACTTCTTACATCAAGATTAAATCGAGTGATGATGGAGCTCAGGAGACGTGAACGAGTTCACGTCTCCTGAGTCTTTTTGCCCGCCCGGGCCTTCCGCCGGATCGGCCTCTATCCTTATGGGCGGAGGTATTAGCCTCTCGCATGAAAATCGATTATAATGTCCCGGAATGATCCGAAAACACACTGAACGGGGTGCCAGATTGATTCGCGCTACAGCCAGACTTCTCCTGCTCGCTCTTATACTCCCTGCGGCGGCGTGCAGCACCATACAGACCGGGAAGACCATGGCCATCGACAACCCGCTCCAGGAGTCGAGAACCAAGCAGTCCCTGAGCCAGGCGAGGCAGGACGTAGAAAAGTCCCGCAGGGCTCTCGACAAGTGCATGGAAGCGAGCGGCGGCGACGAGACCAGGTGCCAGAGCCAGAAGGCCCGGTACGACAAGGACGTCGAGGCCTACGTATCACTCCAGGGCAACTGACACACACGTAGTGTGTTTTTCACCGAATCGGGACAACAGCATAATCGAAATATTGCGCGTGCGTTGCCGGACCCCAGCTTTCCGCGTATTAAAATCTGAGCTGAAAATCGAATATGAAATCCGCCTTGGCGACGTCCTTGCTGGGACCGCTGACGGGGAACTGCACGGCAAAGCCGGGGCTGTACTTGCGGCCGAACCTGAGCCCGGGCGTGACGTAGAGGTCGGTGCCGCTACCCCCGCTGTCGTAGGTCGTAAACGTGTACCCGTCGAACTCGAAGTAGATCACCGGCGAGCACGGCACGGGGACGTCGAGCCCGGCAGCGGCGTGGTATGTGAACCTGTTTTCGAAATCGTTCCCCTCGAAGTTCTTCGCGCCGAAGATAAAGTCGAAGCCTATGGACGCCTGTATGCTGAGCGGTCCGCGCCACACCCCGGCAGTGATATAGGGCGAGACGCCGTACGCCTCGTAGAGGTAGGTCGGTATGTATCTCCTGTACTTTATAACCTGCTGGAGCCTGTTCTGATCGTCGGTGAAAGAGGTGGGGAAGAAGATCTTCGTCCCTGCCGAAAGGGCGAAATTCGAAGACTTGGCCAGGACGCCCTTGGCCCCTATGCCGAGATTCCCGAACTCGAAGCCGTCCCTTATTTTGGTTTCGCCCACCTCTACGCTGTTGACGCCGCCGTACGGGATATCGAGGTATATGCCCCAGAACCCGCTCTCGGAGGGAAATTCAAGCCTCGCCGGGTATACGATGATCTGACCGTTGCCCATTGTTTGCTTGAGCGTTACGACTTCGAAGTCCAGGCCCACCCTGCCGAGCGGCAGCGAAGGCTCGAAGTAGCGCGGATATGCGAGGTCGAGCGCCTTGCCCTTGGTCGTCGAGATGGTGAAAGGCCCCTGGAACTGGAACGCGCCGGTGAGGGGATTTATGAGGCCCAGGTTTCTGTTCTGTACGAATAAGCGCGTCGGATTCGCGACGTAGGCAGCCACGCGGGCGACCCCGCTGTCCTGCTCGATGAGCCAGTCGGAGAGCTTCTCCATGCTCCACCCGAGAGGGACTCCTATTGCGGGCGTGACGATAAGGTCAGTGCCGGAGGGCTTTATGACCCAGCCCTCTATGGCGTATTCGAAGAGGGTGCTCTGGATGACGGAGCCGAGCGCCGAGGCCCATACGCTGTGCCCCCTGGCCCTATAGAACTGGTAGTGGAGCATGCCGAAGAAGGGATGCATCACCCAGTTGACGAGGAACGTGTCGCCGTCGTCCCATTCGGGCGAGGAGGTGAGGTTGTGCCAGAACGTGGAAAAGGAGGCGTCGAATATCTTGATATTCTTGTCCCTCACCCACCAGAGCCTGCCTCCCCACTGTACGGTGTACCAGATGAGGGTGTCGTACATGTAGGTTTCGAAGTTGGCCGGACGGAGCTCGGTGTCCCGATAGGAGCCGATTTCGTACTCTCCGCCTAGCGGAAGAATGACGTCGTCCGCGTCCGCGGGTTTTGCCGCGTTCTCGTCGGCGAACAGGTACGGCTTTTTTTCTCCGGCCCGGGCACCCGTTTCCGCGAACAGGCTCAAGACAACGAGCAGGATAAGACCGATTATCCTGACCCTCATCGCATCCTCCATATTCGTCGCATGCGGACAAGCAGCCGGTGGGCGGACGGCCGAAAGGAAAGGCCGCATACAACTTTTCGAATTGTAACGGCTTTTTAAGCCGTTTTAAAGTGGAAATATGTATATGCCGCGAATAGACCGCGGCCGGGTGACGAGAAAAAGACAGGTTAGAACCTGACCTGGAAATCGAACATGTAGCTGTACTTGTCTATGCTCTTGTCGGGCCCCGTCAGGGGGAACTGCATGGCGAAACCGGGGCTGTACTTGCGCCCGAGCCGGACGCCGGCGGTTACGAAGAGGTCGGTTTTTTTAAACGTATCGGCCGTGAGAAGCGAGTAGCCGTTAAACTCGGCGAAAAGCACCGGCGAGGCAGCGACCGGGATATTGACCCCCGCGGCTGCGCTGTAGTTTATCCTGTACTCGAACGAGTTCCCCTCTAGGCCGTCGGCGTTGAGAACGAAATCGTTCTGTACCATCGCCTGAAGATTGAACGGCCCGCCCCAGGCGGCGGCGGTAAGGTAAGGCGACACCGTCCACGCCTTCTGGAGATTGATGGGGAAATTCCTCCTGAAGAGAATAAGTGTCTCGAGACGGCCCACGTTGTCTTTGTATGACGTAGGCAGCATCAGGCCGAGGCCGGCCGAGAGTATCGAGCTGTGCGTTTTGAATAGTATGTGCTTTCCACCGACGAGGACGTTCGCGAACTCGAAGCCGTCCCTCTGCCCTACCCCGTCTACGCTGAGCGAATTGATACCCGACTGCGCTATCTGGACGTAGACTTCCCACAAGCGGCTCTTGGACGGAACGTCTACGCGCAGGGAATAGAAAATAAACTCGCCGTTACCCATATTCTTTTTGAGATTCACGACTTCGAGGTCGGCGCGGAATCGCCCGAGCGGGAACGGCTGCTCGAAAAAGAACGGATAGGCGAGGTCTATGGCCTCGGGCTTTCCGGACGCGAATTCGAGCGGACCGCTTATGGACATGAACTGCGTCGAGAACGGATTGTAAACCCCGATCTGCCTGTCGTGAATGAAATTCCTCATCGGGTTCAGTATGTGGCCCAGGATCTTCGCCGGGATGAAATCTGTCGAGACGAGCCAGTTGGAGGATTCTTCGAGAATAATGCCCATGGGGACGCCCACACCGGGGGTGGAAATGAGGTCGACGAGCGAAGGGGTTTCCACCAGCCCTTCGACTGTGTATTCGAACATGGTGCTTTGAAGTACCACGCCGAGAGCGGACGCCCACCTCGAATGCCCCATCGCCCTGTAGAAGAGGTAGTCCTGGGAGCCTACGATCGGATGCGTGACCCAGTTAGTGAAGAACGAATCCCCGTCGTCCCATACGGGCCATTGAGAGATGTTGTTCCACCATTTCGAGAGGGACGTGTCGAAGATCCTGCTGTTCTTGTTCCTTACGTAAAAGAACCGCGCCGCCCAGGTAGCCGTGTATGCTATCGCGCTGTCGCGGACGAATTCCTTGAAGCCGAGCTTTTCGGGAGTTACCTCCTCGACGGCGGGAGGCTCCTGCGCACCTTCGCCTTCGCCGTTTTCAGCCCCGGCCTCCGGCGTCCTTGCATACTCGAAGAGATCCTCTACCCGAACCTCTTCACGGGCTGCCGCGCTTGAGGCGATAGCGACCGCCAGCAGAATAAGAATGCACTTTTGAAGCAACCTCACCTATGATCCTCTTATCCTCGTCCTCTCCGCGCGGGCGTCCGCAGGAAAAGAATTGCACTCTAAGATACACCGAAAACACGACAATGGAAATATTATTTATGACGACATCTGACTTAAAGAAGTTAGTAACGGCCGGATAAGACTGAAAAATAAGAGTCGGGCGGCGCTAGAACCTGACCTGGAGATCGAACTTGTAGCTGAATCTGTCGATTTTCCTGTCCGGCCCGTATATCGGTAGCTGGACGGCGAATCCCGGGCTCACCCTCCTCCCCAGCCTTACGCCCGAGGACATATAAAGACCTGTCTTCTTGAAGGTCTTCGCCGTCGGGACAGAGAATCCGTCGAGCTCCGCGAAGACGACGGGAGAGGCAATGACCGGGATGTTCACCCCGGCGGCCGCTCCGTAGTTCACCCTGTACTCGAAGCCGTTTCCTTCGAGCTCGCCCGCGTTGGCGATAAAACCGCTCGAAGCCGTGGCCTGAACGCTGAAGGGCCCCTACCAGGCGGCGGCCGAGAGATACGGAGCCACGGTCCAGGCCTTCTGGAGGTTCACCGGGAAGTTCCTCCTGAAGAGGAGAAGTGTTTCGAGACGGCCCAGGTTGTCCTTGTAGGAAGTCGGGATTATAAGCTCGAGGCCGCCGGAAAATACGGAGCCGCTCGTTTTGTACAGTATGGCTTTTCCGCCCGCCTTCATATTCGCGAACTCGAAGCCGTCCCTTACCTTCTCCCCATCCACCGAAAGGGAGTTGAAGCCCGACTGCGCTATCTGGACGTAGAGCCCCCAGAGCTGGCTCTTCGAGGGCACGTCTACGCGCGCGGAATAGAATATGAGCTCGCCGCCGAGGTCGCCCTCGAGGTTTACGATCTCGAGATCGACTCCGAACCTCCCGATGGGCATGGGCCCTTCGAGGTACATCGGATAGGCGAGGTCTATGGCGACGTCCCTTGCGGGAACGAAATCGATCGGCCCGGACAGCGTCATGAACGTCTTGGAGAGGGGGTTATAGACCCCGAGCTGCCTGTCGTGAATGAAATTCCGCATCGGGTTCAGCACGTGGCCGAGTATTTTCGCCGGGACGAAATCCGTTGATACGAGCCAGTCGGACGACTCTTCGAGCACGACGCCGACGGGGACTCCGACCGCCGTCGTGGATACCAGGTCGGCGAGTGACGGGGTTTCGACCAGCCCCTCGACCGTATATTCCCAGAGGAAGCTCTGAACCAAAGAGCCCAGGGCGGACGTCCAGAAGTCGTGCCCCATCGCCCTGTAGTAGAGGTATTGCTGCGAGCCGATTATGGGGTGCGTCACCCAGTTTGTGAAGAAGGAATCCCCGTCGTCCCACTCCGGCCATTGTGTGACGTTGTTCCACCATTTTGATAGGGAAGTATCGAAGATCCTGCTGTTCTTGTTCCTTACGTAAAAGAACCGCGCCGCCCAGACGAAGGTGTATGAGAGAGCCGTGTCACGGAGAAAGGCTCCGGCGCCGAGCTTTTGCGAGTCTCCGGCACCGCCGTCCGGAGGGGCCGCGCCTTTGTAATCGTCGTAATCATCTCCGGCGGCGTCCGCGGGTGCTCCGGGGGAAGCCGCACCCGAGAATGCGTAATCGAAGATGTCCCTTATTTCGACCTGGTCCGCAACGGCGGCCTGAATCAGAAACAGCGCCGCGAGCAGCACGATTAAGAGTCTGCGAATTAAACTCAACTCGATATCCTGTTTCTTAAACCGGAATGACGGCCTGCGCCGGGTTGAGAAAAAGATACCCCATGGCGGGCGGATTAAAAGCTTTATTTAAAGCCGAGCAGTTTTTTTGCCCTCTCTTCCCACGTGTAGCCGCGGACGTCGGCAAGGGCGCCCGACGCTATCCGGGCGGCGAGAGCGCCGTCGCGGAGGACGCGGGAAAGGCCTTCGTAGAGGGCGTCTTCGCTGTCGGGCGGCACGAGGACCGCATTTTCGCCGTCCCTCAGTATCTCCCTGACCGAGGGAAGGGACGTCGCCACTATGGGCCTCCCGGAGGCCATGTACTCGAAGAGCTTTATGGGGGATGTGAAGTCGGCCGCCACTGTCCCGCCCCTTATTGTCATGGCCGAGGTGTACGGCATGACGAGGACGTCGGCCGCGGCGAGGTAGAGCGGGACGAGGTCGTGCGAGACGTAGCTCGTGAGCTTGATGCCGGGGGCGTTTTTTTCGGACGCGAGCTGCCTGTAGCGGAGGACGTCTTCGTCGCGCCCGCCGACTATGAGGAACTTGGCATCGGGGAGCCTCGGCGAGACGTCCACGAGGAGCTCTATGCCACGGCCTTCGTATATATTCCCGGAATAGCAGATTATATCCTTGTCGAGGGCAAGCCCGAGCTTCCGGCGCGCCTCGTCCTTTCCGGGGAGGTTCGCGTACCGTTCGAGGTCTACTCCGTTATGGGCGACGACCAGCTTCTCGGGCGGGAGGCCCTCATCGAGGTATATGTCCGCCAGGCCGCGCGTATTGGTGGAGAACCTGACGAGATTCGGCGAATCCTTGATCGCCCTGAAGAGGGGACGGGCCCCGGTGACGAGCGGGTGGTGCGCGTCGTACACCACCGGGACGCCGAAGACCCCGGCGGCGAGAAAGGCGTAGATTATGTTCCTTGTCACCGTGATGTCGTACCGGCCCTTTCTTAACCCCGTATACACCCCGGCCCGGACGCCGTGGAGCACGTTTCTCGCGAAGGAGCTTTTAAAATAGGGAAACTGGATTATTTTGAACGTGTAATCGACGCCGTAATAGGCCCGTATGTCAGGCGTCCGCCCGGGCGTTGCCAGGATGAGATCCGTATCGATGCCGAGCCGGCCCATAGCCTGGCACATCTTCATGACGTGTATAGCGCTCGCGCCCCTCGAAAAGAGCTCGGGGCTGCCTATGTAGGCGGCCCGGCGCGGCTTTTTCGGGGAGCTGCCCGGATTTTCCCGGCTCATAATGCCTCCAGAGGCATAAGTATATGTGCAATATACGGCGTTGACTAATAGACCGGGATTTATGTAACGATTTGCCGCCGGGATTAGAAACGGAGCCCCGGCCTGTATATACTTAAGTCCCTCCGCCGGAACGACAACCGGGCGGAAAGCCGTTATATTAAATGGGAATATCATGGAGACGAGAACACCCAGGGGATTTCACGACGTGCTGCCGGACGAAATAAGAAGATGGCAGTTCATCGAGGATAGCGCCCGGCGCATATTCGACCTTTACGGATTTTCGGAAATAAGGATCCCCGTGCTGGAATTCACGGAGATATTCGCCCGGAGCCTCGGGACTACGACGGACATAGTCGAAAAGGAGATGTACACCTTCACCGACAGGGACGGCTCGTCCATAACGCTCCGCCCGGAGGGAACGGCCGGGGTCGTGAGGGCTTTTGTCGAAAACTCGATGCACGCCAAATCCCCCGTGAGCAAGCTCTGGTACGGCGGGATGATGTTCAGGCACGAGAGGCCGCAGAAAGGCCGGTACAGGGGTTTTTACCAGATAGGGGCGGAGCTCCTCGGCCCCGAAGACCCGGCGTCGGACGCAGACCTTATAACGATGGTCTGGAAATTCCTCGAAAGCATCGGGCTTTCGGACAGGCTCACCCTGGAGATAAGCTCCCTCGGGGACCGGAACTGCAGGCCGCAGTATAAGGAAAAGCTCGTCGCTTACTTTAAGCCCGAGGCGGAGAGGCTCTGCCCCGACTGCAGGCGGAGGCTCGAGACAAATCCGCTTCGCATACTCGACTGTAAGGAAGAGGGATGCAGGAAGATAGCGGCCGGTGCGCCGAAGATGATAGATAACCTCTGCGATGAGTGCGCCGCACACCTGGAGGCCGTGAGGGAATACCTCGGAAGCGCGGGCGTGCCGTACACGATAAACCCGAAGATCGTGAGGGGACTCGATTATTACACGAGGACCGTGTTCGAGGTGACGACGAGCGAGCTCGGCTCGCAGAACGCCGTCGCCGCGGGGGGGAGGTACGACGGGCTCGTCGAGGAGCTGGGCGGCCCCGGGACCCCCGCCGTCGGGTTCGCCACGGGCATGGAGAGGCTCGTGCTCCTCCATGAAAAGGCGCACCCGGGGGGATTCCGGAGGGAGATAAAGGTATTCGTCGCATACATAGGCGAGGGAACGGAGACGGCGGCCTTCAGGCTGACGGCCGCCCTCAGGGAAAGGGGCGTCCCGGCCGAGATGGAATACGGGGGCAAGAGCCTGAAGAGCCAGCTCAAGCGCGCCGACAAATCGGGGGCCGGATATACGTTCATCATAGGCGAGGACGAGCTTTCGCGGGGGAAGGTGAAGCTCCGGCGCATGGAGACGAGCTCCGAAGAGGAGGTCGACATCGAGGCCGCTCCCACGCTTTCGTTCTGATTTTTCCGGGTACGTAGGCGAAGGAATTATTTAGCGTTCTTCGCCGAATTCACTTCGATATAGTCCTTTACGAACATGTCGGCAAGCTCGCCGACGCTCGTTTCGACGCAGGCCTTGATCCCGTCGGCCGGGCACGAGAGGAGCTTCCCCGTGGACCACGTGGGGGCGGCCGTGGTTATATTCCGCCCCAGCCTCTTCCCGAAGAGAACGACCGTCTGATGGAGCTCGAGGTCGATGAAGACGGCGTAAGAGGCGCCCGATTCGTACTTGCTCGCTATGACCTCGACGAGAAGATACGCACCGCCGAAGACGCTGTACCATTCCCTGTCTTCGAGGAGCGTTATGTTCGCCTTTTCGAGCTTCGATATGACGAGGGCTTTAATGTCCTCCTCCAGAAGGCCGTCGGCCCTGGCCGTCGCCGAGACTTCGTCCACCATGACGGCGACGCCGGAAATATCGACGAGGGTCTCCTTGCCCCCGGCGAGGCCCGGCGCCGGAGAAAGAAGGAAGAACAGCAGAATCAGAAGAAAAGGAACGAGCTTCAATATCGTTAATATATTCCGAAGCGGGCCGAATGTAAAAATCCGGAGATACAGGCTGCCGCCCCGCCCTTCGCAACGTCAGTGCGCGGGAAGGTCTTTCCCGTAAAATTCGAACAGGCGTTCGAGGTTGGTTTTAACGACTTCGTGAGGGCCCGGGAAACGGTCCCGCGTGAAGACCTTGAGGGCTTCACGGTATGATTTGGCGGCCTTGTCGCAGTTGGCGAGCGCGTCCTCTTCCTCGGCCAGCGTGGAATACGCCCCGCCGATGTTGTTGCGGGTAGTCGCGTATTCGAGCGGGAACTTGTCTGCCGAGTAAATAATGAGCGCCGTTTCGTAGGCGTCGATCGCCCTCTTGCAGTTCCGCGCCCTGTCTTCTATCTCGGACAGCATCCTGTAGACGATCCCGAGGTTGTTCTGAGTCGCCGCGAACTGCATCGGGCTGCCTTGAATGGTCCTCACCCTGAGCGCGTCCTCGAAGGCCTTGAGAGCCTCCTTGCAATTGGACTCCCTGTCCCTGGCGTCGGCAAGGGTCATGTAGGCGAGGCCGACGTTGTTCTTGGTCGAGCCGTACTGTACGGGATAATCTTTTTCGGTGTAGACCTTGAGAGCGCGCGCATAGCATCCGAGGGCGCGCGTGCAGTTCTCGGCCTTGTCCTCGTGCGCGGCGAGCATCCTGTAGACGACGCCCAGGTTGTTGAGCGCTCCGGCGTACTCCTCGGGATGGTCTTCGAGGTTGCAGGCGGAAAGAATCATGTCGTAGCACTCTATCGCCTTCCTGCAGTTGACCGCCCTGTCGACGACCTCGGCGAGAAGCTGGTATATAGGCCCCAGGCTTACGAGTATCGCCACATGCTCTTCGGGGAACCGGTCGTATGTGTAGTGCCTGAGGGCCTCCTCGTAGGCTGCGGCGGCCGGCCCGAGATTCGCGATCTTGTCGGATACGGCCGAGAGCCCCTCGTACGCCGAGGCAAGGTTTCTTTTTATGAAACCGTAAGCCTCGGGGCAACGCTCGAATGTATAGAATTCGAGGGCTTCGCGAAACGCCCTTACGGCGCGGACATAATAGTCCGGGTCGCCGTTCGTTCTCGCGAGGCCGGAATAGGCAAGAGCCATCTGCTTTCTGATCTCGGCGTATTCGGCCGGGCTGCCGTTGACGTCGTATACCCTGAGCGATTGCGTGAACGAATCTATAGCCTTGAGGTAGTTATCGAGGCCGCCACCGGGGGCCGCGAGCTTCAGGTGCGCCTTTCCGAGCGCGTAGAGAAGGGATGCGTAAGCCTTCGGGCAGTCCGCTTGGGATACCTCGCCGAGCCTCTTCCGGCAGTGTTCGACCGCTGCCGCCGTATCCTCCGGAATGTCCTCTTCATAGAAGACCGGACATGCTTTGTGCACGCCGTCCAAACGGGATCCCCGCCCCGGCGTGCGTTTTTCACCGGCCGAAGCGTTCCGGCCGGAGGCGGACGATTCCGCCGGGGTATGCCAGGGGCCGGATTCGGCGTGAGCGGTATTTTCGCCCGAGGCTTCGCCCCCTGAAACATCGAGCGCGGCCAGCCTCTCTGAAAGATCCTCGTGCTCGGAGGGAAATCCATCCCGGGGGAATGCTTCGAGCGCGGCCGCCAGCGCCTCGCGCGCGCGGGCCGAGAATTCGGTATCGCCTGTCTTCGCGGCAAGGTCTTCGTACACAGCCCCGAGCGAAGCCTGAACGCGCCCGTATTCGGGCGAGCCACGCATGAGGCCGTCCGAATCAAGAGCCTTTCGGAAACAGCCCGCCGCCTTTTGGAGGTTGCCGGCAGCGTCCTTGCCGCCGGCAGCCGCCATGTACGCCATTCCCAGTGATTCGTACACGGAAGGGGACGCATCCCCGTAGGATATCGCCTCCTGGTAATATCCGATTTTCATATCGGGCGACGCGTCGGGACAGCCCCCGAGCGCGCGGTACAGGGCCGATACCAGTCCCGCCGTCTCGCATCGTATGGCCTCCGTCCCGGATTCGGCATAATAGGAAAGCGCTTCTTTATAGGAAGCTATGGCGAGCCCGAGGTTTATGGACCTGTCTTCGGTTTCGGCGAGCCTCGTATAGAATCCCGCTATCCGGCGCTGGGCCTCGGCATATTCCGAAGGGAACCTATCCGGATCGTAAAGGGACAGGAGCTCGGCGTAGCATTCGAGGGCTTCGCCCGCCCGCCCCTCTCTTTCTTCGAGCTCTGCAAGCGAGGTATAGAGACCGGCGAGCGCTTCCGCGGTTTCGCCGCGCCCTTCGCCGCCGCCGGACGATTCGTCGTATTTGAGCGCTTCCCAGAAAGCGGCGATGGCTTTCCTGCAGTCGTCCGCGCCGCCCCCGGCCTCGTAGAGCCGCCTGAACGAGCCCCCCAGCACCCTACCCGCGGCGGCATATTCGGCCTCGGCCGCTTCCTCGGGGAAATACACGAACGCCTCGTCGTAATATTCGGCGGCCGCGGCGGGATTGCCCTCGGCGGCTTCAATTTCGGCGAGTATTTTGTATGCGCTGCCTATCTTAAAGGAGAGCCTCTCGAACCCACCCGAAGAGGGGTCTTGCTGGATGAGTCCGAGGGCTTCCTTGTAAATCTCTACGGTTTTTATATAGTTGTCTTTATTCCTCACTTCCCATACCGCCCCGGTGGCGCCGTCGCCGAGCTTTTCGAGAACGCCGGCGCGGAGAGACGGCCCCGCCCACTCACCGAGAAGAGAAAGGTATTTTCTGCATACGGATGCGGCTTTCCCGGGCTCTTTTTCACAAATGCCTTCGAGCAGCGGATAGAGTGCGCATATGCTGTCCCGGATACCGGCGCTCGCTTCCTCTCCGCCAAGGGCCCGATACACGCCGAGAGCGCTTTCGTAGGCCTCCATGGCGCAGAGGAGATGATCCCCGCCGCCCTCGAGGACGGTGAGCGCGCCGCACGCCTCACCTATGTCGGCCATGAGCTCCCCGTACACTTCGGGGACCGACTCGGCCGTATAAACCCTGAGAGCCTGGCGGCACGAGTAAATGGACCTGTTATAGAGGCCGGGTTCTTCGAGGAGCGCGGCGAGATCCCTGTAGATTCCGGCGAGCCGGATTTTCATCGCGGCGAACTCCTCGGGCCTGTTTTCGAGGTTGTAATACGCGAGGGAATTGAAATAGGACTCTATAGCCTTCTCGCGGTTGTAGATCCTGTCTTCCTCGGCCGCGAGGGCCTCGTAGATGCCGCCAAGCTTGACCATGGCGCGCGCGTATACCGCGGGGGATGCGCCGTCGGCGCAGGCATCGGCTATTTCGGCATACGCCCTTAGCGCCTGATCCGGCGTCGGCGCTTCGTAGCCGCCGAGGAATTCGTAAAGCGCGGACAGGGCTTCCCGCACGGGCCCGTGCTCTTCATCGCACCCGGCTTTACCGTAGTAATCCGATGCGTCGTTATAGCAATCGATTGCCTGAATGGCGCGCGAGCAGTCGTTATTGCCCAGGGCGAGATCCGAAAGCACGCGCCCCTCCCTGGCCCTTACGTGTGCGTGCTCGCCCGAAAGGGACCTCGTGCGGTAGGCGAAGGCGGCGCTTCCGAGATACCCCGCGGCCCCTTCCATGTCCCCCTCACCCAGGCGCTCGTCCGCAAGCGCAGAATACGCGGCGCCGAGCGTGCGTCTCAGCGCCGTGTTTACGGCGGGATATTCATACTCGTTATAGAATTCGAGAGCCGGGACCAGATGCCCGACCGACGGCCCGTATTCACCGAGCGCCGAATAAGCCGCGCCGAGATTGAGATCGACTATGGCTTTTTCATGCGCGGAGAACCCGGGCCCGCCCTCGGATAGAGAGGCGGCGAATGAATCGGCCGCGGCCTTTACGTAATCACCGGAGCCGATGGAGACCCCGAGCATGGCCAATGCCAGCCCGAGGTTGTTCAGCATGGAAGACCTTTCGCGGGAGTGTACGCCGGGATCGGTCATGCCGAGCGCCTGCCTGTAGAGCGACTCGGCCCTTTCGATGTTTTCCGTGCCTCCGCCGTCCGGAGCGGCGGGGTAAAAGAGGAGGACGTCGGCCAGCTTTTTCCGGGCCAGCGCCCCCGGCAGGCCCGCACAACCCCGCGCGATCATCGACTCGTATATGGAGAGCGCCCTTTCGCGGCATTCGGCGAATGCGCCTGCGCCGGGACCGTTTTCGAGAGTCCGGGTGTATAGAAAGGCCAGCCTCAGGAGTATTTCAGGCGGGACGGCAATCCCGTTATGCTCACTCCATTCCGAAAATTCCCTGTCGAGTGAAACCAGCCCTTCGTGAGATAAGCCATCGCCGGAATCCGGAAAGGCGAGTCTTTCCGAAAGCCCGGATACGTCTCCGGTCGGGCGCCCTTCAGAATCCCTGACAGCGCATGCCGTCATGTAACGGGCGAGGGCGCCGGGGACGGATTCCAGTATCCGGGCTATTACCTTCTCTGAAAGCCTTTCCTCCAGGTATCCGGAAAAGAAACCGTCAGGGAGCCGAAGGCCGGATCCATCGGCGGATTCGCCGCCCGTTTCTTTTCCGGCGGAGAATGCGAGCGTCGTCTTTCCCGAGCCTTTCAGGTAGCCGTACTCGTAGAATGACGCTTCGGTGCCGTCGTCTCCGAAGATTACGACGCCCATGAAGGACTCTACCGCGAGTGCTTCAAAGCCGTTCAGCGAACCGGGGGTTAGGTGTAGCGCGGGCGTGACGCCGAGCCTTAAAAGGGAAGACCCGAGCGCCGACTCGATCTCACGGGCTAAAGCGCCGGGGCCCGCGATGAGGCATTTGAATCCGCTCTCTTGAGAGAGATATCTTTTCCAATCCGCGGCCGCGAGAAGGCCCGGAAAATCAGTGTCAGACATATCCCGTCCTCAAACCGTATTCAGGGCCTTCGGACCGGAAATTAAACGATTCCGAGCCGGCCCGGTATTAAAAAAAGACCGGGAATAATTCCCGGATATCCAAAGAGGGACATGCTGGACGCCGTCACCACGTGCCCCCTGACGGTAAAAGGACGTTGTCTTGTCCCCGCTTCGGCAGCCCGGCCGCCAGGGCGGCTTTTGCGGCACACCCAGGCCCGAGGCTTTGCGTCCCACCCTTTCGGATGGTTTGCCTTTTCGGTTAAGGGATCAAAACCCTACCTAGACCAAATCTAAAGCCGGTTGGTCTCAATGTCAATATTTCAATAATATTTGAATGTTAGAGGCTACTTTCAGAAGCGCTCGGCGGGATCACTCGGTTTTTTTCTCTTCCAGGCCGTTGTCGGGGCCGGAAAGCGCCTTGAGGCTGCCGAGGGCCTTCTGTGCGTTCGAATGTATAAGATCGAGCTCCTCTTCGCAGGAGACGATCTCGGCGTCTATTCTTTCGATACCCTCGCATTTTTCACGCGCGATGTCTACGCTTATCTGCCCCTTGTGTTTATACGACCTGTAGATGGTATTTCCCATGTCGAGCACCGCACTCCGGCGCCTGGTATTGAGCTCTCTGATTTTATTTTTTATTTTGAGCGTATCATAGGCTTCCCTGGACCTTATATTAACGATCCTGAGCCCCTTCGAAATACCGCCCCTGACTACATCGAACATGCCTTTCGTATCGGAAGCATCCAATTGTGCCAAACCTCCATTCGCTGGTCTCTTTTGGAACCCCGCCCGTGTCCCGACAAACATAATACTCGAATATCCGGCCGGGTTAAACGGCAAGAAGGGAGGAAATTACCGCGCCGCGCCGGAGACGCCGATAGACCGAATTAAATCGTTTGACTGGAGGGAGAGATAGGATACCATTTTCTGGATGGACTTTTCACGGTCCGGCGTAAGGTAGCGAAGAAGCTTTGGGGATAAAATCATACTTGAAGACACAGGATATCCGCAAGAATTCGGATCACGATTATTCCTGAATCCACCCGCTTTAATCACGCACTGTCCAGACGGAGGAAAAAGATGAGCGTCCCAGAGTGTAATTTCGGCCAGAGAAGCGCCCGGGCATTCGCACGGCATAGGATTCTGCCGCTTTTGCTCGTATGCATGGCCGCACTGTTGTTACTTAACCCCCTTTCCGCCGGAGCCGCGGAGAAAATTCTTTCCCTTTCAATGGGGGACGAAAAGAAACCGCTTTCGGAATGGGAGATAGAGGGGCTGAAAAGAGCCCTTTCGGACCCTGACGAGAAGGTAAGGGAGAAGGCCGTCTCCGAGCTTGCGGAAACGGGCAACCCCGACGACATTCCCGGACTCGACGCACTTCTCACGGACAAGAACCCGGCGATGAGGAAAGCCGCCCTCGGCGCAGTCGGCAAAATGGGCGCTTCTTCGGCGAAGTTCGCCCCGGGGGTCATAGAGAATCTTAAGGAAAACGGAGACAAGTCCCTCAGATACCCGGCGGTCACGGCGCTTGCCGGAATAGGCAAGCTCGAGCGCGGCCAGATACCCGTAATAATAAAACTCCTTGACGACAAGGACGGCCTCGTCAGGGCCAAGGCTATCCAGATACTTTCCCGGAACCGCGAGTATGCGGATATGATCACCCCCGCCGCACTCGACATGATGCGGGGGGAAAGCCCGGAAGAAAAAGTCACGGGCATGAGCGTTCTCGGAAAGATGGGACCCGATGGCGTTAAGCACTCGGCGGAAATAGCCAAAATGCTTAACAACGAAAATCCCTCCGTAAGAGCGGGGGCGGCTGCGGCGCTCGGCGACCTCGGCCCGTCGTCGAAGCAATACGCAGGGGAGATAGCCAAGCTCTTCAAAGACAAGAACTCGAATACGGTTCTTCAGGCTTTAAAGGCGCTCGGAAGAATCGGCGACCTCAGCGATGAGCAGACGATGCAGGTTGCCGGGTTCCTCGAATCCAGGAATTCGAACTTACGCGGATCCGCCGTCAGAGCGCTCGGGTCGATAGGAAAGGCAAAGAGCGGCACGGCGGGCCTCGTAGCCAGATACCTCCGGAGCACCAACCCGCAGACCAGGGTCAGCACGATAACGGCTCTTGGCGGTATGGGGAGGAACGCCCGGGAGTACGCGCCGAATATAGCCGGGCTTCTGAAGGACGACTCCCCGATGGTCAGGCTTACGGCCATCAAGACCCTGGGGGATATGGGAGATGCAGGAAAGAGCGAGGCCGGGCAGATAAAGAAGCTTATCACGGACAAGAACACAGCGGTAAGCAGAGAAGCACTGTCCACGCTCAGCCGTATGGGCGTGCCCCTCGGGGACTCGGCGGGCGTGATAGTAGGCATGCTGAAGAGCCAGGATAGAAAATCACAGGTGACCGCCGCGACGGTGCTCGCCGGAATGGGAGACGAGCTCGGCGGACAGGCGCCCGAGCTGATAGCCCTCCTGAAAGCCAGAAACCCCAAGCAGAGAAGCACTGTCCTGTATATCTTCAGCGAAATGGGCGCGCCGTCGAGAAAATACGCCCCGCAGGTTGCGGAGCTTTTGAACGACCCGAATCCCGCCATAAGGATTATCGGGCTGAAAGCGCTCGGCGGCATGGGGAAGTTCGCGGACGGAGAAACCGGGAAGATGCTCGAACGTCTTAAGGACGAAGACGCACAGGTCAGGGCCGAGGCCGCGAGCGCCCTCGGAAAGACGGGCTCCGGCTCGAAAGAGCTCCTGGATACGCTTTCCGGGCTGCTGAAAGACGAATCGGCGCAGATCAGGCTCGCCGCCGTCGGAGCGATGGCCCGTCTGAGCGGCCATCCGAAGATAAGGGCCGAGAGAATAGCGCCGATGCTGGAAGACGAAAAACCGGAAGTTCGCAACCTGGCGGCAGTGGCTCTCGGTGAAATAGGCCCGGACGCCGCCTCGCAGGCCCCGCGTCTCGCGTCCTACATAGAGAGCCTCGACGACGCCAACCGCACCGAAATAACGCCCCTGACCATTGCCCTCGAATCCCTGGGCAGCATGGGCCATGCCGCCTCGGGCGAGGCCGTGGTCGCGGCCCGCGCGCTTTATGCGAACAAGGACTACGTGAGGATGACGGCGAGAAAAGCACTCCGCGAAACGGGACCGTTCTCCCCAGATCTGATCCCTATCATACTCGGGGCGACTTATTCCGAGACCAAGGCGGCCGCGGATACGAGGCTCCTCGTTTATTTCGCAGAACCCCCGTCGGTTTCCGGGCAGGCAGCCATAAAATGGGCCGGCATCGGGGGCGGGAAGATACCGGCCGATATGGACAGAACCGATGCGGGCGAGGTGCTCGGCGTTTATCTTTCAAGCTGGGACCTCACCTCGGGCAACCAGAAGGCGAGGGAAGCCTTTGTCGAGCAAATCGCGGCCGTGGTCGAAGCTGGCGAATGGACGAAGGAAGATCTGCCACTTCTGAAAAAGGCCCGGGAGGCGCTTGCCTCGGGACGGTTCGAGAGCCAGGCGAACGCAGTCAACGAGAAAATAGGCAAGGTGCAGGGGTAGAAACCGAGACCTCGTAAATCCACCGGGCGGCGCCGGACTCTCGATTAATCCTGTTTTCAGGTATCCTTACCCGGCTCTGCGGCCTCGGCGGGCAAAGAGGCCGGAAGAACCATTCAGCGACGAAGCAGGAGAAGCCCTTCCAGGGTTAACGGGTAGTTCTTATGTTCGGTAAAAAGATATTCTACGGCTGGTATATAGTCGCGGCCTCTCTCCTGATAATCATTTTAGACGGGATGCTGCTTTACTCTTTCGGGGTATTCCTCCCCTATCTGAACGACGACTTCGGGCTCTCGCGCGCCACGGGCTCGTCTATTTTCTCCTTCAGGTCACTCGTGCAGGCCCCGGCCTTCATACTCGCCGGAAGGCTCATAGACAAATTCGACCCGAGGGCGGTCGTCCTCGGCGGAGGATCGATAGCCGCGCTCGGAATGATATTCGCGGGGCTGGCGGTCACGAGCTGGCAGCTCTATCTATCTTACGGCCTTATGGTAGGAGTCGGGGACGCCGTGCTTTACATAACCTGCGTCGCGCTCGTAAGCAGATGGTTCGTCCGGAAGCGGCCGCTGGCTATCGGGATCATAACGACCGGGGTTCCCCTGAGCGGGCTCATAACGAACCCCCTTACCGCATGGCTGATAAACGATTTCGGCGTGAGAAACGCCCTCTTCGCCCTGGGCGGGCTGATGTTCACGGTGCTGATGGCGAGCTTCGTGTTAAGGTCGCGCCCCGAAGACGTGAACCTCCTCCCCTACGGCATGAAGCCCGGGAATTCGGCGGAGGATATCGAAAGGGGCGCAGGCGCGGGCGCACCGAAAAAGGACTGGAGGGTGAGGGAAGCGCTTTCGACGCCGACATACTGGGTGATGTACTCGATGTATTTCCTCGGCTTTACGACGTTCCTCATAATCGTGACGCAGTTCTACAACTACATGATAGACATAGGCGTACCGGCCATAGCCGCTGCCGGGCCGCCGGCGGCGATAGGGCTCGGGAGCATCATCGGGAGGACCGTGCTTTCGTCGCTCCTGGCCGAAGTGCTCGAATTCAGGAAGGTGATACTCATATGCTTCCTGGCGCAGGGGAGCTCTATAATCCTCCTCCTGACGATCGACCATATATGGGCGTACTATCTCTTCGGATTCATATTCGGATTCTTCTACAGCGCGTGGGTGCCCATATTCCCTACCCTCCTCGGGAGATTCTACGGGCTCGGCACGCTCGGAACCATATACGGCATATTCGGAACGTCGTATTCCATCGCCGCCATAGGCGGGCCTATACTCGCGGGCTACATCCACGACGTCCTCGGGAGCTACCACTACCCGTTCATATTCACGATATTCTGCTGCTACCTCGCGGCGGCCGGAGGGTTTATAATCAAGACGCCGAGTCATAAAACGGAGACCGCGTAGAAACGCGGCGGCGGAGGGAACGGCCGGATGAGCGGATACCTAGAGCGTCTTACGGGAAATTCCGGCAAAAGGCTACTGAAGGAGCTTTCCTGGTGGCTGTTCGGGGAATTTTCCGGCGGGGGAAAACCGGGTGACGGCCTTGCCGCGATCATGAGGAGATTCCCGGACTTCGGCGAGAGGGAGCTCTTCCAGTCGGTATGGAGCTCGGAGCCCGCGGGGGGAGAGGCCGCCGCGGGAAAGAGACTCGCGGCTTCGTTCCTCGCGCATGCGTTCGTGCTTTCGCGGAGCGCCAGGGTAGAAGACGGCATCCAAGGCGTCATGTCGGGGGCGTTCTCGTCCGGCGGGAAGACATTTTCGTTAAAGTCACTCCACGGGGAGCTCGTAAGGCAGCCGAAGCGGGGCGAAAGGGAGCTCGCCGCGGCGGCGGCGAAGCCCTCGCTCGGAAAGCTGAACGCCCTCCTTAGAAAGAAGCTCGATACAATTACGGAAGCCGCCCAGGCCCTCGGGTTCGGGGATTACGGAGAGCTCGCCGAAAAGACGGCGGGCCCCGGTGCGGGCGGCGAGGGAGCGGCGAGGGGGTTTCTTTCCGATACCGAGTACGCTTCGAGGGACCTTCTCGCGTGGTTCCTGTCCAGGAGAATGGAGCTCAAGCTCCCTCGGGCCGAGGAGCACGACCTCGCCTTTTTCTTTAACTCGGGCGAGCTCAAGGGCTATTTCGGAACGCGCGACATGCTCTCTTTCTCGCGGCCGATACTGGACGCCCCGGGGATTGCGCCGGAAGGCGGAATCACGTACGACGGCGAGAGGAAACCCGGCAAGATTTCGGACGGTTTTTCCGTGCCGCTCGACCCTCCCTTGAGGGCGGGACTCTCCATATATACCGTCGGCTCCATACGGGACTACGAGCATTTCCTGGGATCGCTGGGGCGGATGCTTTCCTGCATGTTCACCGAGCGCGAGGATTACGCGGAATTCAGGTGGCTCAGGGACGCCGTGGTGGAATCCGTCTTCGATTCGCTCTTCAGGAACCTCGTGCACGAGCCGAAGTGGCTCGCGAAATATCTGAGAGTAGACGAGGGCGGCGACTTCAGGAGGCTTCTCGGACTGAGGCGGCTTATGTCGGCGAGGCGCGTCGCGGGGCTTTCGATCTACGAGGCGGACCTCCTCAAAAACAGCGAAACCGAATCCATGCCCGAACATTACGGGCGGATAATGAGCGCGGCGCTACACTGCAGGATAGATGTCGGCGGATACCTCGGGCCGCTGACCATGCCGGTTCGGCCTTCATCCGTCTTTCGGGGCGCCGCGGCGGCCCCGGCGCTGTCGAGTTATCTGAAGGAGAGATTCGACGAGGAGTGGTGGAGGGTGCCAGGGGCAGGAGAATTCCTCAAGGGACTATGGCGGGATGGCGGAAGGATGACGTTCGAGTCACTATCGGCGAAGACGGTAGAACTTCCCCGGGGCGGAGAATATCTTCGCCGGGTAATAGAAGAAGAGATCGATTGAGCCTGCCGCGCCCGTACAGGCGCGGCGAATTCCGTGAATGAACCCTGCTTCAGGGTTCGGATTCAGGGGTTGAGAACGACCTTCCCGAATTGGCTCCTGTCTTCGAGGAGCTTCTGCGCGGCGGCGGCTTCGGACAGCGGGAAACGCTTGTCTATCACCGGCCTGAGCCTCCCGAGAGATACGAGGTTAATGACGTTTATGAGGTTACTCCGGGGGGCGTTGAAGACTGTTACGCCGAGGACGGAAAGGTCCCTTACGATTACGGGGCCGAAGTTAAACGTCGTCTGGCCGCCTCCCACAACGCCTACGAGAAGAATCCTTCCCTTCATCCTGAGCGACTTGAGGTTGTTCTCCCATATTGACGCGCCTATCTGGTCGAATATGACATCGACGCCCTTCCCTTCCGTAATCTTCTTCACCTCTTCGGCGAAGTCATGCGTGTTGTAGTTGACGGTCGCGTCTGCGCCGAGCTTCTTTACCTTCTCGAGCTTCTCGTCGCTCCCGGCCGTGGCGATTACGAACGCGCCGCCCTCCTTGGCTATCTGGACGGCCGCGCTCCCCGTGCCGCTGCCCGCCGCGTGAACGAGAACGGTTTCGCCCTTTTGCATGTTGCCCCTGTCGAAGAGGCCGTACCACGCCGTGACGTAGCATATCGGCAGCGTGGCCGCGTCGTCGTACGAGACTTCGTCCGGAATCGGAACGGCGTTCACAGCGGGGACCTTTACGTATTCGGCGAACCCGCCGTAGAAGTTGACGCCGACGACCATAGGCCCCTTGGGGGTCTTCACAGTCGGGTCGATTACGACCTTGGCCCCGGGTTTTATGTCGGTGACGTTCTTGCCGACAGCCTCTACGTCGCCGGCTATGTCGACGCCGCCGATGTGGGGGAGGTCCACGGGCCGGGGGGATTTACCGGACCTTATCCTGAGGTCGAGGTGATTCAGGGCAGCCGCCTTCACGCGCACCAGAACCTCGTCGTCTCCGATTACCGGGTCGGGTACGTCCTCGTATTTTAGAACTTCGACTTCTCCGAATTCGTGAAAACGGATTGCCTTCATATGCGCCACCTCTCATTTCTGTATTTTCGGTTACCCGTTCATTTTACAACATTCGTTAAAAAACTGTAGTGAATCGGAGATCCGGCATCCCGCAGGACACGGAAAAAGCAGCGGAAAACACGCCCGCGGCGGCGCGCCGGAGCGGTCTCCCTCCCCTTATACGCCCCCGCGGATTTATTGAACATGCGGGGCTAATAGGGTAGCCTTTCACGTTACAGGAGAAGGCATGTTTACACCCAGCGAAGGAGCCCACGGACCGTGTTCGGCATAGGAACCAGCGAGATATTGATAATCCTGGTCATAGCGCTCCTCGTACTCGGCCCGAAGGAAATCCCCAAGATAGCAAGGACGCTCGGGAGAGGCATGCGCGAGCTCGAAAGGGCAAAGAACGAGCTCAAAAGCTCCATAGAGTTCGAGATAAACGAAGAAGACGCAAAGCAGGAGCTCGCGAAAAGAGAGGCCCAAACAGAAGAAGCCGAAGCGGCCGGCGATGGGGCGCCTCTCGATAACCCCACGAGCAACTCGCGCGTCTGATCCTCAGAAAGCCTGACCTATGCTGATGAAGAACTGCACCCTTCTTATTCCCGGCTCGGGATTGAGCGCATAGCCGACGTCGAATCTTATGGGGCCTATGATCGTATCGTATCTGAGCCCCACGCCGGGCGCGTATTTCAGCCTCGAAAGATCGTATTCCCACTCGTCGGAATAGACGTTTCCATAATCCAGGAACACGACGCCCCCGAACTCGCCGTACAGCGGGAACCTCGCCTCGAAGCTCCCGACGAGCAGGGAATTGCCGCCGAGCGGATCGCCGCCCTGGCTGAGCGGGCCCAGTTTCTGGAACGGAAAACCTCTCATGCTCGTGCTGCCGCCGGCGAAAAACCTCTTGAATATAGGTATGTCGAACGTGCCCGTCGAGCCGAAGGGCTGTATGACGCCGACGGTCAAGCGCGAGGCCAGGATGATTCGCATGAGCCGTTTGTAGCCCCTGAGCTCGACCGTGCCCTTAAAGTAGTTGACGTCCGAGAACAGCGCCCGGAAGGACGATTCGAGGCCGCCCGCGATGACGAACCCGCGCGTCGGGTTGAGGATGTTGTCCGTCGTGTCCATCTCGAGACCGGAGTTAAAATACGTCAGGAAGAAGTTCTCGCGGCTTTTCTCCTCGGGCGTACGGCGTGCGCTTTTTTGAACCCGGGAGAGCTGCACGTTGAACGAGCCGAAGGCGGAGTAGTATTCGCGAAAGTCCTTCTGCACTTCGGCGGTTGTGAGAAAGCTCTCGCCCTCGAAGCTCGGAACGTCGTCCCTCTGGAAGTTGAGTGACCCGGTGAGCTGCGAATCCCTGCCCAGTATGTAGGGCTGAAGGACGCTCGTCTCGAGCCTCTGGGTTATGAAGGAGAACTTGCCCGCGACCTCGAGCCTCCTTCCCCCGCCGAAGAAATTCCTCTTCGTCCAGATGGCCTGGGCCCTGAGCTTGTCCTCGGTGCCGAACCCGACGCCGAACTTGACCGAGCCCTGCTTTCTCTCCTTGACGGTTATTCTTATGTCGGCGACGTGGTCTTCTTCGTTGTATACCGGGTCGATGACGACGGACCTGAAGAGCCCGAGCTGGAAGATGTTGGCCTGGGTTTCGTTTATCTTCTGGAGCGAGTAGATGTCGCCCTTTTTGAAGGTGGCCTCCCTGGATATGACGTAGCTCTCGACCTCGGCGTTGCCCATGACCGTGACCGAACCGAACGTATAAACGGGCCCGGGTTTGACCACGAACTTCGCCCTGGCCCATTTCTCTTTCCTGTTTACGAGCGCCTCGCCCTCGACGACCGCCTTGGGATGCCCTTCGTTGGAGAGTATCTCTTCTATGGCGCCCTTGGTCTGCTGGTAGCCGACCGGGGAGAATGTTTTGTCCACCTTGAGCGGGACCGCCTTATCGATGTCTTTTTTGACCTCGTCGGTAAGGTCGCCCTCGTAACCGATGCTGAGCTCGGTGAGAATCACGGGCTCGCCTTCCTTGATGTTGATCGTTATTTCCACCCTGGTGTGGTCGTCGTTGTACTTGAGCTCGTAAGTGGCCTCGGCGTCGTAGTAGCCGTGGCTCGCGTAGAGACGCTTTATCCTCACCATGTCGTCGATGAGGACCTCTTCGTTAAACTCGGGCTTTTTGACCCAGAACCTTATCGACGGAGATTCGGTGCCTATGCTCTGCTCTATGTCCTGCTTGGATACGGCTTTCGCTCCCTTGATCTTGACCTTCGATATGCGTACCGCGACTTCTTCGGGCTGGGTTTCGGAAGCCTCGCTGTCATCGCCTGTTTTTTCGGCTGCGAAGGCGGGATGACGGATATCGTGTAGAAGGGTCAGATATAAAATCAGAAGGAGTATTAAATTGACTTTATTCATCTGGAAGACAAGGCTGCGTTATTCAGACTGCTTACGAAACTACGTTTCAATCCCGCGGGGCGTGATAATTATGCATGATAATACCACAAATTAACATCCGAATATGAGTTAAAATATCGCGGAAGTAATAATGTTTTCGGCGCTGCGGGGGTTGACAATAACCTCCGTGTGTCTTTATAATGGCTATGTCTGGCGTGGCTTGTCGTTCTAAACTTCACTCACTCGTAAAAACATGAAAAACCTAGGCGGCCTCTTCAATCCAAGCTCTCCACAAATGGAAGTATTGGCTGGCCTGACCTATTATACGATAGCCATTTCGGTAGTCATCCTCGGCATCATAGTGATCGCCGTCGCCTACATCATAATAAGGTTCAGGAAAAAGTCCGGAGAGGAGGGCGAGCCTTACCAGGATTTCGGCAGTCTCAAGCTCGAAATCACGTGGACGCTGATACCCGTAGCGATAGTAGCCGTCCTCTTTTTACTCACGTGCTCGACGATGAGGGCCGTCGATCCGCCGAGCGCCGACAGGGAACCCGACATTATCATAATAGGGCACCAGTGGTGGTGGGAGATAGTCTACCCCGAATCCGGTGTCATAACGGCGAACGAGGTTCACCTCCCCGCGGGGAGGCAGCTCCTGGCGAGGCTGGAATCGATCGACGTCATACACGATTTCTGGGTGCCCGAGCTCGGAAGGAAGATAGACCTCGTCCCGGGGCATCCGAATTATATGTGGATAGTCGCGGGAGAGCCCGGGGTTTATCTCGGGGCGTGCGCCGAGTTCTGCGGGGCGCAGCACGCGAACATGCGCATACGGGTGATCGCCCAGACGGAGGAGGAATTCTCCGGGTGGCTCAGCGAGCAGGCGCGTATACCCGAAACGCCTTCCGCCGGAATCGCAGCCGATGGGGCGAAGCTATTCCAGGAGGTCGCCTGCATGAATTGTCACACGATAGCGGGCACCCCCGCCGCGGCGCGCGTGGGGCCGAGCCTCACGTATCTCGCGACGCGCGATACGATAGGCGCGGGCGTTTTGACCAACACGCCGGACAACCTCGCCAAGTGGCTCAAGAATCCGGCGAAGTACAAGCCGGGATCGCTGATGCCGAACATGAAGCTTACAGACGAGCAGGTGAATGCAATAGTCGCATACCTGGAGGCGCTGGATGAGTAGCAGAATACCGATCGTGCCGGAAAGTACGGAGCCCCTGCCGGGGCTCGGCGAGAACACCGGGCTCCTAAGCTGGGTCGCGTCCATCGACCACAAGCAGATCGGCATCATGTACCTGATAGGCACGCTGATTTACTTCGTCATAGGCGGCCTCGAAGCGCTGATGATAAGGGCCCAGCTGGCAAAGCCCGGAAGCGGGCTGCTCTCGCCCGAGATGTATAACCAGCTCTTCACGATGCACGGAACGACGATGATATTTTTCGTCGTCATGCCGTTCCTCATAGGCGTAGGCGTTTATCTCGTGCCGCTCATGATCGGGGCGCGGGACATGGCGTTCCCGAGGCTTAACGCGCTCAGCTTCTGGCTGTTCGCCTTCGGCGGCATACTCCTTTATTACAGCTTCTTCACACAGAGCGGAGCGCCCGACGTCGGGTGGTTCGCGTACGCCCCGCTAAGCGAAAAGCCGTTTTCGCTCAACAACGGGCCTACGTACTGGGCGCTCGGACTTCTCGTATCCGGCATCGGCTCGCTCATATCCGGCCTCAACAACGTCGTAACCATACTGACGATGCGCACGCCGGGGATGACGATGCGGCGGCTGCCGCTGTTCGTGTGGATGATACTGGTGACGTCGCTACTTCTCGTATTCGTAATGCCCATCATCACCTCCGCTTTCGCGATGCTCCTCCTCGACCGTCTTTTGGGTGCGACGTTCTTCACCCCGTCCTTCGGCGGCTCGGCGATACTCTGGCAGCACTTTTTCTGGGGGTTCGGGCACCCCGAGGTTTACATACTCATACTCCCGGCGTTCGGAATAATATCGGAGGTCATTCCGGTCTTTTCGAGAAAGCCGATATACGGCTACGAGTTCGTGGCGGCCTCGACGGTGGCGATAGGGCTCTTAAGCCTCGGCGTCTGGGCGCACCACATGTTCGCCGTCGGCCTCGGGAACGTAGCCAACGCCTATTTCTCCCTCGCCAGCATGCTCATCGCCATACCTACGGGCATAAAGGTGCTCAACTGGGTGGCGACGATGTGGGGCGGGAGGATAAACTTCGCCGTGCCAATGCTGTTCGCGACGGCCTTTATAATAGAGTTCGTCATAGGCGGGCTTTCGGGCGTGGCCATAGCGTCGGTGCCGATAGACTGGGTCGTCACGGACAGCTACTTCATAGTCGCCCACTTCCACTACACGATATTCGGCGGCTCTCTATTCGCGATATTCGCGGGGGTTTACTATTGGTTCCCGAAATTCACCGGGCGTATGATGTCGGAGACATTAGGCAAGTGGCACTTCTGGCTTACAGTGGTCGGGTTTAACATGACCTTTTTCATCCAGCATTTCCTCGGCGTAATGGGGATGCCGCGAAGAACCTATACGTATCACGATTTGCCCTACTGGGGGTCGATGAACCTCATATCGACCATAGGCGCTTTCATAATCGCCGCCTCGGTCCTGGTTTTCATATGGAACATCATAGTCAGCTTGAGGAAAGGCGAGCCCGCCGGGGACAACCCCTGGAAGGCGTGGACGCTCGAATGGGCCACCACCTCGCCCCCCCCTGTATATAACTTCAAGCTGGTCCCGCCGGTAAGGGGCAGGAGGCCGCTCTGGGACCTCGCGCACCCCGACTCGCCGGACGAGCCCAACGCGAAGATAGTGACGGAGGGACCAAATGGCTAACAACCGGATGATAATAAAGTTCTTCATCGCGTCGGAGTCGATCTTCTTCCTGATGCTCATTCTGGCATACGTCAACTTTCACAATTCCGTCACCACCGGCCCGGACGCGAGAAACAGCCTCGACCCCTACGTAACGGGAATATTCAGCATATTCCTGCTCGCCAGCAGCTTTACGGTATGGCTTGCCGGGAAGAGCCTTAAGAACAGGAATCGCTCGGGGCTGAAGTTCTGGCTTTTCGCGACGATAGTGCTGGGCGCGGTATTCATATTCGGGCAGGCGCGCGAGTGGTTCGGGCTCTTCGGGCGCGGCATAACTATAAGCAGTAACGTATTCGGCTCGACGTTTTTCACACTTACCGGATTCCACGGGTTTCACGTGTGCGTCGGGCTCATAATGCTCTCGATACTCCTCGGCCTCACGCTCGCGGGGGATTTCGAGGGCCCGAAATCGGACGCCGTCGAATGCGTTTCATTATACTGGCACTTCGTGGACGGCGTATGGATAGTGGTTTTTTCGGTCATATATCTCTGGGCGTTTTTATGATTTGAACGGGATTCCGGAGGGGAAGCGTAATGAACGTATCTGAATTCCTCATGAAAGCCTGGTCGCCCGAGCCGGGCGTTATAGCGCTCGCGGTCTTGTTCCTGGCGGCTTTCATTGCGGCGGGCGGCCTTAAAGACAGGGGCCGGACGGCTCTCTTCGGCGCGGGAGTCGCGCTCATGGTGCTGGCGGTCGTCTCCCCCCTCGGGCACCTCGGGAGGAATTATCTCCTGAGCGCCCACATGACCCAGCACATATTACTCCTGCTCGTCGTTCCGCTGTTCATACTGTTCGGAATACCCAAAGGCGCGGCCGAAAGGGCGCTCTCGTGGAGGCCCGCGGGGGCGGTGATGGGCGTACTCGGTAACCCCATCGTCGCCTGGACGCTCGGGGTAGGCTCGATGTGGCTCTGGCACGTGCCGTCCGTTCACGACGCGGCAATAGCGAGCGACAGGCTTTACGCGGCGCAGCAGGTGAGCTTCGTACTCATAGGAATAGTGTTCTGGTGGCCGGTGTTCGCACCGGTGAAGACCCGGAGGCTGACGCACCTCCGCTCGACCCTCTACCTGGCCTCGGCGTGCCTCGCATGCACGGTACTCGGAATACTGCTGACGTTCGCCGGCGCGGGGATGTACCCGGCTTATCTCAATCCCGCGGACTCGGCCGGGATACTGCCGTACCTGAGAAACGATCTATGCATAACGCCCGGCGTCGACCAGCAGATAGCGGGCCTTACGATGTGGGTGCCGGGGTGCCTTATATACCTCACAGCGAGCATGATAACGCTGGCCCAGTGGTACAGGTCCCCCGAAGCGGACGAAGAGGCCGCAGCGCACAGCGGCGGGATTCTGCCAGGCGAGGGCAAAACGGTTTGAGCGAGCCCTATAACACGATGAAAGAAAATTGCGGACGAAGAGACAACATGGAGGACGGACGTTGAGCTCAGGAAGCGAATTTCAGGCCCCCGGGCAGGCCGCGGCGCAGAGCCTCGGGCATCCGGAGAGCTACGAGGACGTAGAAAGGGAAGTCGCCCGCCAGGGCATCCCTCCCGGATGGCACAGGCCCCTGCCCGAAAGGCTGCCGTCGCCGGGATACTGGCCCGCTATAATGGCCCTCGGCATAACGTTCATGATGTGGGGGCTGGCCGTGGGGTTCAACGAGGTCCTGAGCACTATCGTCATATTATTTTTCATAGGATTCGTGTTATTCGTCGCGGCACTTATAGGATGGATAGGAGATCTCAGAGATGAGCGAAAAGACCAGAACGAGTGAATGTACGAGGAGGCAGTTCTTCGTCAGGCTCGGCATCGTTCTCAGCAGCGTCGCCGGGGCGCTCGTCGCGATTCCGATAATCGGCTCGATACTGGAGCCCATATTCAGGAAGCCGCCGCCCGAGTGGAGGCCCGTCGGCCTCGCGGAGAGCTTCACCCAGGGGGAGACCGTGCTGGTCAAATTCATAGATTCCTCGCCGCTCCCGTGGGCAGGAGTGACGGCCGAGACGGCCGCATGGCTGAGAAGGGCCGGGCAGTCCGACTTTATCGCGTTTTCGGTGAACTGCGCTCATTTGGGGTGTCCCGTGAGGTGGATAGCCGGGGCGAAGCTGTTTATGTGCCCGTGCCACGGCGGGGTTTATTACGAGGACGGCTCCGTCGCCGCGGGGCCGCCTCCGAGGGGGCTTTACCAGTATCCTGTCAGGATAAATAACGGACAGGTCGAGATACTGACGAGCCCGATACCTGTTACGACGGCGTAAATGCACTTCCGGAGATGGAGCCGCATGAGACTTGAAGGGGGATACAGAATATGAATTTTTTAAGGAGCGCGTGGGCGTGGCTCGACGACCGCACCGGTCTGTCGGCGGCCGTGGGGCCTATAGCCAAACACGCCGTCCCCCCGAATACCGCCACCTGGTTTTACGTTTTCGGGAGCGCGACTCTCTTTGCCTTCATACTCCAGGTCGCAACGGGCGTAACCCTGGCGTTTATATACGTCCCCGCCGCCGGCGAGGCGTACCAGAGCCTCCAGTACATAACGAACCAGACGACCTTCGGGAGAATCGTGCGCGGCATACACAACTGGGGGGCGTCCGCCATGATGCTGCTCGTCGGCGTCCACATGATACAGGTCTATCTTACGGCGGCGTACAAGTTCCCGCGCGAGATGAACTGGATTTCGGGCGTCGTGCTGCTCGCGCTTACTATCGTCATGGGCTTCACGGGGCAGGTGATAAGGTGGGACCAGACGGCCGTGTGGTCGGCGATAGTCGCCTCGGAGCAGGCGGCGCGCGTGCCGCTCATCGGGCGCTGGCTCGCGGACTTTATAATAGGCGGCGAAACCATAGGCGGAGCTACGCTCAGCCGGATGTTCGCGTATCACGTGTTCATAATCCCGGCGCTTCTTTTCGTATTCATAGGGTTTCATCTCTACCTGGTCATAAGAAACGGAATATCCGAATTCCCCAAGGCGGGCGACCCCGTAGACCCCGCGACGTACAGGGAAAAGTACGAGAACCTGGTAAAAACGAAAGGCATCCCCTTCTGGCCCGACGCGGCGTGGAAGGATATGATTTTCGCGTTCGTAGTTATCACGACCATTTTGGTCGTGGCCATAGTAATCGGCCCGCCGACGCTGGGCCCGCCTCCGAATCCGTCGAACATAGACGCGCTCCCCGTGCCGGACTGGTACTTCGTTTTCTACTTCGCGTTCCTGGCGCTCATGCCGCCCGCGCTGGAAACGTATCTGATGGTGCTCGGGCCGCTGATAGTGGGGCTGCTGCTTTTCTGCCTCCCGTTCATATCGAACAGGGGCGAGAGGAGCCCGCTCAGAAGGCCCTGGGCGGTCGCGATAGTGGCGCTCGTGATCTTGACGATATCCGGGCTCTGGGCTATAGGGATCGTATCGCCGTGGTCTCCGCGTTTCCACGCCGAGCCGCTTACGGCCGAGATGATAGGCGCGGATTCGGGCCCGATATACAGGGGCGGGATAGACTTTAACGACAAGGGCTGCCTCTACTGCCATACGATAGACGGGCACGGCGGGTTAAGGGGCCCCGACCTCACATACATCGGCGACAGGCTGAGCTCGAACGAGCTTACGTGGCGGATCATGAACGGCGGTCTTAATATGCCGGGGTTCGGCGGAACGTTGACGAACCAGGAGCTGAGCGACCTCGTGGCGTTTTTGAAGTCGCGGACCAAAAAGCCCGCTCAGGACTTGCCCGGGGACTGAGGCTGATTCTGCCTCTGCCTCATTTCCATCTTGAGCTGGACGATATCCCTCGGGAGGAACATGTCGAGCAGCCAGTCGATGGCCACCCTTATCTTCCTGTCCCATCCGGGCAGCTTGCCTAAATAGATGCAGCGCCACATGAACCAGGCGAAGAATCCCGAGAATTTAACGCTTCTTATTTCGGCGACGGCGGACCTGTGCCCGAGAGGCGCGAGCATGCCCATGGTCCTGTAGACGAACGGCCTCTTGTCGCCGTCCCTGGAATTTATCGAAGCGGCGACGTTGACCGCCACGCGGGCCCCTTCGCGCTCGGCATTCTGGGCCGTCGGGGGATAGGACGCCCCGGTATGAGGATCGGGAATCACGGCGCAGTCGCCTATGGCCCATACGCCGGGGCACCCGGAGACCTCCATGTACTCGTTCACCTCTATCCTGCCTCTCTTGTCCGCGCAGGACAGAGCCGCGATTACGGGCTGTGGCGCAGTCCCCGCGGCCCAGATGGTCGTGCAGGTATCGACGGCGCTCCCGTCTTCCGTCTTTACGGAATCTTTCGAGACCTCGGCGATTCTCGTTTTGAGACGGAACTCCATCCCGCGTTTCTGGAGGAGCATTAAGCCGTATTCGGCAAGCCCTTCGCTCATCTCGTGCATAATCCTGTCGCCCGGATCGATCACGACGACCTTTACCTCGCCCGCCTTCACGTTCCTGTAGAACCTCTTGCTGGCGGAGACGTAGTCGTTGAGCTCGGCGGCGACCTCGATGCCGGTATATCCGCCGCCCGCTACGACGAAAGTGAGGAGCTTACGCCTCGTGTCGGAGTCGGTTTCGAGCTCGGCACGCTCGAACATGTCTATCACGTGGTTCCTCAGCACCATCGCGTTGTTGAGGTTCTTGAGCGGGAACGAGAATTCTTCTGCGCCCGGGATGCCGTGATAGCCCGTCATGGAGCCCAGGGCCAGGACGAGATAGTCGTATTCGTAAAGAAACGTCTCGCCCGTGTCGGGGTGGCTGCACGATACCGTTTTTTTGTCTAGGTCCAGGCCGTCTATGGAGAGCTCTTTGAGCTCGGCTCTCTTAAGACATTCCCTGAGAGGAATAACTACGTGCTTGGCTTCGATGCTGCCCGATACGACCTCGGCGAGCATCGAGGTGAATACGAGATAGTTGTTCTTGTTGATCAGCGTTATCTCGACGTCGTCTCTTCCCTTGAAGATTTTTTCGAGATGCCGGGCGGCCTCGAGGCCGCCGAAGCCCCCTCCGAGGATCAGTACGCGCTTTTTCGCAGGCTCCGGCATGAGATCATCCTCCTGGGTATTCAGAATATGCAGGGTGAAGGCCGATCGACGCCGGCCCGTTCAAGCTCTTTCCATTTTCTCATGAAAAGAAGGCCGGTGTCAACAAAAGGGCCTGATTAATAATACACCCATACCGCGGGAAGATGTGCGCTTCACGCCGGAAAAGAGCGGACGGGTATACAGGACTGCGTCCGCTCACGGGGCTGAAAGTGTGCGGCGCTAGGATTTTCCCTCACCCACTCTCACCGCCGTGTAGATCGTGTTATTGCCGCGCTTAACAAGGAAGAGCGCGGTATCCCCCGGCTTGACGGCGGCAAGCGCGGTCTTGTAATCCTGAAGCGTTTTTATTTCTTTCTTGTCGAGCTCGACTATAACGTCGCCCGGCCTGAGACCGGCGTCGAGGGCCGGGCTTCCGCGCCTTACGTCGGCGATTATGACTCCCTTGTCGGTGTCGAGATTAAAGCGCTGCGCAAGCTGCGGATCGAGCGGCCTTACGATAAGGCCGAGGCTGTCCTCGGTGTCTTCGGCCGCCCCGGCCTGCGCCTCGTCGTCGGGAAACTCGTCTAGCTTGACCTCGAGGTCCTTATGCTTGCCGTCCTGAATGAGCTTTACATCGACCTTCGTCCCGGGGGACGTTACGGCCGCGAGCGTCGTGAGGTCGGAGATGTCGTCTATCTTCTTGCCGTCGAACTCGATTATGACGTCGCCCCTCTTGATGCCGGCCTTGTCCGCCGGGCTTCCCGGGGTGACGTCGCTCACGAGCGCCCCCTCGTCCTCGTCGAGGCCGAGGCTCGAGGCGAGCTCGGGGGTGAGCTTCTGGACGTAGACTCCGAGCCAGCCCCTTACGACCTTCCCGCCCTCTTTTAACTGCTCGATGACGAAGTGGGCCATGTTCATCGGAATGGCGAACCCTATGCCCTGCCCCTGCGCGACGATGGCCGTGTTTACGCCGACCACCTCGCCCCGGAGGTTAAAGAGCGGCCCTCCGCTGTTGCCGGGGTTGAGCGACGCGTCCGTCTGTATGAAATCGTCGTACGCGCCGAGCCCGAGGGACCTCCCCTTGGCGCTTACTATGCCCGCCGTGACTGTGTATCCGAGGCCGAACGGGTTGCCTATCGCGATGACCCAGTCGCCTATCCTGAGGTTGTCGGAATCCCCGTATTTGACGGCCTGGAGCTTGCCCTTGGGCTCGAATTTTATGACGGCGAGGTCGGTTTTTGGGTCCCTGCCGATGACTTTCGCCTCGTACTTTTCGCCGTTCTCTAGTATGACGCTTATGTCCGTGGCCCTTTCGACGACGTGGTTATTGGTGACGACGTAGCCGTCCTCGCTTATGATGAATCCCGAGCCGAGGCCCTGGCGCTGGAACTCCTCCTGGGGCTGGCCCTGGAAGAACCTGTCAAAAAATTCCTCGAACGGGTCGTTGGGTCCGAACGGCGAGCGCCTCTGGCCCTGCCCGAAACCCCTTTGCTTCACGACGCTCGTGGTGCTGATATTAACGACCGAGGGTTTGAGCACCTCGGCGAGATCCGCAAAGGACGGGAATTCCGACACGGGAAGCTTCTTTACAGCCTCGGCCGCTTCCTTTGCCGACTCGGGGACGGCCTTTGACGGCTGCCCGGATTGTGATTCATTTTCTTTTTCCGCGGGGGGCGCGGAATTCCCCGGAGCGCCGTTCTCCCCGGTTCTCTCGCATCCTGCAGAAAGGATTAGCACCAAAAGCGGAAATATTAGAAGAAGTGCGACGGAACGCCTCATTGAAAAGCCTCCTCAAGGTGAAGGAAATTGTGTATGTGAAATAATATAGCCACCAAAAATCCGGAGGCAAGGATTAATTAAGGAAGCGGTTTCCAGGATAAACCGCCGGAATAAGCACGCGAGAAAAGGCGGATTTACACGTAAACCGGGCATGGAAGGATGAGATTCCCGGGGCAAGCCGGGGAAAAATTCAAAAAATAAGCTCATTTCTTTTTGCCATATATTACGAACGTATAATCCCCGGAAAGCAACGAGGTAGGAGCTCCCGCGCCGGGAAATATCGATACGAAGGAAGCCGCCGCGAAGGCATCCCCCCCGGCTCGACCGAATCGATGCCGTCAGAAGCATCACCAGGTGATGTAGAACATTGCCTTTGCCAGGAACACGATCAAAACCACGTGGCAAAATACGCTCAGGTGGATGAGCTTGAAGTGCCGGGACCTGAGCTTGCCGCGGGCGCTCAGTGTTATGGCGGTGATGAAATGCACCAGGACGCTGAGCGCCAGAACGATCTTGATCGCCAGGAGCGTCGCGAAGCTGCTTTCGAAAGGATGCACAAGCACGCCGCGATACTGCCAGGCCATGGCGATGCCTGCGCCATACAGGATCGCCATGACGAACGGCATCACGCGGCGGGCGCGCCGGCCGATCGCGGTCTCTACCGTGCGCATCGCATCGCGCCCCACCGGCTTGCGGATGCTTTCAAGGATGAGAACCTCGAAGAAGACGGTGCCGACGAACATGATGGCGGCGAACAGGTGCAAGGTAACGAGAACGAAATGGCTCATGAAAAGCTTCTTTGTTATGAAGGAAGTTGAGTATATAAAATAATATAGCCACCAAAAATCCGGAGGCAAGCCGGGGGGGGATTCAAAAACGAGTTGATTTCCTTTTCCCGCAAATCAGGGATGTGTAACCCGTGAAACTTACGCAGGAAGAAATTTCGACACAGGGGAATATATCCTTGCGGTGCACTTTTACTCTATCTACTTTTCCGGGGAATATCATCGCGGCATAGCGGCAGCGGAAAACCTGCGGCGCACTCTTCGCACGAGGGCGCTCCGACGAAGCCCTCCCTTTAAAAAAACGCCCCGGTCGATTACAATCAGAGCTTAAACCAAAAACAATTCAGCCAGCGCCACGGCCGGAGGAGAAACCGAATGCTCTATTCGACCAAGGAGCTCACAGAGCTCAACGACAACATATCGACCCACATGTCGATTATTTCCGGATGCATGATAGAAACGGAGAAATACGGGAAATTGCTGCTCGCATCCCCTCCCCGCTCGCGTTATCCATACATATATCCGAGGGATTCGAGCGCTTCGGCGGCGCTTTTAAGAAGGATCGCAGGCTCGCTGCATCATTACGACAGCGCCGGGGAGGCTTACGAGATGCTCGAATCGATGGCCCGCTTCATAAAGGACGCCGCCTCGCCCGAGGGCGCGTGGGGACAGCGCTACGGCATCGACGGAAAGAACATGAGCATCTACAAGCAGGAGGATAACGTAGCGCACGGGATTTCGATAATATGCAACTACCTCCTCACGGCGCACCACCTGGAGAAAGATATATCCGACCTTGAAGATTTCCTCACGTGCGTGAACAGGGCGCTCGACTACGGGTATACGATCCTCTACGAAAAAGAGCTCAATCTATTCTATTCGACGACCGCCATACACGAGTCGGCCATGGAGGAGGGGTATACGTGCTGGGTCAACTTTTCGTTCCTGTACGCGTATTCGCTCGCGAGCGAGGTTGCGCAGAAGGTAGACGAAAAGGGCATCATCTCCCCCACGCATTTAAATTTCAGGCAGCATTTCCTCTATACCGTAAACGAGCTGTTCATGTCCGGAAACAGGTACATACGTAGAACGGACCCGTTCGGCGTAATGGACATGAGGCCGGACTTCACCTTGCTCAGCCCGTTTTATTACGGGTTCCTCCATTACACGGAAGAGATGAAAAGGAGCGTGATGTTCCTCGAAAAGCAGCTCTGGGACCCGGAGCTCGGAATGATAATGCGGTATCTGCCGTTCTATAAGGACTTTTCCACGCACGTCCACGCGGGCAACGGCCCGTGGCTCCAGTACACCGCTATTTTAGCCCAGTACCACTACTGGAGCGGCAACAGGAAGCGCGGAGACGAGATACTCTCCATAATCGACGGGTACAGGAGCGAGAAGGGCGAGATACCCGAGCATCTATCGACACGGCAGAGGTTCGAGGAGTTCATGGATCGCGAATGGAAGACCGGAATCGACTTCCAGAAGGAATTCTACAAGGACATACTCCTCGACGACGTCGATTTCAACACCATACTCGAAGAGGCGAACAACATGGACCGCTCGTACAAGGACACGGCCAAGATAGCGATGCACCCCGACCCCCGGCGGAGGGAGGGCGGCTACATACAGTTCGCGGCCCCGCTCACGTGGTCGCACGTAGAGTATATGAGGGCGCTTCTGGTGCGCGCCGGGGACTGGTGGAAGATAGACGGGGCGTAAAGCATGGAAGGCGGCAGAGTTATCGCCGAACCGGGGCAGGCCGCTCAATACACGTAATCAACGATGCTGCCGATCCTGAGCCAGAGTCTCGCCAGGGGGTTCAGTATCCAGTTGTCCCCGGTAAACACGGCGACACTCGCCGAGCCGCCTATCCTGAGCTCGTATTTCCCGTGGTCTATATCCGTTATCCTGAGCCGTACGGGAAAGCGCTGTGAAAGCCTTACCCAGTTACCCTGATCCTCAACCAGCGGGAGATCGCCGGAAGGAACCCCCTGCCCCGCCAGGACCCCCCAGTCGGTGCTCTCGACCACGGCCTTGAAAATCTTCCCGGGATATAGGGCGATGGCGACCTCGGCTTCCTGGCCGGGCTTTATCCGGCCGACGCTGTTCTCCCTGAAATTCGCGACGATGCGCCAGTTGCCGTCGTCGACGAAGGTGAGGACCGCATCGCCTGCCTTGATGTACGAACCCACGACGAGCTGGAGGTTTGTGACGTACCCGTCCGAGGGGGCGTAGCAGACCGTCTGCTCGAGGTTGTATTCGGCGAGAGCGAGGTTCGACTCGGCCTCCTTGATTATCGCGTACTCGTCGTCGATCTTGTACTCGAGCGCCTGCTTCGCTTTTTCGAAATCGGCCCTGGCCTGGTTGAGCGCGGCTCTCCGGGCGTTTACCTGCTGGAGGGCCTTGTCGAGCTCGAGCCGGGCGACGTAGTTCTTTTCGGCGAGCGGCCTGAGGTCGCCGTAGTGCTCGCTTGCGTAAGCGAGGTCGGCCTCGGCCTGTTTTACGACCTCGGAAGCGGCGGCGATGTCGCTATCGAGCTCGTCTATGTTCTGGCGCGTCTGGACGAGCTTCGCCCGAAGCTGCCGGGCCCGGTACTCGTAAGGCCGCGGATCGAGGCTGAAAAGCTTCTGCCCCTTTTTTGCCTGCTCGTTGTTCCCGACGTAGACCTCGACCACGCGTCCGTCCACCTGTGGAGCGACCTGGAGGACGTAGGTCTGTATGAAGGCGTCGCTCGTATACGGGGTGTACCTGTCCAGGAGGACATAATAGAAGATAAGGACGACGATAACGAAAACGACGAGGAGGACCCAGAACCTGACCGACGACGTCAGGCTTTTCGGATTCAACCGGGTCACGAAGTCCTTAAGGCTCATGGGCCGAACGTACCTCTATCCTCCGGCAGCGGGCCCGCGGGAAAACCGCGGACGCGCCGCCTTAAATCGTCACCAGCCCCACGGGCCGCCCATCCATCCCCAGTATCCGGGGGCGAACTCGGCTTCCTCCATCATTTCAGCCGTTTCCTGCTGCTCTTCGGCTATATTCGACTCCACGAGAAGCCTCTCGTAGCGGTTGTAGGCGTCCTGGTCTCCCGTCCAGACGCAGCCGCAGTCGGCCGGGTCGGCGTACCAGTAGAGCGGCTTGTTGTCTTTCACCGAGAACTGGACCTTGTTCGGCGTAAGAGAGTTCAGCATGTCCTTCTCTTCGGGTGTGGTAGCAGGGACCATCTTGAAACCGGCGGCGCTCAGAAGGCTTTCGGTGTTAACGGTCTCTTCGGTCTTTATGGCCGCACATCCAATCAGGAACGAAAGCGCGAGAAACGCAGGGACAACAATTCTTAGATATGTCATCAAAATTCCTCCTGAAGCGTAATTCCGGCTATGGAAGCCGAATCGGTGATTGCGACTTTATTTAAACCTAACACCTAAACGCGCGGAATTAAATAGGGTATTGCTAATGTGAATCCTCTTTTTTATTATTCCACTTGACGGCGTTCTCGAGGGTAAGGCCCTGGACCAGTATGGAGAACACGACGACTATATAGGTCATGAGAACTATGAGGTCCCTTTCCTTGGAGTCGGGCAGGGATAGCGCGAGCGCGATGGAAACGCCCCCCCTTATACCGCTCCAGGTCATTATGAACCCCGAGAGGTTCGGAATCTTCCTCACGTATCTCAGCAGAACCAGCGGGAGCTCTACGCTGATGAAGCGGGCGAACGTGATAAGCGGGATCGCCAGGAGCCCGCACAGTATGTACGATTTTTCGAAGTGGAGGATGAGCACTTCGAGCCCTATCAGGACGAAGAGGACGGCGTTCAGAACGTCGTCTATTATCTCCCAGAAGCTCCCGACGTAGGACCTTATATGCTCGGCCGAGCTCGGCATGAGCCTCCGCCTCCTGGCCAGAAAGAGCCCGGCGACGACGCAGGTGAGCGGGCCGGATACGTCCAGCAGCTCGGCGAGGGAATAGCCGCCCGAGACGAGCGCAAGCGTTATCAGCGCGACCACTATGCTCCCTTCCTTTCCCCTGACTACTATCTCCAGTATCATTCTGTAGCTCAGGTAGCCGAGCGACATGCCGAGCAGGAGCCCGCCGACCGCCTCCTTCAGAAAGAACTCGCCTATCTCGACACCCGTGAGGGTCGTTTCTCCGGTAGCGACGTCCATAAGCAGGACGAAGAGGACGACGGCCACCGCGTCGTTGAAGAGAGACTCGCCCGTGATTATGGATTCGAGCGTCTTTCCGGCCTTTACCCGCCTGAAGAGCTTGAGCACGACCACGGCGTCTATGGGGGAGATGATCGCTCCGAATATGAGCGCATAGATGAGCGGAATATCCATGCCCAAGAGACCGAAGATCCACCAGACCACCCCGCCCGTGAGGAACGTCGCGATTATCATCCCGAGTGTGGCGAGATAGGCTATCGTGCCCTTGTACTCGCCGAGGTCGTCGAGGTTGACAGTGGACGCCCCGGCGAAGAGAAGAAAGCTCAGCATGCCGTTCATCATGAGATGATCGAAATCCGCCGCCGTAACGAGATCCACGGCCCAATGTACGTGGCCGAACCCGAAATATCCCGCGATCAATATAAACAGGGACGCCGCCAGCGAGGCGAGCATGATGCCTATCGTCGTCGGCAGCTTCAGGAAGACTTCGTTCAGGAAGCTGAATACCGCCGTAAGCGTAATGAGAATCGTAAAGACTGCGAAAAGGTCCATTATAGCCCGGTGAGTCGGCGAGGGGTCAACATCGGAAAGCCGATCACTTCACCGCATTATACAAAGCGCCGGCGTGAAAGTCCATCCCCCCGGACTATGAAGCGCCGCTCACGGCGAGCGTTACGGCGGCGCCCTTTTCCGGCCGCTCGATCGCGGATACGAGCGAGGATATTTTCGACAGGGAATCCAGTATGCCGTCGACGCTGCTCGCCATGAGGATATCCTGTTCGACTTCCTTTACGGTGAAGCTCTTCCAGACCCCCGATTCCCTGAATTCCTGCCTTTTGCTTTTTATCTCTTCGAGCAGGCCGGAGATTTCCGCGCCTAAATCATCGCCCGTGTCGAACCCCGAGGACGCGGCGGCGAAGAGCGCGCTTATCTTTTCGTAGCTCGGGGTCATGTGCTCTATATATTCGGCGAGAAGGGCGTTGTCCTTTCCCGAATAAACGCTTTTTTTGATGGTTTCGAGCTCGGAGAATATAACTTCGAGCGAGGCGATTATCTCGACGAATTCCTCGCCGTGAAGCCTCTCGTCACCGATTACGAAACGGGCGTCGAAAAGAAGGGAGGAGCTCGTCGGGAGCGAGGCGGCGAGGGGAGTGACCAGGGATTCTATCCTCCCCTTGTCCTTCCGGTCTCCCGTGAGGAGCTTCGCGAATATCTCCCCGCTGATCGTGAGGGCGTAGGATATTTTCTTCTTCAGCTGCTCGTAGGGGCTCACCGGCCAGAGGTTGTGAAGGATGACGAGCCCTATCGCCGAGGCCATGAGGAGCGCGCAGAGCCTCGTAAACGCGAGGTCGAGATTGACCTCGGGCCCGGTGTTTATAAGGAATACGTAGGGAATCATGAGCCCCGCCTGGACCCCGGAATAAGCGATCTTCCTGCTGCCGGTGGCTACGTACGCAGCGACGAAAAGCCCGAGGCAAAAAAGGAGAATAAGTACGAGGAAGCGCGAGGTCTGTGACACTATTATCAGCCCGAGCAGGCCGTAGGTAAGGCCGGCGAGGACGCCCATGATGGCGAGCCTGCCCTTGAGGTGCGCCTGCCCGGTATTGGGCATCGAGCCGAAAAGGACGCCGTAAAAAGAGGCCTGCGAGCTTCCGGGGAGATTGAAGAACTTTTCTCCCAGGAGCAGAAGCATTATGATGATCACGGTCTTTACGGACTGCTTCATGTTCTCTTGTATGAAGAGAGAGCCGAGGAAGCTCTTTTCCTTCTCGACTTCCGGGGCGTGCGTCATCCTCTTCCCGCGGAGCTCGGCGTAGGAGCCCTCGTGTATGACGCCGAGCACCTGAGCGGAATCTTTAAGGAGAGCAAGTACGCCGTCGAAGAGCGGAGGCAGCGCCCCCAGGGCGAGAAGGTCCTCGAAATAATCCCTGTCTCCCTCGTCCTCATGGAGCTTCATGTAGAGCGCGCCCAGCGAGGAGGATGCATTTCCGAGCCCGGCGTCCGGCGCGGGCGGCTCGCTTCCTGAATCGACGGCGCTGGCGAGCCCGTCGAATTCCGAAGAGAGGCCCGAGAATATATCGTGGAGTAATTTTTTCACTTCCTCCACATCGAGGCATTTATTGTTTTTGGACACGAAGTCTTCGAGTACGTCGAGCCTTATGTATATGCCCTTGGCATAGGCCGCGAGCTTCATGAAAGGCTCGGGATAGAACGCGCCGTCCCGGCTCTCGCGCTCTGTGCGGTCGACGAGGTTGACGAGGTTATTGAAGACCTCGAGGGTTATCGCGTCCTCGCTCCTGCTCGTTATCGCGCCGTCCGCGAGACCGGCGAAACGCCTGGAGAAATCCCTGTAAACGGACGCGAGCGTCGTATAGAGTGCGGCCTCGCTCCGCCGGGGCCAGATAAGCTCGTCGATTACCCAGGCTGTAAAGACCCCGAGGAACATCTGGATGAGATAGTTTTCGATCGTCACGGTCGCCTGGCCGAGCGATTCGAATATCACGACGAACATGGACATCGAGGCGACGATCGCGCTCAGGAGAGCCGGGAGAAAGTATTTACCGAGGAGAAGCATGATCAGAAAGATCAGAGCGCCCATGAGGAGGAGATATACGACCCCCGATTGCACGAAGACGTTGGCGATCAAGAGGGAGAGCGCGCCGACCACCACGCCGCCCGCCAGGCATTGAACGCCTACAATAAAGGTCTGACCGTTATACATGAGCATGATGAGGTAGAGGAAGAGGACGGAGAGGTATGCGGATTCGAGATGGAAAACGTTACCGACAAGGAGGCACAGGAGCCCGCCCAGGGTTATCTTTATCGCCGACTTGATGCGAAATGTGAAGAGAAAGTGTCTAAGGTTCATGCCGCGGCACCGGAATGGAGGGCAATGTGAGATTATCACACGGAGGCCGCATATGTGTCAATCCCGCCGTGTTGACAACGCTTTCGGCTTCGTGCGATAATGGCACGGTCGGAGTTCCGCCAAGACGGCCCGGCAATACCGAAGGAGTGTCAATGATAATTCCCGAGTCCATCACAGGCGGAGTTTTACTTCTCTGGTTCATATTGACGGCCGCCTCGCTCGTATTTCTCATATACGACCTGGAGAAGAATACACCCGCAATGGGCGTGATGAAGCTAGCGTGGGGACTCATCGTACTTTACACGGGGCCGATCGGGCTGTTCGTTTATCTCCTGTCCTGCAGGCAGCCGATGCCGGGAACGCACGAGATGTACATAGCCGCCCACTGGAAGCAGTCGGTCGGGTCGCTCATGCACTGCGTCGCGGGCGACGCGACGGGAATAATCCTGGGCGCGATAATAACGTTCCACCTGGGCCTCCCGAACGGCCTCGACCTCGTTCTCGAATACGTCATGGCCTTCGTCGTCGGGCTCTTCGTTTTCCAGGCGCTGTTCATGAGATCGATGTTCGGCGGGAGCTACTTCACCGCCGTCAGGAAGACCTTTTTTTCGGAAACCGTTTCCATGAATTTCGTCATGGTGGGGATGATACCCCTGATGGCCATAATGAGGGCGAAAATTCCGGGTGGAGACGACCCCGGCGGGCTCATGTTCTGGGGAATATCGTCGCTGGCCACGATGGCAGGGGGCCTGACGGCGTATCCGATAAACTCCTGGCTCGTCGGGAGCGGGCTCAAGCACGGCATGATGTCCGCATCGACAAATAAGCCGGCTGCAGGCTCCATGCCCGATATGGCGGAAATGGCCGGGATGGATATGCGTCACGAGCACAAGGAGCCGAACGTTTCGTCCACGACGAAGCTCCTCGTGTTTCTCCTTTCGGCGGGTGTCCTGGCTGTTGCGGTATGGGTGACTTCGTATTTCGTGACGCTCAGGCTGAAATAATCAACCTAACGTATGATAAAATTAACGCCATGGTCTCAGAAGAGACGCTGAAAGAGCTAAGGGCCGAGTACGAGCGGGTGAAGGAGCCGATCACGGCCCGGCTGGATGAATTCAAGAAGACGGGCGAGAATGCGGACGACGAGAAGATATTCGAGGAGCTCGCGTTCTGTATTTTGACGTCGGCGGTGGGGCCGAAAGTCGGCCTCAGGTCCATCGCCGCAATAAAGGATATACTGAAAAACGGAAGCGCCGGGGAGATGGCGCAAAGGCTGGAGGGTATACACAAGTATCCCGAGAAGGCCTACTTTATCGTTCACACGAGGGACTATCTCGAAAAGGAGTACGGCTTTAGGCTCGGCGAGCTCGTGAGGTCCTTTGACGACCGGAAGGCGCTCAGGGATTTTTTCGCGCTCAACAAGGACATAAAGGGGCTCGGCTACACGCAGGCAAGCCACTTTCTCAGAAATATCGGATACACTGATTACGCCATACTCGACAAGAACGTGGCCGGGATGCTCCACGAAATCGGTGTTACGGAATCCGGAAAGCCTCCGTCCACCGGGAAGAGATACATCGAGACCGAAGAAAAGATGAAGGCCCTTTCGGACGAGCTGGGCATAAGCCTCGTCGAGCTCGACATGCTGCTGTGGAGCTTTAAGACAGGACGCATACCCGTATGACGATAATTTTATTCATTCTCGGATTCGTGCTCCTGGTCGGAGGGGCCGAAGCGCTCGTGCGCGGCGCCTCGCGCCTGGCCGCGATCGCGGGAATGCCCCCGCTCATAATAGGCCTTACAGTTGTCGCATTCGGAACGAGCTCGCCCGAAGCCGCGGTAAGCTTTTCGGCCAGCCTCAACCGGCAGGGTGACATCGCCCTCGGTAACGTCGTGGGCAGCAACATATTCAACGTCCTCTTCATACTGGGTATCTCCGCCATTATCGTCCCCCTTTTCGTGTCGCGGCAGCTCATAAGGCTCGACGTCCCGATAATGATCGGATCGGCGGCCCTCGCATTCGTATTGTCGCTCGACGGGAGGATCGGCCTTGTGGACGGGATAGCGCTGTTCGCCTGCATAGTGGCCTATGTCGTGTTTCTGATCAGGCAGGCGCGGAAAGAAAAAATCCCGCCGGGAGACGAATTCGAAAAAGAATACGGCGACGGGAAGAAGAAATCCGTCGTGGAAGATATTGTATTCATCGCAGCCGGGCTCGGGCTTTTGATCCTCGGCTCGAAGTGGCTCGTGGAAGGCGCTATTTACATCGCCACCAATCTGGGGGTGAGCGAGCTCGTAATCGGGCTCACGGTCATCGCCGCGGGGACGTCGCTGCCGGAGGTCGCGACATCGATAATCGCGAGTATACGCGGAGAGCGCGACATAGCCGTCGGGAATGTCGTCGGCAGCAATATTTTCAACATCCTCTTCATGCTCGGAGTCTCGGGCATTCTGGCCCCCGGCGGTGTTCCCATACCGGAATCGGTACTGAAATTCGACATGCCCGTCATGCTTGCGGTATGCGTAGCGTGTATGCCGATTTTCTTTACCGGGAACCTGATCGCGAGATGGGAGGGAGCCGTCTTTTTCCTATACTACATCGCCTATACGGTTTACCTCGTTCTGGACGCGAGCGGGTATCACCTTCGAGACGGCTTCGGCCGGGCGATGCTGTGGTACGTCATGCCGATTACAGCGCTTACGCTCCTTATATTCGCCGCGCGTGCGTTTCACCTGGACCGGAAGGCCCGGGCCTGAGCAAAAGCCCTAGAGCGGGATTTCCGCGAACACCTCGGCGTATTCCGCCACGGTGAGGCCGCCCGTTTCGTTAAAGACGGCGCGGTAGCGGTTAAGGCCCGTAATCCCTTCCGTGTAATTCTTGTACTCGATCTGGCTCTTGTGTGCATCGATGGCCGCCTGCTTTAGGTGCATCTGAAAGGATATGTCCTCGAGCCTGTCGTAGGAAGGCAGCGGCGTCCATACTTCGTAGCACCAGATTCGAAGGCCCTCCGGCAAGAGGCCTCTTTCAATCCCGCGGAGCGCTTCGAGAGCCGCGGAGGATACCGCCCTGTGGGTGGGATGCTTGTCGATTTCGGGGTGCGGCATATAGATCTCGCGCGGGGAGAAGCGCTCGACGGCGTCCTTGAGCGCGGTGACGAAGGAGACCCCGTTTTCCGCCGAGCGGAGGTCCCCGAGACCGAGGAGTATGAGGTAGCCGATCCCGAGCACGGCCGTGGCGCTTCTTACCTCGGACGCCCTGAGCTCCGCCATTTCGTCTTCGCTGAGCCCGTAGAGGCTCGTGCTCCGCCTCCCGTCCGTCACCACCATGGACACGACGTTCACGCCGGACTCTATAAACTTTGCCACAGTCCCGCCCATGCCTATTTCGAGGTCGTCCGGGTGGGGTGAAATAACCAGCACGTTATCGCTCATACTTTCTCCGTCCTTGACAATTGTCCCTTATCAATCACCATTAATTTAACTGAAAGGAGACCCGATTACATGGAATTCGAACCGGTTATAGGCCTCGAGGTGCACGCGCAGCTCGAGACCGAATCCAAAATCTTCTCGACGGCGTCGACCGCTTTCGGCGCGGAGCCCAATTCGCAGGTGACGCCGGTGTGCCTCGGCATGCCGGGTGTGCTGCCTGTCCTTAACAAAAAGGCGCTCGAGCTCGCCGTAAAGGCGGCGCTGGCGCTCAACTGTACGATACACGGGCGCTCGCGGTTCGCGAGGAAGAATTATTTCTACCCCGACCTGCCGAAGGGCTACCAGATTTCGCAGTACGAGGAGCCCTACTCTTCCGGAGGCTGGCTCGACATCCCGTCGGGCGAGGCGGTGAAGAGGATAAGGCTGACGAGGATACACATGGAAGAGGATGCGGGGAAGCTGGTACACGATAATACCGGGAGCTCGAGCCTGGTGGACCTTAACCGCGCGGGCGTGCCGCTGATAGAGATCGTTAGCGAGCCGGACATATCGGACGCCGAAGAGGCGGTGGCGTATCTTAAGAAGCTTCGCTCCATACTGCGATACATCGGCGTTTGCGACGGCAACATGGAAGAGGGGAGCCTCCGGTGCGACGCCAACGTTTCGATCCGCCCGAAGGGCTCCGACAAGCTCGGAACGAAGGTCGAGATAAAGAACGTAAACTCATTTAAGTTCATACAGCGCGCCATCGAATACGAGATCAAGCGTCAGGAAGCCGTCATCGAATCGGGCGGCGTGATAGTCCAGGAGACGCGGCTTTACGACGCGGACAAGGGCGTCACGTTTTCCATGAGGACGAAGGAAGAGGCCCACGATTACAGGTATTTCCCCGACCCCGATCTCCTTCCGGCCGAGATAAGCACGGAAGACATAGAGGCCATCAGGGCGTCTCTCCCCGAGCTTCCCGACGCGCGGCGCGAGAGGTTCGCGAGGGAATACGGGCTCCCGGAGTATGACGCCGGGGTGCTGACGTCCTCGCGCGAAATAGCGGATTATTTCGAGGAGGCGCTGTCACATTACAAGAATCCCAAGGCCCTCGGCAACTGGATTATGACCGAGGTCCTCCGCGAGCTCAGGGAAGAAGACGACATCTCGGCATTCCCCGTGACGGCCGAGAAGCTGGCGGGGCTTTTAAACCTTATCGAGGACGGGACCATAAGCGGCAAGATAGCCAAGGACGTATTCGCGGAGATGGTCTCGGGCGGAGGGACCGCAAGGGAGATCGTCGAGAAGAAGGGGATAAGGCAGATCTCGGACAAGGGCGAGCTCGAAAGCCTCATATCCGGGATACTCGAAAAGCATCCGGACGAGATATCGAGATACAAGGGCGGGGACGAAAAGCTGATAGGGTTTTTCGTCGGGCAGGTCATGAAGGCGACCCAGGGTAAGGCGAACCCGAAGCTTGTGAACGACATACTGAGGACGGAGCTGGCGAAGTAGCCGGCCTGGAAAGAGATGCCCTAGAACCTTGGCTTACTGAGCTCGAACATGAGGCCCTTTAAGTATTGGGAGCCGGTGCTGGCGACCTTCTTCCTGATGTTCTTCCACTCTTCGACGGGTACCCCGACGAAAGCCTCGACGATCATCGGGTCGAACTGCGTGCCGGAAGCCTCTTTTATCCTGTCTATCGCCTCTTCGAACGGCATGGCCTTCTTGTAGACCCTCTTGGATGTCATGGCGTCGAGCGCGTCCACTACCGAGAATATCCTCGCGCCGAGCGGAATCTTGTCGCCGGCGAGGCCGCGCGGATACCCCTTCCCGTCGTAACGCTCGTGGTGCGTATAGACTATGAGGGACGACTCTTCTAGAAATTCTATTTTGTTAAGGAGCTCGTAGCCGAGCTGCGCGTGCTGCTTCATGAGCCCCCATTCTTCGTCGGTGAGACTGTCGGGCTTGAGCAGTATTTCGTCGGGAACGCCGATCTTGCCGATGTCGTGAAGGAGAGCGCCTTTGGCCAGGATGGAAAGCTGCGCTTCGCCGAGCTTAAGGTGCCTGGCGAGGTTAAGGGCGTATTCCGTAACCCTGTAGGAATGGTGGCCCGTCTCGTGCTCCCTAAGGTCGAGCGCAAGAATCATCGCCTCGAGCGTTCCAGAATAGAGCTTGACAAGCTCTCTCGTCTGGTCGGCGACCTTCCTTTCGAGGTTCTTCTGGTAGTCCTTGTTCGCCTTTATGAGCGCGGCTCTTTCAAGGGCGCGCCTTATGACCGCATCCACGTCTATGACGTTAAAGGGCTTGAACACGTAGTCGTACGCCCCTTCCTTGAGTGCGACGCGGACGTTTTCGATGTCCCGTGACGCCGAGACCATAATGACCGAGAGGTCGGGGGAATAGGACTTCAGCTTCTTCAGGGTTTCGATGCCGTTTAGCTCGGGCATCTGGACATCGAGCAGGACGACGTCGAAGTCCTTGATTCTATAAAATTTTTCGAGGCATTCGAGCCCGTTCCTGGCGACGTCGCAGTCGTAGCCGAGCTCGTTCAGCGCCTCGACGAAAAGGTTCCTGATGGCGTCTTCGTCGTCTACGATCAGTATCTTTTCACGCGGGGCCCGGGCCTTTTCCTGAAGCAGATTTGCAACGGTGTTCATATCTTATATCTAGTGATACAGCAAATTGTGATTCATATCAAGCGAAATTAACACCGGACTCGGGGCCCGGAGGCCGGGCGAAACCCGGTGCGCCGCCGCTCAGGAGCACGGGCCCCGCGGCTACCGGTCCTATGAGCGGGAAACGTCCTTCCTAACCTGTCAATAAAACTTGATTTTGAGCCTGGTCTTTGCCCCGCGAAAGTTATATGCCGCCCCGGACAAAAAGGATGCAGTCGAAGCGTCTTATTGAAAACCCCTTTGCCGGTGTAGACTTAAGGACGCGGCTGAAATTCTGAAAGGCAGGGTTATAGCGCTCTTCGCATTCGACATCGGGTTTGAAGTCGCTCTCGAAAAGCTGAGCGGGGTGCCTTCGTCCGCGCCCGTGCAGCCGCTCTCGCCGAAGAAGCAGACCCCGACCTTTCTCCAGCTCGCGAAGCCGCCCCGTGTAGTGCATCTGGGGGAGGTAAAACCCGTTTCCACGCTATCGGACACGGGACAGGTGCAGGTTACCGTATTCGACTTCGGCGCCGCGAGCCTGGCGTACCAGTGGCCCCTTCCCGAGGGCCTTCCGCTGGAGAACCTCAAGAAGCTCAGCCGTACTCTCTACGACCTCAACCTGGAGCCCCGCGCGAGAAAGCGGATACTGGAGTTCATGGAAGAAATCCGCCCGGCCATTACCCGCCCCGAGCTCTCGGCGCTGGTCGAAGATTATTATCTGTTCGTCATAGAGAATTTCGACCGGCCTCACACAGCCGCCGGGCTGCTGTCGGACGAGGGCGCTTCGATAGCGCAGGTGCTTCGGTTCGAAACGGACCCGCTAAGCCGGCAACAGCAGGACGAGGCGCTTAATCACAGGCTCTCGTACTACGAGAACGATCTCGTAGTAATAGATTGGAACGCGGCCCTCATTTACGACCGTGACTACCACGATACGGCTTACGTGCTCGAATTCCTGAACGTCGAGCTCCTGGAGGCGCGTTATATAGACAACCAGCTCGACAGGCGTATAGGGGATTACCAGGGAATCTCGTTAAAGCAGGGTGACTGGCTGCTCCCGCTTCGCTCGCCGTACCGTAAGGCGATACAGGCGCTCGCCGAGCTCAGGCTGGAATCGCTTCTCCTGACGGAGAGGGTGGATAACGCCCTTAAGCTTATAGGCGACCTCTACCTGGCCCGCGTTCACGCCGCAGCGGCCGAGAGGCTCTATCTCCGCGCCTGGCAGAATTCCATATCCCGAAAGCTCGACATTATAGCGAACCTGTATCAGCTGCTTACCGACAGGGTGAGAACGGTCCAGAGCCAGACGCTCGAGCTCGTCATCATCATACTCATATTCGCCGAGATACTCATGGCGATATTCTTCTATTAAACAGAGGAGCCGGAAGTCCAAGGTTACGATAAACCCGGCTCTCGACACCGATTCGGCAGGGGCATAGCGGGAGCCCGTAAACGGGAAAGCAGGCGGAGCACGGTGATTTTCGGAGAGCGCGAGGCCAAAGTTTGACACGCGGGTTTTTCAAATGTATTTTCACCGAACATGAAGAAAGCCATTCTGGTATTGGAGGACGGTACGGTATTCGAGGGGCGGGGATTCGGGGCGGAGGGGGAGGCCCACGGCGAGGTGGTTTTCAATACTTCGATGACCGGGTACCAGGAGATACTGACCGACCCTTCGTACAACGGCCAGATAGTCACGATGACCTACCCCGAGATCGGGAACTACGGAGTAAATCCCGAGGACGCCGAATCGAGAAGGCCCTTCCTTAAGGCGCTGGTCGTAAGAGAGTACTGGAGAGACCCGAGCAACTGGCGATCAGAAGACGACCTCGGCTCGTACATGGCGAAATACGGGGTCGTCGGTATAGAAGGCGTCGATACGCGGGCCCTTACGAAGCTCATACGCTCCGAGGGGGCACAGAAGGCGGCCGTTTCGACAATCGATACAGACCCCGGGAGCCTGCTTAAAAAAGTGCGCGCTGCGCGCGGCATCGTGGGCGTGGACCTCGTTACGGAAGTCAGCTGCGAAAGCCCGTACGGCTGGAGCGAGGGGACGGGCGCCTGGCGGCCCGAGGGCGAGGGCGCATCGGCCGGGGGAAGGCGGTTCAAGGTGGCCGCGTACGATTACGGGCTCAAGCAGAACATACTGAGAAAGCTGGCCGATCTCGGCTGCGACGTGACGGTCGTTCCCTCGCGGACGCCTCCGCACGAGGTGCTGGCCATGGACCCGGACGGCATATTCCTTTCGAACGGCCCCGGGGACCCGGCGGCGGTCGCTTATGCGGTCGAGAGCGTGAGAACGCTCATAGGCAAGAAACCGGTTTTCGGCATATGCCTCGGGCACCAGATACTCGGGCTCGCGCTCGGCGGGAAGACCTACAAGCTCAAGTTCGGGCACAGGGGCGGTAACCAGCCGGTTAAGGACTTGAGGACGGGGAAGGTGGAGATAACGTCCCAGAACCACGGCTTCGCCGTAGACCCCGGGAGCCTGGGGGACGACGTCGAGATTACGCACGTAAACCTGAACGACGACACCGTAGAGGGGCTCAGGCACAGGGCGCATCCAGTATTTTCGGTGCAGTACCACCCCGAAGCCTCGCCGGGCCCGCACGATTCTTCGTATCTTTTCGAGGAATTCGTCGAAATGATGAAGGAAAACGCCTGAACCGGGCATTCGATATTTCTTGTAATCTTGTAAAAACCGGGATCGATTTCAGAAGAAGGGATTCCAGCGTACTTCGGCTCAGGCGGCGCGCTGCTCCATTATCTCGCGCGCGAGCTTTTCGGCCTTGTCGATGCCCTCGACCGATTCGCCGGAGACGAGCTTGAGCGCCTCTTCGCCGACCTCGAGGGTTATGTCGTAGTTCTTTCTCTTGTCCCTTTCGAACTCGGAGAGCGGGAAGATTATGTTGTCCATGAGCCTGTAGAACGCCTTTATAGTCCTCCGCCTCACCTTGCCGTAGCCCTTGACCATCGAGCCGCTCCTTGCGACGAGCGAGCCGAGCTTGTAATCGAGGCCGGCGTAGTAAAGTGTCGATTCCTTGTACTTGTCCATGAGCGCCCTCTCCTTTTTGAACCTGTAGGAACGGGGCCTCATGAATTTTATTTTGGTCATGAGCCAGAGCCTGAGGAACCCGGAGAAGGATGTAGTCGTGGGTGTCTGGGCGAAAGTGACGGGCCTTTTCCGCCGCCATATCTTTTTAAACAGCGAGCTTTCCACTATGCGCACAAAAGGAGCGACGACGATGTTCGGCAGGAGGCCGTATATCTCCTCGGCGTCGGGCTTTAGATAATCTATGACCTTGAATACCTGGTCGTCACGGAGCCTCATTTCCTCTTTTATGCGCTTGAACCTGTCGGACTTTATCTTTAGCTCCGCCACCCTTATGCCGTCCTCGTAGCTCATGAGAAGCGCGAGGTTCCTGGCGAAATGCTCGGTCAGCTTGAGGTTGCCCTTCATGGATTCGTCGAGTGTGAATACTTCCCTTACGTCGTCGATGTACCTGTCGGCGTACTCCTCGTCCTGGTAATCGATGAGCCTGTAGATGGATTCTGCAAGAATCTCGCGGAGCTGTTTCGGAAACTCGGTTTCGATCCGGGATACCTTTCCGAGGTAGACCTCTCTCTCGTATTCTTCGAGCCGGTCGGCCCTCGTTCTGACGAACGTTTCCCACACCACCGGTTTTTTACCGGCATCCCCGGCCTTGCTGGAGGAGGCGAAATTCCAGCCGACCTCGAACCCGCGGAGGTTCGTCTTGGCCGCTACCCCCACTTTTTCTATCGAGGAGACGAATGACTCCCTCGAAAGCGGCAGGCTGCCGGATGCGGCGAGCGCGCCGAAGAGTATGGCGTTTACGGCAAGGTCGTCCATGCCGTTGTCCTTCGCGAGCTGAAGGGCGTTTAATTCTATCAGCTTCGATGAAAAGGCCGTCGCGATCTTTCGGAGATTCTCGTCCGAATAGATGCCGCTCCCGATGGGCAGTTTTTCGAGGGTCGAGTATATCCTGTGCGTGCTGGTGACGATGGTTGTCCTGTCGGAGCCGTAGCCGAGCTGAAGGGCCCTTCCGAGCTCGAGGAATTCCTGGGAGATTATTACGTCCACTTCGCCCGGCACGGGGAACTGGGCGAAAATTATCTGCCTGTCGTCCGTTTCCGGTTTAGGGTGCGCTTCGAGATAGTAGACGGTGGAGCCGCCCCTTTGAGAGAGGCCGGGAAGGCTTATGCCCTGGACGTCGTAGTCCTCGAGGAAAAAGGCCTGCACGAGCCATTCCGTAAGGACGCCTCCGCCCTGGCCGCCGACGGCCGGGACCATGATTTTGATTAGATCGCTCTTGCCTTCCATCTCGGGTGCTGCTTTCCTCTTTCGAGACATACTACAATAATTTTCCCGCCTTCAAAAGCTGTGGTTTGTCCGGGGAGCCGCCTCTCTCGAGGACCGCTCCGGCACATTACGCCAATTTACAATTTTTCAAAGCCTGCCGGGTAACGAGGCTGGGGTGACGGCGGGAAAGAAGCCGTCAGCCTGTCCAGCCGTTTCGCGAGACGAGATGAAGTAAAGAGCGGTTGATCTTCGCACCGATCCTGTCCATGAGCGACGGATTGTCGATGACCTCCACCCTGTAGAAGGAGGGGCACAGGACCGCGGCGTGCGCTATCTCGCCGCAAAGGCCGCATCCTACGCACGAGTGCTCGATGAACGCGACCGGGTCGTCCCTCAGGATCGTGGGACTTTCCTTGAGCGTAAGCGACGGGCATCCGTTGTACCTCATGCAGGAATGATCCCCGGTGCAGACATCGGCGTCGACGCCGAGCCTTTTCTGCACCATCCTTTTCCCTTCCTTAATATTCTTTTTCAGAACGACTTTTTCTCTTCTCGTTTTTTCGAGCTGGCATTCGCCCCTCGATATTATCACCCTGAGCCCCTCGTCCTCTTCGTAGGCTTCCGTGAGGACGCCCAGGGACTCCGTGAGGTCGTAGGGATTCACCGTCTTGATCCACCTCACCCCCGCGCCGCGAAGCGCCTTTTCGATGTCCATGCCGACGCCTTCCTGCCTCATGTTCTTGCCCGAGGCGGGATTTTCGTGGTGCCCCGTCATCGACGTCCAGAAATTCTCCAGTATGATGAGTATCGCGTTTTGATTGTTATAGACGGCGTTGGCAATGCTGGTCGTGAGACCGCTGTGCCAGAACGTGCCGTCCCCCATGAACGAAATGACCCTTTTGTTCGCCATGCGCGAGAGCGCGCCGGCGGACGCGAGACCGATCCCCATTCCGGTGATGGAGTTACTGAGGTCGAACGGCGGGAGGCCGCTCATGGAATAGCAGCCTATGTCGGAAGCGTAGTAAGACTTGCCGTAGTCCTCTTCGAGGATCTTTATAGCCGTGAATATCGGCCTCTCGGGGCAACCCGTGCAGAAGACCGGGTTCCTCTTGGCGACGGGTTGTTTAAGGTAATTCGCCGCCCTATCCTTGTGTTTCTCGGTAAATTCGCTTTTTTCCTTTATGCGCTCTTTCTCGTACGAAGAGTGCGTGTGCTTGAGTAGATACGCCCCGACGCCCTTGGCTATGTGGTCGGGGGTGTACTCGCCCGCCTGGGGGAGTATGTCCTTCCCGAATATGTCGAGCCCGAGCTTGGCCCTTTGGGCTATGGCGCGAATCTGCTCTTCGATGAGGTTCGGCATCCCTTCCTCGATTATCAGAACGGCCTTCTTGTCACGGAGGAAGAGTATTATCTCCTCGGGGACGAGCGGATTAGTGACGTTGAGGTTCAGTATCGGCACCCGCGATTCGCCGTAGAGGTTGGCCTCGCCGAGGTTGTAGAGGCACCTCATCACCGAGTTGAATATCATGCCGTGGGTGATGATGCCCATGTCGCTCTCGGAGCCGTCGAAGAATTCGTTGAGCTTCCTTTCGAGGACGAACCTCCGGGCAGACGGGATGCGCTCGTGGTATTTCTTCTTTTCGTGGTCGAACGTGAACGGCGGGAGGGGTATCTTGTCGAGGTCGGTGATGAGGTCGTCGAGCCGGTGGTTCATGCTTATGGCCGGAGTCACGTTGTCCCTGCACGTCATCTTGTTGCGTATGTGCGCGACCCTCGTCGAAAGGAGGAACATCACCGGCATGTTCGAGTACTCGGAGAGCTCGAACCCCGCCTCGACCATCTTCGCCACGTGCCCGAGGTCGCCCCTCGGGTCTATCACTGCCATCGTTGACTTGAGAGCGAACGGAAGCGCCCTTTCGGCGACGCACGTGCTGTCGCATCCGTAGTCCTCGCCTACGATTATCATCGCGCCGCCGGTGACCCCCGAGGACGATATATGGGACAGCGCGTCGGAGGCGACGTTCGTGCCGACTATCTTCCAGTTGACGGAGCCCCGTATAGGGTAGGAAATCGACGCCGAAAGGAGCGAAGCCGCCGAGGCCTCGTTGCCCGAGCAATCGAAGTAGACGCCCTTTTCCTTTAATACCGGCTCGTATGCGTCGGAGATGGCGTCGATAAGCCCGGCCGTAGGAGAGCCGGGATAGCCGCCGAGGTAGCTTACCCCCGACTGCATGAACGCCTTTAAAATGGCGAGAGGGGTATCCCCGAATAGCGTCTCCCCTTCCCCGAAATTCAATTGGTCGAGCAGTTCTTTCGAGTAACCCATTTTGACTCCTGTCCGGGCCGCTCTCTTTATCCCGGAAGTTATAATTTACCAGAAAAGAATGGTTATTTCCATAAAACGGGACCGTTACACGCCCGCCCGCATGCATTATCTATAGCGGCTCTTTTATATCGAGGGATTCGCGAATGGTGTCGAAGTATGTCTTGAGCGATTCCTCCTGCTCCCACGTAACCACGTGGAAGGGCCTCTTGAGCTTGACGACGTTAAGCGCCGTGACGGGGTCTATCTTCATCAGGTTCATGAGATAGGCGGCTATCATGAGGTTCGTTCTTCCCATGCCGGCGTAGCAGTGAACGACGACCTTCTTCTTTCCGGCGGCCTGGGCCAGCATGAATTCCATGAACGATGCATAATCCTCGGGCCGTGGGGGCTTGAAGTCGTTTACTGGGATTCGCTTCACTATGAATCCGGGATAATCCTGTACGTATTTCTCTTCTTCGAGGTTGACGATGACATCGATACCCTTATCCCTAAGGAAGAGAAGGTCTTCGTCAAGCGGCTCGAAGAGACCCGGCCTTTCCATACCGGCCAGCGCGTCTTCGATGACCCACGAGAATCTCTCGGGCATAGGCTATTTCCTCCCTTTCTTTAGCTCGGCGACGTATTTGTCGGCAAGTCTGGTCGGCTCGGGAATCCTGAGCCCCCCCGAGCATGCAAGAGCTATTTCGAGCGCGGTTTCGAGATCGATCCTGTGCCCCGGCGAGACGAATACGGGCTTCGTCCTGTCCTTCGTCCGAAGGACCGCCCCTATGCGCTCGCCCTCGCGCGAGGTGAGCGGCGTCCACGAGCCCTTCGCCTCGCCGGGTTCTTCGAACGAGCCGTAGAGCCTCGACTTGGCTATACCCATTGCGGGCACGTCGAGAAGAACCCCGACGTGGCAGGCTATGCCGACGCCGCGGGGATGCGCCGTCCCCTGCCCGTCGAGTATGAGAACGTCGGGCCTTACGGAGAGCTTCCCGTAGGTCTCGATTATCGCGGGGCCCTCCCTGAACGCGAGGAGCCCGGGGATGTAGGGGAAGCTTTCCTCGACTTCCGACCACGCGCGCTCGATCTCGGTCATGTCCGGATACGAGAAAACGATTATTCCGCAGATGAGCTTCTTTTCGGATTTAAGTATGGATATGTCGGCGCCGGCGACTGTCTTTAATTCGCCGAACGACCTTTCGCCGATTATGCGGCCTTTGAGGCGCCTCTGAAAATCGAAAGCCTTCCTTACCTCGGGCGGCTTCCCGCGGTAGAGCCCGGCGAGTAACTCGTAATCAATGGAATCCATATATTTCCCTGATAGCGCGCTTGAACCGTGGTGCGTATAAAAGCTCGAAAGCAAGCTCCTTTCCGGGGAACAGTCTTAGAGCGTAGCCCTTTACCTTGTCTACGTGCTGGAGAGCCTCTTCCCTGGACATGTCCGATTGATATATGAGCGAGAGTGTGAAATCGACCATGAACCGGAGCCTTCTAAGGTTGCGGTTTTCCTCGGCGATTTCCGCAGAAGTGGGTTTTTCCTTTTCCATCGTCCTCAGCCCGCCGTGCTCCGTAAGCCCCGGCCTGAAGTAAAGTATACACCAAGGGCGAGGCGGGCGTAACGGCGTCCCCGGCGGCGGCCCGGCGATTTGTCCGCTTCGATAAAATTCGGTAGAATCAACCGACCGGCAGGGCACAACCATGAACCTTAAAATGGCGTTCGTCATGGACCCGATAGGGTCTATAAACATCGAAAAAGACACCACGTTCGTCCTCATGCTGGAAGCCGAGGCGCGCGGGCACGAGGTGTGGTACCTGGAGCTTAAGAACCTTTTCGTAAGGCACGGAAGGCCCTTCGGGAACGCGACCCGCGTTTCGCTCCGGCGGGAGGAGGGCAATCACTACACGCTCGGGGGGACGGAGACTGCGGAGCTCGGGGGCTTCGACGCCGTCTGGATGCGGAAGGACCCGCCCTTCAACATGGATTACATATATTCGACCTACATCCTGAGCCTTATAGACGGCGGCAGGACGAAGGTCCTTAACGACCCGAAGGGCATACGCGAGTCGAACGAGAAGCTCTACACGCTCTACTTCCCCGAATGGATCCCGGAATCGATAGTGTCGAAGGACATCCCGCAGCTAAATCGTTTCCTGTCCGACGTCGGCGGCGAGATGGTCGTAAAGCCGCTCGACGGCCACGGCGGAGAAGGAGTTTTCTTCGTAAAAGAAGGCGACAGGAACGCCAACGTGATACTCGAATCGATTACTGATTTCGGGCGGAGATACGTCCTCGCGCAGAAGTTTATCGAGCGCGTGAGCGAGGGGGACAAGAGGATCATTCTCCTAAACGGCGAGCCGCTGGGCGCTGTTTTGAGAGTCCCGAAGCCGGGGGGAGAGTTCAGGTGCAACTTCCATTCCGGCGGCAGTCCGGCTAAATCGGGCCTCACCGAGAGGGAAATCGCAATCTGCGAATCGCTCGGCCCTAGGCTCCGTGAGGACGGGCTATACTTCGTCGGCATCGACGTCATCGGAGGATACGTCACGGAGATAAACACGACGAGCCCGACGGGGGTCCAGGAGATAAACAGGCTCGACGGCGTCAGGCTCGAAAAGGACGTCATAGACTTCGCCGAAGAGCTCTGCGGACGGAAGGGTTGAAGCGCACCGAGGAAACGGATATGAAAATTTCAAAAGAGGAAGTCGTAAAGGTCGCCGAGCTCGCGAGGCTCGAATTCACGGACGAGGAGCTGGACGAATTCACGGAGCAGCTCGGGAATATATTGGCCTACATAGAAAAGCTGGGTGAGCTCGACACTACGGGCGTCGAGCCCACGTCGCACGTCTTAGACATTGCGACGCCGCTAAGGGACGACAGGGTCGTTGAGTGGGTTACCCAGGAAGAGGCGCTCGCTAACGCCCCCGAGAAGGAAGACGGGTACTTCGTCGTCCCGCAGGTGATAGAGGATTAAGGAGACTAAGCGCATGGAACTTCCTTTTCTAACCATAAGGGAAGCGTCGGATCTGATCGAAAAAGGCGAAATATCCCCCGTCGAGCTCACGGAAGCGGTTATCGAGCGCATAGGGGAAGTGGACGAAAAGCTGAACGCTTATATAACGGTCCTCGCCGACAGGGCATTGGAAGATGCGCGCACCGCCGAAAAGGAGATAACGTCCGGCAAGCGCAGGGGACCGCTCCATGGAATCCCGATCGCGCTCAAGGACATATTCGTCATGAAGGGCGCTCCGGCGACGTGCGGCTCGCGTATGCTCGAGAGCTTCATGCCGCCCTACGACGCTACGGTGACGAAAAGGCTCCTCGAAGCCGGCGCCGTGATCACGGGCAAGAACAACATGGACGAGTTCGCGATGGGCTCCTCTACGGAGACGTCCTATTTCGGCCAGACTAAAAACCCGTGGGACACGGAGAGGGTCCCGGGCGGGTCGAGCGGCGGCTCGGCGGCGGCGACGTCGGCCTCGCTATGCCTCGGCTCCGTAGGCACGGATACGGGGGGATCGATACGACAGCCGGCGGCTTTTTGCGGCGTGGTCGGGATGAAGCCCACATACGGGCGGGTGAGCCGGTTCGGGATGATAGCGTTCGCCTCGTCGCTCGACCAGGCGGGCCCGCTCACGAAGACCATCGAGGATACGGCAATAATACTGAATACAATTTCAGGGCATGACGCGAACGATTCGACGTGCGCGAATATTCCGGTCCCGGATTATACGCTCAGTCTCAGGGACGACGTAAAGGGCATGAAGATAGGCGTGCCGAAGGAATACTTCATAGAAGGCATGGACGGCGAAGTGGAGGACGCAGCCAGGAAGGCTATATCCGTCCTGGAGAGCCTGGGCGGGGAGATTGTGGAGATATCGCTCCCTCATACGGAATACGCCGTCCTCACATATTATATAATCGCCCCCTCGGAGGCGAGCTCGAACCTCGCCCGATACGACGGGGTGAAGTACGGCTACCGCGCGAAGGGCGCGCACTCGCTCGGTGAGATGTATCTCAAGACCCGCGCCGAGGGGTTCGGGAACGAGGTGAAGCGGCGCATCATGCTGGGGACGTACGCGCTTTCGTCGGGCTATTACGACGCGTATTACCTCAAGGCGCAGAAGGTGAGGACGCTCATAAGGCGGGACTTCGACGAGGCGTTCAAAAACGTCGACGTCATAGTCGCGCCGACGACGCCCGAGGTGGCGTTCAAGGCGGGCGAAAAATCGGGCGACCCTATAAAGATGTACCTCTGCGACGTGCTGACCATACCATGCAACATCGCCGGGCTCCCGGGGGTGTCGCTCCCGTGCGGGTTTTCGTCGGGCGGGCTGCCCATAGGGCTCCAGGTACTCGGGAAGGCGTTCGACGAAGGGTCCGTCATACGCGCCGCGCACGCATACGAGAGGGAAGCCGGATGGCACACGAGGAAGCCCTCGATATAAACGATCCCGGCCCTCCGGACTGTACACTTATTTAGTAAAGGGAGGACCAACATATGACCGAAAAGAAAAAGGTATGCATGCTTTGCGGGAAGCCTTCGGACACATCCATATGCGACGCCTGCAAGGCGAACGTTCAGGGGGAGGCGCTCGGGGAAAAGAGGAAAGTGGAGAAGCAGGTGAGCGTAGTTTCCGAGGTGGACAAGGACAGGCTCACCCGGAAACGCAAGGAAGATTAATCCCGGGCAAGCGCCGCTTTCATTTGGGCCGCCGAGCGTCCGGCATTCTAAAAGCTATCCCTTTCCCCATATTTCGAGCGCACGTTTGTATGTGCTGCTCTTGGATGCGCCCGTTTCCTCCGTCGTTTTTCTCACGGCATCCTTCAGGCTGAGACCTTCGGCCCTGTACCCTTCCAGCAGGCTTTCCACAGTTTCCGAGTCGGGCTTTGCCGCCTTCCTGTCCGCACCCTCGACGATGAGTGTCACCTCGCCTTTCACGCTTCCCTTCTCTTCTACGCGCTCCAGGACCTGGGAGATTCTGCCCCTAATCGTCTCTTCGTAGAGTTTGGTAATCTCCCTCCCGAGCGAGACGTTCCTGTCGCCGAGGGTATCGAGCATGACTTTTAGCGTTTTCTCCGCACGGTTCGGGGATTCGTAGAAGACGAGCGTTTCGGGGTAGTCCTTTACACGCGTGAGGAATTCGCCGAGGGCTTTCCGTGTCCTCGGAGGAAAGCCGAGAAATACGAATCCCGATGTCGGCAGTCCCGATACGCTGAGGGCCGCGATAGCGGCCGAGGGGCCCGGCACGGGAAGCACTTCGAAGCCGCGCTCCGAGGCGAGCCTTACAGCCCTGTAGCCCGGGTCGGATATGCAGGGCGTGCCTGCGTCGGTGACGAGTGCGACGCTTTTGCCTTCGGCGAGCAGCGCGGCGATTTCCTCGGCACGGACCGTCTCGTTGTGCTCGTGGTAGCTGAGGAGGGGCTTTTCTATCCCGTAGCGGGAGAGGAGCTTCCGCGTCGTCCGCGTATCCTCGCACGCGATAACGTCCGCCTCTTTAAGCGTCCTGAGGGCGCGGAGTGTGATGTCTTCGAGGTTCCCGATCGGGGTTCCGACTATGTAGAGCTTTCCCGCCATCAAGTGATGATAATACATCACACCTAAAAAGAAAGGAGGGGACATGCCGGATGAACATCGGACAAGTCCTTAAGCATTTCCGATCCACTTTCGATTACCGTGGGACCTCGAAGCGGTCCGGAACGGAACAAGCACCTGTCAAAGTATTAGCCGTTTTGTATCACATGTAACCACCCGTATTTCGCCGCCGCATGCGTACTGCCCCTCAAAAACTCAACTATCCAATCTGGCACGAGATTTGCACTCATCCCAGGGAAAGAAAAATTGACGGGGGTTTTATATGAGTGAGAATCTGAGCAGCATTCTGGACGCTAACTCGGAATACGCGGACAGCTTCGGCGAAAAAGCGAATCTTGCCATGCCGCCCGCGAGGAAATTCGCGATACTGACGTGCATGGACGCCCGGCTCGACCCGGCGAAGTTCGCGGGCCTAAGTGAAGGCGACGCTCACGTAGTCAGGAACGCAGGCGGAAGGGCGAGCGACGACGCGATACGCTCGCTCGTGATTTCGAGCGAGGTCCTCGGCACCAGGGAATGGTTCGTCATACACCATTCGGACTGCGGCATGGAGACCTTCACTAACGAAAAGATATCGGGCGACCTTAAAAACACGTTCGACACGAACGAGGGGTATTTCATCAACTGGCTCACGATTCCGGACCGCGAAGAGAGCGTAAAGGAAGACGTGAGCAGGCTCCGGAGCCATCCGCTCGTTTCCGGAGACATACGCATTTCAGGCTACATCTTCGACGTTAAAAACGGCAAATTGACGGAAGTCGTAAAGGGTTAGATGACGGCCGGGTCCTCCTTTCCGGCATAGGCATATCGGTAAACCGGATGCTACCTTGCGTTCATCCCGCACGGCCCGGGCGGTCGTGCGGGATGCTTTACGCGGGGGCCGCACCATACCGGACGCTGCGATACAAATCGGAGGCGCTCGAGTATTCCTTTCGCGATACTTTCAGTTTCAACTTTCATCATGTGCTTTCCGTCCCCGATAACAGTGCATTCCAAGACATGTAAACGAGGCTGTTCCGGGGGAAGGGCTCATCAATTATTTTTGCTTTGAACAAAAAAATTCCGAATCTTTTTCTTTGGGAATCCGCTAATTATAATTGGGGAGGAGCGGCCGATGACCGGCCACAACCTGGACTATCAAACAACAGGAGGAAGTACACATGATTGCAGCACGCATGTACGGCTATAAACAGCCTCTCGTAATCGAAGAAGTAGGTGTTCCCGACATTGCGGCAGACGAGGTTCTGGTAAAGGTCGCGGCAACCGGGATGTGCAGAACCGACTGGCAGCTCCTGGACGGCTATTTCAAAGCCTACAAGCTGCCCGATTTCCCTCTCACGCCCGGGCATGAGATCGCGGGAACCGTCGACAAGATCGGGAGCCTCGTACCCAAGAGCTTGGGACTTGCCGAGGGCGACCTCGTCGCGGTGGTCGGGGGCTGGGGAGACGGCGCCTGCAGGCAATGCCACGAGGGCAACACGCACATATGCAGCCACGGGAATTGGCCCGGCTTCGGCCCGTACGGCGGATATTCGGAATACGTCCCCGTACCCTACAGTTACCTAGTGCCGATCGGAAAACAATATAACCTTACGGCCGAAGAAGTCGCCCCGCTGACCGATGCGGGCCTTACCCCGTACAGGGGAATCAAAAAACTCCGCGCCGCCGGTGCTCTCGGACCGGACAGGGTGCTCGCAGTTTTCGGAGTAGGGGGACTCGGCACGTACGCGGTCCAGTACGCGAAGATTCTCGGCTCGGGCGCAACCGTCGTGGCATTCGGCAGGAACGACGAGAAGCTGGCGATAGCAAAGGATTACGGCGCAGACGAGACAATCAATATCAAGGGAAAATCTCTCGACGATATCCGTAAAGAGCTGCTCCAGAAAACCGGACACCGGGAGATCGACGCAGTCATAGACTGCGCCGGGGCGGAGGAGATGATACAGACGGGATTCGGCCTCCTCTCGACGGAGGGCCATTACTCGTCCGTCGGTCTCGTGGGCGACCGCATAAACATCCCCCTCTTTCCGTTCGTGGCCCGTGAGTTCACGTACCACGGCTCCTTCTGGGGGAATTACAACGATCTCAAGGAAGTCGTGACACTGGCCGAAGAGGGAAAGATCAAACACACGGTAAAGAAAATAAAACTCGATGAAGTCAACGAAAACCTGGAGCTTCTCCGGGACGGCGACATCATCGGCCGCGCCGTCATAGTTTTCTAGAATATGTCCGCGTCGTGAGAGTCGCGGCGTTCTTCGATACGACAGGCTTTACAGGATTCAGAAACCGGGTTACGCCGGAAAGAATCGAGCGATGTCCATCCCGGGCCGTCGGGTATTTCCCCGGCGGTGTGTACGGGAAATGCGCCCCGGAAGCGTGTCGGCTACAACGGCCCTGATCCGCCCCTCAGCTCCGGTTGCCGTATACACGGCGTTGACCTCTCTCCGCCGAGGCCTGTTTCGGCCGCCGGTCACAGAATAAAATTGGCGACGCCGCCGTCGGCCCTGAGCGCCGCACCGGTCGTGGCGGACGACAACGGCGAGGCGACGTACGTGACGAGGTTCGCGATTTCCTCGGGAGTCGCGAAACGCTTGATCAGCGAGCCCGGGCGCGCGGTCTCGAAAAATTCCTCTTCAATCGCTTTGAAATCCTTATCGGGGCCGGAGACCATCCCCTGAACGAAGACCTCCACGCCCTCGGACCACGTCGGCCCGGGCATTACCGTGTTGACCGTTACGCCCGTCCCTGCGACTGTCGCGGCGAGGCCGCGGGAAACCGCCAGCTGCGCCGTCTTGGTCATGCCGTAATGAACCATCTCGACGGGAATCTGTATGGCCGACTCGCTCGCTATAAAAATGACGCGGCCCCATTTTCTTTCGACCATGCCCGGCGTAAAGTGGCGGGACATCCTGACGCCGCTCATGACGTTTACGTCGAAAAACTTCTGCCAGTCGTCGTCCGTTATTTCGAAGAACGGCCTGGGCTCGAATATTCCGAGGTTATTTACCAGAATGTCTACAAAGGGGACCTCTTTATAAAGAGATTCCGCCCCTTCGGCGGTTCCGAGATCGGCCGCCGCTCCGGCTACACCGGCAGATGGAAAATCATTCTTTATCTTCCGGACCGCCTCGGACACCCTGTCCTTCGACCTGCCGTTTACAATGACCTTCGCCCCAGATTCGGCGAAGCTCCGCGCGATGGCGAAACCTATCCCGGCCGTGGAGCCGGTCACCAAAGCCGTCTTTCCGGTTAAATCAATTTTCATGAGCAACTCCATTGAAAGAACTTTTGCCGTTAGGGTCCTTTTCTTCCCGCGCGTCTTCGTCGTACCCTGTCGAAACCGCCAGTGAATACCAGCGGGACGTTTCGCGCTCGACGAACGAATTCTTCTCCACGATACGCGCTATGGCGTCCTTCCCCAGAGGCAGCCTGAGCGGCGGCTCGACGGCATCGGCGACCTCGACTATGGCCAGTGCGAGCCTGGCGGGGTCGCCCGGCTGGTTGTGGTTGTGCCCCGAGACGAATTCCCGGGTTTTGCCGACGATGTCGGCGTAGTCGGCAATCTGCTCCCCGGACCCGTGCAGCGAGCTCCGGTCGAGAAAATCGGTGCGGAAGAATCCGGGCTCTACGACCGTAACGCGGATTCCGAGCGGGGCGAGCTCTTTATATAGCGCCTCGCTTATCCCCTCGACGGCGAATTTCGTCGAGCAGTAAATTCCCCATCCCGGCGAAGCCTCGTAGCCCCCGAGGGAGGACATGTTGATTATGTGCCCCGAGCGAAGCTTTCGCATGGCGGGCAAGACGGCGCGCGTGACGTTCAGGAGGCCGAATACGTTGGTCCGGTATACGTCCTCGACCTCGGCCCCGCTGCACTCTTCGATCGCGCCTATAATGCCGTACCCCGCGTTGTTCACGAGAACGTCTATGCGCCCGAAACGGTCGAGCCCCGCCGCCACGGCGGCCCTTATCTGTACAGGGTCGGTCACGTCCAGGTCGAGAGTCAAAGCATTTTCATCGCCCGCCACATCCTCGAGAGACGCCTTGTTGCGCGCCGTCGCTATAACCCTGTCGCCCCCGGCCAGGACAGCCTTCGTTATCTCGGCCCCGAACCCCCGGGAAGCCCCCGTAATCAGCCATGTCCTCTTCATCGCTTTCTCCCGCTTACTATCGATTAATCCGCCCTGACGAGCGGAACGTCTACCAAATGCTCCGCGAGGAACCACACCTGGAGCTCGTTCGTGCGTATGACGTTGCTGACGAGAAGGTCGTTCGTCCCGTCGTCGCCGTCCTCCGATGCCTGCTTCGCCATGGATCTGGCCTCGAGGAGTATGACTTCGTGCGCGTGGAGCAGGCGGGAAATCTGCACCGGCACTTCCTCGCGGCCGCGGGGCGGGCGGGGGATCATCGTCGTCTCCGCGATGTCGGCCGCCATGGCAAGGCTTATCCCGCCTAGGAGCTGAATCCGCTCGGCTATGGTGTCGACGAGCTCGCTCTGCTCGCCGAAGTGCTTGTCGTAGAGAAGGTGGAGCTGGTAGAAGGTGTGCCCTGCCACTTGCCAGTGGTGCTTCTTGTAGAGGTCACGGAGCGTCATCGTATCGGCCAGAACCTGGTTCAGGTTCTCGACGCTCTTCGCACAGACCTTCTCGGACAGCGCTATCGGGAGCTTGACTATCATCCCGTAGGGCTGGATCTCTATGGCTTCCTCGTGAACGAAGGGCTTCGCCCTGGAGCCGATGTTCTTATAATCCTTGTCCGATCTTTGCTTCTTCATGATTCGTCTCCCCTGCCTGCGGCCCGCATCGTGGCGTACGTCCAGGCCGGGCCGGCTGTTTTGTTTATTTCAATTTTAAATGCTCTCACCGTCGTCCACAATCTATTCTTAATCCCCCTCCTCCTATCTATACGCTGGGACAGCGATTTACGACTTGATGAAGCCGGGCATATCCAGGTCGATATGGAGCGGCTGATGAATTACTCCCTGCAATTAAGACCTTTTGCACTTTCCCTTCGCGAACTTTTTACACCCGGCGAGAGATAGACGCAGACGAATACCATGGCAACAAATGCTGTCGGCAGCAAGAATAAGATTAGAATGAATCCCCGTTTGCGGGTGTGGAGAAGACGCGTTAAAGAAGCTTCAAGGGTTTTTCCTGCACGTAACGAGCCGGGACCGGCTACCCATAATAATCGAAAGTTCTCAGACGACCAGAGGAAGAATCTCGACGCACATCTGATGAAGGTCAGGGACGAGGCAATTCCTCTGACAGCGTGGGAACAGGGAATAGAACCGTACTCGACATAAACGAGTAAGGAAATGAGCACTGAGAGAATCCTGGATTTGAAGACGAATAAAAACGATATTTAATTGGCGGAGGGCGAGGGATTCGAACCCCCAAGTCCTTTCGGACGCCGGTTTTCAAGACCGGTGCATTAGCCGTTCTGCCAGCCCTCCAAGTCAATAATTACAACGAGTTATGATACATCAGATTTGATTGAGTTGTCATTGGTAGTGATATTGGTAGCATTTTGTCCAAAATTGCCTAGAGATTCAAGGGCATCTTTTAATGAATCTTCAGGGTGAGTATACCTCATTGTGGTTTTAATATCACTGTGGCCCGATGCTCGTCCTTTAATCTCGCTTGGCCTCGGCATCCGGGGTTGAAGCATGTCGAGCCGGGCCTCTCCGCCCTTTCGTATCCCCCGGCGCGAACTAGAGTCTTAAGACAGATCGCCCCGGTTTTTTCACGTATCTATCCCAATAAAAAGATTTAGCGTCTTCAGTATTAAAAGGGTGCCCGCGGCTGGATTATGGGCCGTGCATTTATGAAAGTGAAAAAATATACGATAGCGAGATAAACATGCGAAAATCTATCCTGACTTTTTTGGGCGAAGTAAAATGCAAGAAGGACGGTTGGAGAGATTTATCGATTGACCGGGACGAGCACAGAAGGCAGGCAACCGGGGATGCGAAGGCCTATTGCGCCAGGGGGTATGCAAATTCCTCGTTCGGCGATTTTGAAGGCGCGCTCGTGGACTTCAGCAGGGCAATAGAGCTCGACTCCGAGTACGTAGAAGCTTATGTAACCCGGGGGCTGGTCAGGATCGTTCTCGGTGATTACAGCGGTGCGGTTCGGGATTCGGGCAATGCAATAGAGATCGACCCGGAATATGCCGAGGCTTATGCGACCCGCGGGCTGGCCAGGCGGAACCTCGCGGATTATAAAGGCGCGATACGGGACCTCGACAGGGCGATAGAAACGAACAGTGTTCTATGCCGGAAGCACTGTAAAAGCGGTTTTGCAAAGAGCGGGATCGGTGACTACGCGGGGGCCATAGACGACTTCAACAGGGCGATAGAGCTGTATCCGAACTATGCCGATATACATTTCATCAGGGGAATCACCAACATAGCACTGCAAAGCTTTTACGATGTGATGGAAGTTAAGCCCGGTTATTTTTTTACATACTACGACCGGGATTATAGAGAGCATACCCGGAGCTATTCTCTCGCTTACTTCGGCAGGGGCCTTGCAAAGAGCAGCATTCACGACTACAGGGGTGCGATAGAGGATTACAACTATTCCATATTGCTAAGCCCTGAACTCCCCGTCATATACCGCAGAAGAGGCCTCGTTAAATGCTTAGCGGGAGACTATGTCAGCGCGGTTCGTGATTTTAACAAGGCCAGCGAGCTCGATGCCGCCGGGGAGTCAGCCGCTGCCGCCGGGTTTTCTTATCCCGAGCTTCTTCATCCTGGAGCGGAGGGTATGCGGATTCATACCTAGCACCACGGCGGCCCCACGCTCGCCGTGGATGACCCAGCCCTTATCTTCGAGCACGCGGAGGATGTAATTCCGCTCGACGTCCTCGAGCGTGCCTGCGCTTCGGGTATCGGGGCCGGTATCCTCGAGCCGCATGTCCAGAGATTCGTCGATCTGAATGACCGGGCTATGCGCGACGATGACCGCCCTTTCGATCACGTTCTCGAGCTCTCTCACATTTCCCGGCCACGGATGAGCAAGCAGCCCATTCATCATTTCCTGGGAAATATTATCGATTTTTTTCTCCAGCTTTTTGCTGTATTTCGTTATGAAATGCCCGACCAGTACGGGGATGTCTTCCCTGCGCTCCCTCAGCGGAGGGATGAAGACCGGGAAGACATTCAGCCGGTAAAAAAGGTCGGCCCGGAATTTGCCCTCTTCCACGGCCTGCTTGAGGTCGCGGTTTGTCGCGGCGATGACCCTGACGGAAACCTTGATGGAACGGGAGCCGCCCAGGCGCTCGAACTCGCCTTCCTGGAGCACCCGGAGGAGCTTTGCCTGCAGCTCCAGCGGCAGGTCGCCGATCTCGTCGAGGAATATCGTCCCCCCGTCGGCCAGCTCGAAGCGGCCTGTTTTGGGCGAGAGCGCCCCCGTGAAAGCCCCCTTCTCGTGGCCGAAGAGCTCGCTTTCGATGAGCCCCGCCGGAAGGGCCGGGCAGTTCACTTTAACGAGCGGCCTGTCCTTGCGCAGGCTGAAATGGTGAATCGCACGGGCTACGAGCTCCTTCCCGGTGCCGGTCTCGCCCTGGATCAGAACCGTGGCTTCCGTGGGAGCCACGTGCTCCACCTTGCGCAATACGTTCATCAGGGCTTCGCTCCGGCCGATGATTTCGTCGAAGTTATATTCGGTCTTGATCTCTTCCCGGAGGTAAATGTTTTCGGCCTGAAGCCGGTTCTTGAGCTCTTCCACCTTGGACAGCGCCTTTTTCAGCGCCTCGGCCTGATGGGCGTTGTTGATCGCCGTCCCGACCTGCTGCGCGACGTTCTTGAGAAGCTGGATCTCTTCCTTATCGAAAACATTTTTGTGAAGGGAAGATACATTAATAGTCCCCACGCTTTTGCCCTCGAGGAAAACGGGCATGCATAAATAGCTCTTTATCCCGGCTTCCCTCGCGGCCGGGCCTATGGTTTTGTCATGATCTACGTTCGCGCAGTATCTGGGCTTGCCGTCCGTTATTATTTTCCACGTAAGGCCTGCCGGATAAGGGATACTTTTGACGCGCTCGACAAACCAGTCAGGGTAGCCCCTGTACGCCCGCATTATCGCATTCCCCCCTTCGACCATGTAAATCGAGACGTGCTGGGCCTTATCTATGTTCTCGCTCAAGGCTTCGACCGCGTTATCCAGGACTTCCTGGAGGTTGATCGTCCGGTGCACGGTTCGTGTGACGACGCTGATAATCGATTCATACCGGTTCATCTTCGACAACCGGCCGAGGGTTTCCCTGAGCGTTTTCTCCGCCGCTTTTCGCGCGGTGATATCCCTGAAGACAAGCACCGTACCCACGAACTTCCCGCCCTCCCGAATCGGGGTGCTCGTATATTCCACCGGGAAAGACGAGCCGTCTTTCCTCCAGAACATCTCGTTATCCTCGAAGCGGACGACGCCGTCCTGGAATGCCGCGTATATCGGGCATTCTTCGAGCGGATAGGGACTGCCGTCGGGTTTCGTGTGGTGCATTATATCGTGCCCGGGCCTGGAGATCAGCTCCTCGACTTCCCAGCCGAGCATTTTTGCCCCGGCAGGATTAATGAACGTGAGGTTCCCGTTGATGTCGGCGCTGGCCAGCCCCTCGCCCGCGGCGTTCAGTATAAGCTCGTTGTATCTGGACTTTTCAGAATCATCCATCATATCTCCTGAAATCGGCGGAAAGACCGGAAAGGATATTTCGTTCCGATCGTGACATTTCCCAATGGTGACGATATTTCCTAACCCCACACCGGAGATTCTAGAGAATAAACCAAAACGTGATTTTACTCAAACGAAAGTGAGACCGGGCACTTAGCCCGCGAATCCGCAAGCTTTCACTCCGCGGCATGGCCCTTGCACTTATCGTTGTCGAGATTCCGGACAGTCAACCGATATCCACCGAAATCGACAAGGAGAAAAGGAATGGAAAAGAAGATCGCGGCAATAGCAGAACAGGCCCTGTATGAAAAGTCCGAGAACCTGTACACGCCAGGGAATAAACCGGGCGCCGGATACTTTATGGATGAGCATCCGGACGGACGAAGAGCGAAGCAAGACCTCGAGCGGCTCGGCGATGCGGAAGTTGTCCGCCTCTACGTCGAGACGCAGGACGAAGAAGCCTTTAACGAAATGGTAAACAGGCACGGGGAGAAGATATTCAGGACCGCTCTCAGGATTACGCGCAGCACGACGGGCGCAGAAGAGGTTTTGCAGGAGGTGTTTATCAAGCTCGCGACCAGGCTCGAAACCCTCAGCGAAGGAGGCAAATTTTCGTCATGGCTTTACAGCGTCACGGCGAATGAAAGCTTCGCCTATCTAAGGGCCGAAAAAAAGTACAGGAACGACCTTAGCCTCGAAGAGCGTGCATCGAACGGATTCGAGATCGAGGACCCTAGCCGCGGACACGGTGACCCGTTTTCCAGCCGGGAGCTCCTGGAAAAGCTGGAGCGGGCGGTAAACGAGCTCCCCGTTGTTTACAGGACGGTCTTCCATTTGAGAGACGTGGAAGGTCTCACAAATCCCGAGGCGGCGAAAGTTCTGAACCTGCCAATCGCCACGGTTAAATTCAGGATTCGGAGGGCAAGGCTTTTCTTAAGGACACGTCTTTCGGACTTCGTATAAGGATTATGGAAATGGCTGCTATCCCTTTGCCGTCAACATCGATCCGATTTTATATGAAGCGGGACAACCGAAAATACACAGTAAAGGATAAATGGAAATGGAAAATCGAGTCGTAATAATCACCGGGGGAGGAACGGGGATCGGGCGGGCGGCGGCGCTTCAGTTCGCCGAAGCGGGGGCATGGGTACTCGTCACGGGACGCCGTGCCGGCCCTTTGGAAGAGACGGCCGGCGTCTCCGATCGTATAGAACCTTTAACGGCGGACGTACTGGACGAGACGGATATAGAAAGGGTCGTTCAGACCGCTATTAACCACTGGGGACGTATAGACGTCCTGGTCAACAATGCGGGAGCATTCGTTCAGAGCCCGCTCGACCGGATCGACCGGGAGACGGTGACCTCGCTTTTCGCCACGAACATTACGGCGCCGACGCTGCTCAGCCGGGCGGCTCTGCCGTCGTTAAAGGCCGCCAAGGGCTCCATTGTCAACATATCCAGCACCTTCGGGCACAAGGCCTCGCCGGCGATTTCACATTACGCGGCCTCCAAAGCGGCGCTCGAACATCTTACGCGCTGCTGGGCCCTGGAGCTGGCTGCTTTCGGAGTTCGGGTCAACGCGGTCGCGCCCGGGCCGACGGAAACCGATATTCTTGCGCGCTCCGGAATGCCCCCGGATGCCGTCGAGCAAATCAAGAAGGAAGAGGCCGGCAGTGTGCCGCTCGGAAGACGGGGGGATCCGGAGGAAGTAGCTTCCTGGATCGTAAAGCTGGCGGAGCCCGAAGCGGGCTGGATGACCGGACAGGTTATATCCGTGGACGGAGGACCCGGCATTGCCTGAGCGATTTCCGGGTAATGCGCCGAACGCTGAAAACCCGCCCCGCGGGATCGGAGACTTTATCCCGGCTTGGGAAAACGGCGCTATCCCTTTGCCGTCAACGTCGATCTTACTCTGTATGAAGCAGATCAACATTAATAAAACGGAGGTGACACAATGAGAAAAAACATACTCATTTTGTCCACGATGTTAGCTTTCGCATTCTCGATTTCACTGGCCGGCCCGGGCTTTGCGAAGGACGAGCAGATAACGGTGACCGGCAACGTCATCTGCCTGCTCCCCGATTACGAGAAGGGGACGGTCAATCCGGTGATAGCCGACGGCCCGTGCAAGAATCAGCCGCCGCATCAGCATATTTTGGTGACGAACGAAGGGACCGTCTATTACCTTCAGGGGCTCCAGGAAGGGCTGATGAAGGTTCAGCTGAACCCTGTTCATAAAGGGGTGCAGGTTACAGGCAGGGCCGAGCAGACGCCGGGGGGATGGATCCTCTACGTGGATTAATTCCCGCAGCACGGTTTCGGGAGAGGGGGTTCGAAGCCGGCCCCCCTCACCACCCGGGGATAGATTCGGCTAGTTATGAAACATCATGGATAGCGCTTACGGAGTGGGCAGTAAAGACCCCACGTCTCAACGGGAGCGGCAATACGACCGGAGGCAGATTATGAAAGGAACGCAAATTTCAGACACGGGGTTTTTGGATGCGGAAAGCGGTTACCGGGAGACCGTCGGCGGGAATTCGCACGTAGGGCGAACGGCCGGACCGGCAGCTGCAAAAGACGTCAAGAGCGCGTCCGATGAAGAGCTCGTCCTCCGGCTGAAACGAGGCCGGGACGAGGAGGCGTTTAACGAGATGGTAGACCGTTACGCGGGCGCAGTCTTCATGGTTTCACTCAGGGTAACGCTCGACGCGTACGACGCGGGGGAGGTTCTCCAGGAAGCGTTTCTTTCGATAGAGACACCGGATTCCTTTCATGAAGGCGCGAAGCTCACGACCTGGTTTTACGGGATAGTTCTTCGCCTGTGCTTCGCACGTCTAGGGGTCGAAAAGGAGCATAAGAGGAGCGAAAGCCCGGACGAGTATCCGCCCTTCCGGGAGCATAGGGCGCTTGAACGGGCTTTCGGGAGCCCGCGTGGTTTCAGTGATGCGGCCGACGCACAGGAATGGCTCGGCAAAATCGGGCACGCCCTGGGCGAGCTGCCGGCTGGCTACAGGGCGGTCTTCCAGCTCGCAGACGTCGAGGGGCTCGGCGATAGCGAGGCGGCGGAAATCCTCGGCATCTCGGTCGAGGGAGCGAAGACGAGAATCCGGCGGGCGAGGCTTTTCCTGACGGGAAGACTCTCCGGTTATTTTTACCGGCCCGAGGAAGTCAAACGGGCCAAAGCGGGATAAAGCGGTTTCACAAAAAAAAGAAAACCATAAGAACAGGAGGTATTAGACCATGGCTTTTGTAACTGTAGGAAAAGAAAACGGAGCGGACATAAATATCTATTACAAGGACTGGGGCAGCGGGCGGCCCGTGGTCTTCAGCCACGGCTGGCCGCTCAACGCCGACGCGTGGGACGGACAGATGCACTTTCTGGTGCGGAACGGCTTTCGGGCCATAGCGCTCGACAGGCGCGGGCACGGGCGGTCGAGCCAGACCTCGTCGGGGAACGACATGAACGGGTACGCCGACGATCTTGCGGCCGTCATCGAAGCGCTCGACCTTAAGGATGCGACGCTGGTGGGCCATTCCACCGGGGGCGGAGAGGTGGCGCGCTACATAGGCCGGCACGGGTCGAAGCGCGTCGCCAGCGCGGTGCTCGTATCCGCAATTCCGCCGCTCATGCTCAAAACACCGGATAATCCCGAAGGTTTGCCGATCGAGGTGTTCGACGGGCTCAGGGCCGGCCTCGCCGGGAATCGCTCGCAGTTCTATAAGGACCTGGCCGTTTCATTCTACGGCGCCAACAGGAAAGGAGCCAGTGTTCCCCAGGGGACTCTCGATCAATTCTGGCTCTGGAGCATGCAGTGCGGGCAGATAAACGCATACGAAAGCATAAAGGCGTTCTCCGAGACGGACCTTACCGAAGACCTCAAGAAGTTCGATATACCGACTCTGGTGATGCACGGAGATGACGACCAGATCGTCCCGGTCAAGAACCATGCGGAGAAATCCGCCAGGCTCATCGAGGGGGCGAAGGTGCTCGTTTATCCGGGGGCTCCGCACGGGATGACGTCCACTCACCAGGAACGGATCAACGCCGACCTGCTGGAGTTTTTGGGCAAAGCCCGGAACAGCTCCAAAGCGGCTTGATCGGGGGATATACCGGCAGGCTGCGGGGGCTTTATTCGAACGACAAATCGGCACAAAAACAAATGCAATCCCGGCCAGTGAAAAAGCCGGTTATTGTTAAATAAAGGGAGGTCCATCATGAAAAAGGAAAACCTTGCCAATCAGAGCGACACCGATAAAAACAGACCGTCCGCCATGAAAATCGTCGTTATCGGCGGCACCGGGCTCATAGGGAGCAAGCTCGTGGACAGGCTTCGAGGGCTCGGCCATAACGTGACGGCGGCGTCGCCCGGCACCGGTGTGAATACGATCACCGGCGAGGGACTATCCGAAGCGCTTTCAGGCGCGGGGACCGTCGTAGACGTGGCGAACTCGCCTTCGTTCGAAGACAAGGCGGCCATAGAATTTTTCGAGACGTCCGGCCGCAACCTCTTCGCGGCGGAGCACGCCGCGGGTGTGAGGTACCACGTTGCATTGTCGGTCGTCGGCACCGAGCGCCTTCTCCAGAGTGGTTACTTCCGGGCGAAGATGGCGCAGGAAGACCTGATCAAGGCGTCAGGGATTCCTTACACGATTTTGCGCGCGACGCAGTTCTTCGAGTTCGTGGGAGGCATTGCACAATTCTCGACAGACGGACAGAAAGTGATCCTGCCGCCGGCCCTTATCCAGCCCATAGTCTCGGACGACGTGGCCGAGGCCCTTGCTGACGTAACGCTCGGGGAGCCCGTGAACGGCATCGTCGAGGTCGCAGGCCCCGAGAAATTCCGTCTCGACGAGCTCGTTCGCATGTACCTGAATGCAACCGGGGACACGCGCCGGGTGGTCACGGACAGCGCCGCGCGATACTTCGGCATAGACGTGGACGACCGGTCTCTCACCCCGGACGAGGGAGCGCGCATAGCACAGACGCGTTTCCGGGACTGGCTTATTAACTCCGCTTCTCCCGCGGCAGGGCACGGGCAGTAAGACCTGCGACCGGAGCGGCCCGCTTCGCCGGGGCTTACAATAGAGAACCGTCCGTGCCTGCGGGGAAGTTTGCTTCAGGCACGGACAAACACTTAATTTCATGAGGGGGGTTAGATCATGAAGAGGACGACCGGAGTCAGCGCCGTCTCGGTGCTGGTATTTATAATGGTCGCGTTCAACGGGATATTCCTGTCGGCAAACGGGATTTTCATGCTCGTCGCTCCATCGGCCTGGTACGATCTCGTGCCGGGCGTTGTGGACACGGGCTTCTTTAACCAGCACTTCATCCGCGACATAGGAATAATTCAACTTTTCCTCGGCCTTGCCTTCGTGATCGGCATGTTCAGCCCGAGGCGACGCGTCGGGCTATGGGGCGCGGCGACGTTGTGGCTCGTTGCGCACGCCGTTTTTCACTTCTGGGAGATCGCGGTCGGCATTTGCTCTCCGTCCGTAATCCCCCGTGACTTTCCCGCAGTCACATTGCCGGCTATTATCGGGATCGTGCTAACCTTCCGGGCGATCAGCCGCTCGCGGGCCGGGAGAGCTGTAGCGCCCGAAATGAGATACAGGTTCCTGTGATCGATCCTTGCCGGACTTGTGGAGGCAGTCCGATTGAAATTCCCGTCTGCCGGAATCTCAATCGTTCGGATTTGGAATATCCGGCAGGGTCGGCGGATTGTTGGGGTTGTCCGGATTATCGGGATTATCCGGGTTATCGGGAATAACCGGTCTGCCGGGGAATTGCGGGAACTGCGGCCTCGGCCTGTCGGGCGGCCTCGTCGGCACTGGCGGGTCCGTCGGGATCGGCGGCGGGGGCATGGTCGGTATAACCGGCGGCGGGTTTGTCGGAACGGTAGGCGGGTCCGTCGGCACTGTGGGTGGAGGCGTGGGGATCACCCTGGTCCTGAAATCGTCCTGTGCGTCGGGAGGCTGCTGGTTGTAGGGCGGCTCGCCGTCCTTGAGCTGGGTGACGGGCGCACGGAGGAGCACCTCGAGCACGTAGAGCAGATCGGGGTTGTTCTTCACGGAATCGACGGGCTCGATGGCCCCCGTTTCGAGGTCGGTCTTCTCGGCGGCGCCCAGGCTCGCGTTCGTGGCGGAGTCCGCCGCAAGGCCCTGAACGGAGACCAAAAACGCAGGCAGGAGCAAAAGCAGCGGTCTGCCGATTTTACGCGAGAGGATTTTCATTTTTTCTCTTATGACACTCATAATTTTACCTCAGTAGCTGAGAAAGAGAGACCAAGTAAGGATGTGCCTGTCGAACTCGAGCACTTCGTAATTCGAGTTCTCGTTCGTATAGCTGTACGAAAACGCCCCGTAAACCGGGCCTGCGATGTTCCTCGCCAGCCGCACGAATAAGTTCACCCTGTTCGTCTCCCTGTCCCTCGGGCCCTGAAAGTCGGGATAATCGTCCCTCTGGTATTCCCCGCTCAGGTCTCCCCTTATTTCCCAAACTATAGGCACTGAAAAGCCCGCGCCGAATTTGTTGCCGTTGAAGTTGAAGTTGAGCCCGTCGGCGTCGTTATGCTGAAACTCGTACGCGAGCCAGACGTTGACGGCCCTTTCCATAAAGAAGAAATACTGCACTATCCCGAAGGCGTTGTTCGTCGCGCTGCGGGAAGATACGGCAGGGTCGAAGCCCTTGTCGTCGAAGCTGTCGAACGAAATCCTGTAGTAGGGCATCGTGAGCGTGTTGGGTGTGAGGCCGGTGTTAAAAGTTGCGGTTATAGTATGGGAGTTGCTGTAGCTGTCGTAATCGAGGAGCGAATAGTTGAAATTGTAGCTCAGCATCGGCGAGAAGGATTTCCCGAGTATAGTCGTCGTATAGTTGATGTAGGGCGAGATGTTGAACGTCGAGAGATTGAATTCCCTCATGCTCTTTTTCGTGTGCTGGCTCTGGTAGGTGGAGAAATATGCGCCGAGCATCCACTTGCCGAGCTGCTTCGTCCTGAGGCCGAGCGAGGCGTATTCGGTGAACCTGAAGGATTCGTCGTCGCTGAACGTGCTGCCTGCGTTCGGGTCTTCGGGGACGTTGAAGTCGAGCTGCGGAGCTACCTGGATGAAGACGTCGTAGAGCCTCGGGCCGCCTGGCTGCTTGTACTCGGTCTCACGCTGGATTATTGCCTGGACGTAACGCTCGGACCATTCGGCGTAAAGAGATTCCGGCGCGAGGATGACAATCCTTTCGAATATCTCGCGCGCCGCGGCGGAATCGCTGATTTTGAAATACGTCGAGGCCATGTAGAAGAGAGCCGGCACGTTCTGCGGGTCGATTTCGAGCGCCTGCTCGAAGGCGGCGATTGCCTTTTCGTATTGCCCCAGGCGGTGATACGAGATACCTATGTAGCGCAGTATCGTTACCGCGTCGTCGGGATATTCTTCGAGGAGGGCCTTGAGCCCGGTCAGGGCCTTGTCGTAATCGCCGGATTTAAAGGCCTTGCCCGCTTCCGTTTCCGTCAGCCTGAGCTCCGCGAAAGCGGATTGGGAAAAGACGAGAATAGTCAAAAAAAAGAGAACCCGGACGGGCCGCACCGCTCCATCCTCCTCTGGAAGAAGTAGACATATACTAGAATATTTATCCCGGTGATTCAACATTTTTTCGATTCCAGGACGGGCCGTTCGCCCTGCGGGGAGCTTCGCTCCGCGCCTTTTTATTCGCAGTAGTGAGTAGTAGCTCGTGGTTAAAAAGTTCATTCCGCTCTCGCTCCTATGCCCGGATTTGCCGCCCCCTCCCGGGGGCGGCTTTACCGAATATACGTTACAAAGAACCGAACCTTCTTCGGATTCGTGCGATTAACACGAAGAGCGGGACGAGGAGATAAGCGGCCAGTGATCCGGTTCCCGAAGCGCCAGGCCTGGCGAGCGAGCATCCGCCGTCGCCGCCGCTTTCAGGAACCGCCGCCGCCGGGACGAATTCGAACGCGCCCGCGTCGCATATTTCGCTGCCGTTCCCGTCGCCGTCGACCGGTCTTATCGCGCCCGTCTGGTCTATACCGGCGCCGAGGCAGAGGAATTCGTTATCCGCAAGGTCTATCGCGGGGCTGCCCTCGAGGACGGCATGCGTCAGAGTGGTCCCGCCGTTATCCTGAAGCGGGCCGATCAGTGGATCGGTATCGGGTAAATCCGTCGGGTCCGTCAGGTTACAGTCGCTGGTCGAGACGTTGTACCCGAGTGATTCGATGAATACGCCGCCGCAGTCGCCCGTGGAGTTTCCGGCTATTATGGTTCCGAAGAACTGGGTATTGCTTCCGACCGCCTGGTGTATTCCGCCCGGGAGCCCGGCCTCCGTGACGTTACCGGCTATGGTCGAGAAAACGGCGTCGAATCCGCCGTCGTTGAAAATACCTCCGCCGAGGTCGCCGGCCGTGTTTCCGCTGATCGTCGTGTTCAAGATTACAGTCTCACCCGAGTTGTATATGCCCCCACCCCGCTCCTGGCCCGGGTCGTCCGTCGCGCTGTTGTTTATAATTGCGGAGCTGAATATCGAAGCCCTGCCGTCCGGCCCGACGTATATGCCCCCGCCCCTTGGCGCGGTGCTGTCCTGAACGCTCACGCCTTCGAGAAAGAGAATTTCGGAGACGTTCCTTATCGCACCGCCCGCGTTTCCGGCGATCGAGCTCCGGATCGTGAGGCCGAGCAGCCTGACCTCGATCTGCGCGAGGTCGTCATCGTCGATCAAGTGAAAGGCGCGCGTTATGTTCCCGGCGTCGATGACCGTTTCTCCCGCACCGGCCCCGTGGATTATAAGATTGTCCCTTATGTCGAGGTCGCCGTCAGCGGCGAGGTTGTCGGTGCCGGGTATGGTCAGGATATATACTTCGTCCGAGAGAAAGATTTCATCGTCCCCGGCGAGCGCGTTCGATTCCATGACGGCCGCGCGCAAGGTGCAGTTGCCGGAGCCGTCGTCGCAGAGCCCGTCCCCGGGATTGTCGTCCACGGCGTCGATCGTGCTGTCGATAACGAGCTCGGCGGCCCTGGCTCCATCGGGAATGAATAAGGTGAAAATCATTACAGCCAAAACGAGCAAGCCCCCTTTTAAAGCGGGAGCGTAAAAATTGTCTTTAAATCCGAATAACCTCCTCATGGTTATTTCCTCCTTTAAATAGTCTTGAAAGTGAGTGGCCTTGCCGCGGCGTCAGGTTCAAACTTTTTGTGAGATACATAAAAGCCCCCTCGAGCGTGCGGCCTTCGGAGGCTTCCGGAAGGTATGGAGAATAGACCTTTTATGTTTCGGGGACGTAGGGCGGGTTAGTCAGCGTGCACGTAACCTTCGTCTTGGGCTTTACCTGGCCGCTGTACTGGACGATGTTGCTCGTGCCCGAGTACCTGCAGCTCGCGCCGAACCTTACGACGTCGACCACCGAGGGCTCGAGCCATATGACGGCCTGATTGTTGTACTTACCGTTTCCCTTCGAGAGCGCTTCGGCGCACTGAGACTCGACCGTACCTAGACTCCACGGCTTTATCTCGACGTTGCGGTTGACGCTCGTAGTCGTATGGTTGCCGGCGGGGAATACTGCCTTCGGCCCGTTCGCCGTCTGTATCTCGAAGTGATTGATCACGGTGCCGCTGCCGCAGCTCAGCTTCGCGTTCCAGGTCATTTCCTGGTTCAGGTTCTTTGACGCGAGCTTGAGCACGTGCACTTCGTTGCCGTTAACGAGCTTGGTCGTGATCTTCATCGGCACTGTGCCGCTCATACCGTTCATCTGGTATATGGACGCGCTGCCGTTAGGCGCGGAGGCCTTGGAGCCGAAGCTCTTCTGCCCGGCCTGAGACTTGGCGACCGCGGCATTATTCGCGGCAGGCTTCACCGATTTGAGGTTCAGTTTCCTCTTCGGCGACGAGGGCTTCTCGACGCCGTTTACTGTGTAGCCGTAATGGTCGCAGCAGTTGACCCACTTGCCGTCGACCTGGCAGAGCGCGAGGATGTCGTAGGGACATCCGGCGAAGCTCTTCGCCGCGCCAGAACCGAAAAAGATAAAAACAGTTAATGCGAAAACCGATAAAACTTTTTTAAGATTAAGATGTGTAAGCATTTTTGCTTACCTCCTTACGTGATGTTGATAAGTGGGTAACCGGGGGAGGAGAAAAGGTTCGAGGGATTTCCCGGGGAGTAAGAAAATAAAGGGATGTATATTCCTCGATAAAAAATCCCCGGCCCTCTTTACCCGAAGAGAGCCGGGGACCGTTAACGAGCCAGCCCGGGTTAAGGCCGGCCATCCTCCTCCATCTTTAATCGCCTATTTGAGCACCGCCGTTCTCAATGAGCCCTCGTCTATCGCTTCGTATGCATCCCCGTCGTCCGTATAGGCAGTCGTATCGTCGTACTGCGAGATTTCGGGCTCGTCGCCGGACTCGGCGTCGGCATATGCCGGGAGGCCTTCGCGAAGGGAATCGGCTTCGGCGAGATTTACGACCTGAACCCCTCCGAACCCCGACTGCACGTCCATCTGCTTCGTGTTCGCTACCGCTACAATCGCCAGAATCGCTATCGCCATTATCGCCAGATCCTTCATTTTCTAACCCTCCCTTTAACCGCGTTTGAAAGGTTAGTAACGGCGTCGCCGGAAAAGGTTCAAAGAAAATTAAAAGCCCCCGCTCGTCCCGGAAAAGCAGGAAAGAGCGGGGGCCGGCTGCGCAAAGGGGTCTTCGATTGAATAGAGCTGCCCGGTTTATGCCGGCTGATTATTCATTCCCGCTATCCGCGACAAACCGGGGATTTTCGCGGGCCTTATTACAGTCGCCGTTGACCTCGATCCTTAAGGCGAAGGGGACGTTGTTGAGCTCGTCGAGCTCGGCGACGCTTTCGCGATTGTCGAGCTTTATGGCTATCTTCTGTCTGCCCGGAGAGAGGGTTATTTCTCCGACGGAGGTGACGCTCCCGCCCTCCCCTATTCCGTCCTCCTCCACTATGGCCGACCATCCGCCGGCGTTGAGCCTGTAGGAGAATTCACCGGCCGGCGCGGGGCCCGAATTGACGAGCTCGATGCCGTATCTGAAAACGCACTTGCCGTTCTCCGTATACGACGCGTCGGCGGCGTTAAGACTGAGAGCGCCTCCCCAGTATCCCCTCTCACCCGCTATCTCGATCCCGAGGGGGCTCGTTATGTCGGGCAGCACGCCTCCTGCATATAGTATTTCGTCCGCTGCGTGGAGCGGCCTCGCCCGGGCAACCATAAAGCCGGCCAGAAGCAGAACCGTGAGTATGCCGAGTTTCACCGTATTCGAATTTTTCATCGTTATGCCTCCCGTCGATTTGCAAGGTTAGTCACGCACCGGCAGGAAAAGGTTCAACCGACAGAGAAAGAAACCCGGCGCCCCTGTCGAGGGACGCCGGGTTAGGGAGAGAATGAGAGGTGGTAATAGAATGGCTTTTTCTTGAGCGGCCTTCTGTATCAATCCAGCACGAGATTGAATTTAGCGCCGTCGCCGCTCGTCGTTATGCCGAGGAGGCTGTATCCGCTCTTCGAGCCGTCAACCCATTTGAGGAGCGGCCGGCTCCCGGCAGGGAGAGGGTCCCCGATATTGTCCGTGCATTCGAGCGTGCCCTCGTCGAGGAGATCCTCGCCGGCCCATTTCCCGAAGAGGAGCTCCTGGAATTCGGCATAGTCGTTGCCGGAATCGTTGGCATCCTTGTCGTAGACGTGGGACACGTCGGGCTGCACGAGCCTGAGCCCGAGGCGGGCGAAGTTGCTCCCGTGCTTGTGATACCATATCCCCTCGGCAACGCACGCGGGCGGTATCAACGGCTTACAGTCCGGTGCGCCCGCCCCGATGCCGGACTGGCAAGTCGGGCCCGGCTCGATCACGTGATACACTGCAAGGCCGTCGTCGTTGATGTTGTAGTCGTAGAGAGGATCGTCGATCTGCGACTCTTCGAACCTCGACTCCAGAAGGACATATTCGCGCCCGTCGTCGTTCCTTCTCGGGAGGATGTAAACGTCCTCGCTCTTCTTCACGTCCGCAAGCTCGTACTCGTCCTTTTTCTCCAATATGTAGGGAGTAACCCAACCGAGGTGGAGCTTGTGGAACCCGTCGATGTGAGTGGTCGTCGTATAGTATCCGGTTTTGTAGGTCATGAGAGTGATCATCTGCGGGGCGGTGTTCATGTAGCGGTTCTGACACTCTTCGCCCGGCCCGAGGTCGTCGGGGCAGTCGCTCTGGAATTCGAGAAGCTGCGTAAAGCTCGTGCCGTCGTAAACCCCCTTGTATCTGCCGTAGAGGTCGTCGAGTCCAAGGAAATGGTGCCCGAGCTCGTGTGCGGCGACCATCATGTTCTCGGTCTTCTGCTCGTCAGTAAGGCCGCCGTCCTGATAGATGAGGTTCAGGTGGACCAGCTCCGTGATCTCGACGCCGTCAACGACGAGCGGTGCGCCGTCGCAGTATGGTTTGAACGAAGTATCCACCGACGAGCCCGCGCTGGAATCCCATGCTATCCCGACGATAATCGCCAGCTCCGACGGCTCTATCCTGCCGTCGTTGTTTCTGTCGTACTGTTTGAAGTCGAACTCGGCTTCGGCGTTTAAAAGGGCCTCGGCATGGAGCGCGTCGGCGCCTCCCTTGAACTCGGCGCCGGCGTCGCAGTTGAAATTATCGCTGTTCTTGTAATAGCTCTCATCGTCCGTGACCTCGCCCGCGTGCTCAGCCTCGTACGTGCCGAGCGTGGCGGCTTTCTGTATTTCGAGCCTTCCTCCCGACACCACTAGGTAGTAATCCTTCACGCTGGCGGCGTCGGCATTGATACTGTCGTCCACCTCCTCCCGGAACTTGGAGTTGACTCCGCCTTCGGGGTCGATTATCACGGTCAGGAGATCCCTTTCGCCGTAGACCGGCTCGAGTATCCACTCGGATTTCTTCGAGCCGCGCCCCATGTTGGGACCGACCGCCAGGTCGGGGCCGACCCTCCGCTTTTGCTCCACGACCAGATTCGAGCCCGATATGAGGCCGCTGCCCGGGGTGCTGACGCCCGCCTGGAGAACGCGGTATGCGACGCCGATTTCGTACGGCTCTTTTCCGGGCAGCACGTTCTTGAGCCCGAACGTGTAGCTCGCCGCTCCCGAATCGGACGCCTGCGGGTTTCCGCAGGCGGGGTCAGGGCACGAGAGCGTCGGATAGTAGAGGATCACTTCCTGGTCCGTCACGGGATTGCCGTTTATTGTAGGGGCCACGAATATAAGGCCGTAGCCCGCGAGCTCGCCGCTGAACGTGACGGCAATGTCGGAGACCTCGTCCACGCTGACTTTCGTCGAAAGGTTGGCGAGCGGCTTGTACCAGTCTTCGCCCGAGGTTTCGAAGTTATTCTGCGATACGACGTCGAAAAATTTGTCGCCGGAATCGTTCACTTCGGTCCTTACTACGATCGTCCACTCGAACATCTCTGCCACGGTGACGACGTCCGTTATGCTGCTCCGCCATTCGAACTCGACCACGTGCGCGCCGGACGGGAGTCCCTCGGCGTTGAAAGTGATGCTCCTGGCCTCGGTGTGATACATCCTGCCGGCCATCAGGGCCTCGACAGGGTAGAGCTCGTAGATGCCGCCGTCTACCACCGCGCGTACGAGGATGAAGTCGCCGTCCGTCATTTTCAGAACGTTCGAGAAGGTGATCGCGGCCTCGCCGCCGGCCGGTAAATAGAACGTATGCTTCGCTCCGGGTATCGCCGACCATTTCCCGTCGCCCTTCTTGGCGCCCTCGCCCCATTTTCCGGTGAGTCCCTCGCCTTCCCTGCTCGGGAGCCCGGTATTTATCCTGAGAGATGCATTGCGTATGTAGGAGCTGTGCCCGGAAATGAGCTCCGTCGAGTACTGAACCTGCACGGTATGAATTCCGGCATCGACCTCCGCGAGGAAAGTGAAGGAGTTACTGCTCGAAACTATGACGACGTCCCGCCCGCCCGTCAGTGTGACCGGGCCGGGGGCGGCCTCCTGACCGTCCACCAGAACCCTTATCAGGAGCCTGTCGTCTTCCGTGGAGGAAACGAACGCCATGGCCGAGAAGGTTATCGCGACAACGGTATCGTCTTCGTCGGCGACGAATTTCGACGCGGCGCGCGGCACATCGACGAATCCCTTGCTCTCCCCGGGCAGCTCGACGAACTGCGGAATCATGATGTCGAATCCGGGCTCGGGACCGTCGTCGATGCATTCGTAGGTTTTACCCGACTCGTAGGAATGGCGCTCGACCCTGCAGCCGATGTAGGTTTCGGACCTTATGTACATATTGTCCGCCGCCCGGCCGACGCGCTCTGCCTTGTTTGAAGTGAGCCCGAGGCCGGGAGCCGCCGGCGTCCGTCCGTGCTTTTGCGCATGCAAGGTTTCCGCAGCGCTTATGACTGCAAAACACGCGAGCATCGCCGCGAATAGAATCGACGCCGCGTTGATTCCAAGCCTTTTTACGAGTCCGTTACTTAACATTTCTTCTCCCCCTTAATGCGGTTTGAACGGTTAGTCGCGGCCGGAGGAGAAAAGGTTCAATATCGGAAGAATCAGCGGAAGAAAAGCCCGGGGGCGGGACAAGGCCTATTCCCGTATCAGGAGAGTTGAAGCAAGGCTGGAATCGTGAACCCGGCTTGTGCCCCGGGTTATTTCGTGCTGGCCTCGCCGGCGAAGTCGAGCTTGCCAAGCGCCTTCCCGACGTCTATCCTGCCCTCGCCGTATTCCGGGTCCTTTCCCGGCTTTCCGAGATCGACGGCGCTCGACCCGAGTAGGTGCTTTACCTGAAACGGCGAGAGCTCGGGATAATCCTGCAGAATGAGCGCCACCGCCCCGGACACGTGGGCCGCGGCCTGCGAAGTGCCGGACTCCATCTGCCAGGCTCCGCCCGGCGCGGGGCTCAGGATGTCCACGCCCGGCGCGGCGACGTCTATATAATCCCCACGCGTCGAAAGGGTGTAGAGCCTGTCGTCGGGGCCGGTCGCGGAAACCGCTATGACTTCCCGCAAGGCCGCGGGGTAGACGGGCTTTCCCTTCGCCCCGCCGTTACCGGCCGCCGCGACGACTGTGACGCCCGAGCCGTACGCCTGCTGTATCAGCGCCGCTATGAGGGCGTCCCTGGGGCCGCCGACGCTGAGGTTTATAACCCGGGCGTTGTTCGAGAGGGCGAAGTCTATACCCTTCGCGAGCTTTTCGGACGAGCAGACGGCCTTGCCGCCGTCCGCGGAATCGGACCAGCAGGCCCGGGCCGCGATCAGACGCACGCCCGGCGCGACGCCGGACATGCCGCCCTCTTCGATTGGGGAGGCGGCGATGATCCCCGCGACGGAAGTGCCGTGGCTTTCGCCTGTAAACCCGCTCATGTCGGGGCTCACGAAATCGGCCTTCTGCGTTATCCTGTCCTTAAGCGCCGGGTGATTGTAATCGATTCCGGTGTCAACGACCGCGACTGTAATGCCTCGGCCCGTGGTCGTCCCGCTGACGGCGTCCGCCCCGATCTTGACGGCCCCGTACTGGGGATTCTCACCGGCGAGGGAATTGTAATAGAAATTCGGCTGCGACATGATCACGCCCGACTCGCCCGCGAGTATGTTGACGACGGCAGGGACGGACCTCCCGTCGGGTATGTGGAAGAGGACCATCGTGACGCCGAGCGAGGAGAGCGGCGCGGTGTCCAGCCTGTCGAGATTGTGCCTGTTTCCGAGCCCGCCTATCTCGGCGTCCTTCCCGGAAGCGCCGCGAAGGAGGACTATCATCTCGTCGGGAACGTACTGCGTATCTGCAGCTGCTTCGGGGACGGCGTCTTTAAAGACTGGCGCCGTAAGGTAGTCCGTATCGAGCTCGGGCTGTATGACGGACGGGTCGTCCGGAAGTGGAGGCAAGTCGGGTATATCCGGCTCCGGAACTCTGCCGCCCCCCGAGGAAGGCGCGTCGGGCACAGGCTTTGGCGCGTCCGGAAGAGACGGCTCGGATATTATGTCATCGGGCGGCGCGGCGGGCGCGGAACCGCGCTCCGGCCCAGGCATCCGGGGTTTGTCGAAGCCGCTGAACGGCCTTCTTTCGGGCTCGGGGACTCTCCCCGGGACATGGTCGTTCGGATTCGTTCCGGGAACGTTATCGGGGCCCGTATCGGGAATGTCGTTCGGGCCCGGGACGTTTGCCGGGCCGCCCGGCACCGTGCCGGGGATCGGGTCCCTTTCGGGCTTTGTCTGCGCGTTCGACGCCGGAGCGAACGAGAATATACAGAACAGAGCTATCAATAATATTATCGGTGCTGAATTTACAACTATAAATTCCCGTTTACACCCTCTCATTTCCCCTCCCCCATGAACACGCTTTTTATAACTTCCTTGTCGGCTCTTAAATCTTCGATCACCTTCTCGACGGATTTTCCGGAGCCGCTCTCCGCCGGAAGCTCGACGACGTAAAGACCGCCCGCTTTCGGGCCGTCGATTATGCGCCCGCCTATCCCGGAAAGGGTTTGCCTTATCTCCGCCTCGGTGGCGGTATCGACGAAGGACACTATTATCACGGGGCCCGATGCAGCCGTTTCCTCGGGGCCGCTCAGGACGACGTAGCTTCCGGGCTCCCCGAGGTAGACCTTGTAGACGAGGCCGATTATCAAAGCGAGCTGGAGCAGGACCAGCGCCGCCACGCCCGCCGGCATCCGGAGCGGGAATTCGAACCCCTCGAAGAACCCGAGAACCTTTTCCCACGCCGACGTTCGAACCGGAGCGGCCGCCGGGCGCTTCCCCGGCGCGCGCGCGTCTTCGTAGGTATTTATCCTGTCCATGATATCCGCTTCCATGTCGGGGAGCCGCATTTCGATTGCGGCGTCGAGCGCCTCGTCGGGCTCCGTTATCGCCGCCCCCATAAAGCCGAGCTCCTCGATCTCGCCGGCGCAGTCGTCGCATTCAGCGAGGTGACGCTTAACGGTCTCTAGCTCGTCTGCCCCGAGCTTACCGCTGAGATACCAGGGCAGGAGGAGTTTTATCTCTTCGTGCGAATTTTTTTCTGCCGTCATTGTACGGAATCCTCCTGCGATATGCCGTACTTCGCCAGCGTCTCCTTGAGCTTTTCCCTGGCGTAGAACATACGCGTTTTCACGGTGTTCACGGGACAGTCCATGACCTCGGCTATCTCCTGATACGACATGCCCTCGAAAAAGGTGAGCTCCAGAACCGTCCTGTGGTCCGGCGAGAGCTCGCCGAGCGCCTTCTTCATTCTCTCGGACCTGTCTTTTTTCTCGACTATTTCTTCAGCCCCGGCGCCGGGGTTCGCGACCCTTACGAATTCCTCGGGGTCTACCGGATCGGGCGTTTTCTTCCTGAGCGCGTTCATGGATTTATTGTGCGCGATGCCGAAGACCCACGTCGAAACCGCGGACCTCCCCTGAAAGCCGCCCGCGCCTTTCCACACGTCGAAGAAAACGTCGTTCGTAATCTCTTCAGCCATTTTCGAATCCCCGGTCAGCTTGAATGTGAACGAAAACACCTGTCTCACATATCTCCCGTAGAGAGTTTTGAAAGCTTCCCTGTCGCCGCCCGTTATTCTTTCGAGCAGCTTTGAATCCGGCAAATCCGCCGCGTTTACCGTTTTGTCCATGCCTCCGCCGAATTCGTATATTTAGTAACCCGGAACACGAATAAGGTTCGATAGACGTATAAATTCGTTAAGTGTCCGTAATATATGTATTTCGAACTATTATACGATATTGAGGCGGGTTTTTATAAGAAATCTTCCGAATGGAGAAAGGCGGAGCAAGTCGGCTGAAACATACAATCAGGTTCACAAACAAAAAAGGGCGGCCGAAGCCGCCCTTTTCGTATCTATCGTATTCAGCTCATATCAGGCCGTTAATTTCCTTCTGCGCATAACCAGAAGCCCGGTGATTCCAATAAGTCCCGCCATCGCTATCAGGCCCCACTCGGAAAGGGTGGGGACGGTCGTAACGCTCGGCGGAGGCGGCGGCAAATCCGAAGCCACATATACCACGCGCTCATAGGAATTCGATTCGTTCAGATCATCCTCAGATCCGCAGCGGTATCCTCCAGCGTCATTCAGGTGCCAGCAAAGCCTCTGGTCGTTTGCTCCGCTGTCCTCGACATCGCAGTTGTTCTTACTCACGGTATCCCCGGCCCTGACAAACCCCCAGGAGTCTGTGTCGGTGTTATTAAAATACCAGCCCACTCCGTTGGCCACGTGAAGGATATCTTCATTATCACCGGTGTCGAAAGTGACGTCGCCCCGCTCGCCCTGGGCCAGAAGCGCTATGGTGGAGCTCCCGGTCTCGCGGCAGGTCAGCATAAGGAGATTGCCCTCACATGCATCGAGAACTGTGTCGGCATTCATATGGACTTCGTACGTATCCCTGTAGCATTCCACCCATCCGCCGTCCGTTACCGTGTCTTCGGGCACATTCGTTTGGGGACCTACGGGAAGGTAGGTCTGTGCATTCGCCTCTAAGCCCGGTATCACAAGCAGTGACAGGAAAATCAAAGCCGATAATGTTATTTTGAGTTTCATCTATCCTCCTTAATTATTACAATGATAACGAGATTATAAAACAGCGGGAGCATATCTGTCAAATCATAGGCCGTTTCGATCCGGGGACACAAAAAAGCCCCGCCGAATCAGAAATCCGGCAGGGCTTATAGGGCATTCTACCGCCATGATTATTCACAAAATGTCCAGCTTGAATTCCACTGCATCGTCATCGTCGAAATCGCGTTCGTGATAATAGTAATGGCCGTGACCGTCGTCATAGTAATAGACGTCGTCATCATTGAACGGGTCCGAAGGCCTTATGAAATTCACATCGAATCCGTTGTCCCGGTATTGATGGCGCTCTACCGGATGACCATGGTAATCGTAGTAATAATATTCGTCCGCAGAGCTCGAAAGCGCGGAACCGAATATAAGCACGGTCAGGACGATGAATCCTGCTATTATGAGCTTCTTCATTGTGTTCACCTCCCGTTAAATTCTTCTCTAACCCGCGCCGTTACGCATAGACCTGTGTCTTCGCTATGCGTCAGTCGCTGTAATAGTAGTATTGGACGTCGCCGTCAGGATCGACGTAATAACGGTACTCCACATCATTGTCAGGCTCTACATAGTGGTACTCGCGATACTCGACCTCGTTGTCGGGTTCTACATAGCGATACTCACGGTACTCGACGTTGTTATAGGGGTCTACATAATAAACCCTGTGCTGCCGTGTCTCGCGCCTCTTTATAATCGTCGTGCCAGGTGCGTCGTACTGCCCCTGCCACGGACGCCTTATGTAGTCGGGCGACGTGCCGTAATAATATTCGTCTGCCGAGCTTGTAAGCGCCGGGCTGAAGGCGAAAACTCCAAGGGCCAGTGCGGCCGTAATCAAGAATTTTTTCATTTTCATTCACCTCCCGGGATGAATCCCAGTTTTATTGGTTACGGTCGTATTTAGTGCAAAGGGCGTGCCAGCGGGGATGGGCTGGAGGAAATATGCGAATGCCGAAGGATCGTTACGTCTATATTGTCCACTATTCTACAGTGCAGGCACTCGGCCTTCCGTACAATCCCGTACATTCCCGACTGTAAACATGGAAACAAATCGACCGCCCGGGTATTCGGAACGAGGGAAAGCCGGACGTCATTTCGCCGGATTTTTGAATAATCCCGAAAGCCCGTCCCCGACGAGCGAGATGAAAGGCATAGGGTCCCTAAGGGACAGAACCGCGAATGACCTCACGCCGTAAAGCGATTTCAGCCAGCCCCATATCGTGAGCTTTCCGTCCCTGTAATATTTCCACGACGCCTGGAGGTCGCGGTGAAACGAAATCCACTTCGTACCTCTATACTTCTGCTCCCTGTCCCGGGGGAGCGGCAGCCCCGAGGCGTCGCAGTACATCGTATAGAGAACCGGGACGCCCGCGGCTTCGGTCATCCCGATCCTCGTAACGGGACGCCCGACGTTGGCCTCGAGTATATAATACTCGCCGCTCTCGTCGTCGAGCTTGAATTCGATCGAGCCTATACCGCTGAACCCGGTGCCGGAGAGGAGCTCGCGCGCGATGCGGGCGACTTCGTCGTTCCTGCATTCTTCCGCGAGGCAGGCGTCGCCGTTTTCCGTGTACCATTGCCGGAGCTTACGCGAGACGAACGACGCCTGTAGCGCCCCGTTCCTGCCGTAGTAAAAAATGGAAGATACGAGATTCGAGTCACCGCCCTTTATCCACTTCTGGACTATTATTCCTTTCGTAATTTTCGAGGCCCTTTCTATAACGCCCCCGAGCTCGGCGCGTGTATTTACCTTTATCACCTTATCCTTGAAGCATTCGATCCACTCCGGGGATTTGAGCGCGGGTTTTACGATGAGTGGGAATTCCGCTTCGTCCGAAAGGCTTTCGAGCCCCGAACCCGTTTCGAGTAAAAAAGTATCGGGTACGGGGAAACCCTTCTGACAGGCGCGCCTGTAAAAACTCTCCTTATTCATGTACATAAGGAGAACGTCGTCGTCCGGTATCACGAAATTATAGAATTCGCGAAGAGTTTCTCTACGGGCGGAGATCAAGCGGACGCTTTCGTCGCTGCACGGGAAGAGGACAGGCTTCGATTTAAATTTCGCGGCGAGGTCGAGAAGCATGCCGACAAGCCCGTCTCCGGAGGTGTCCGTAAAAAACACCCCGCGGCAGGCGCCGGTCTTCGTGCAGTAATGCCGCCGGTCGTCTGCTATGCCGTAGACGGGTATGCCGTAGCCCGAAAGTATCCTCGCCGTATCGAGCCCGGTTATGGAATCGAGCTTGATGACGATGGCGGGGGTGTTGTCGATGCCGGTGTTTTTAGCCATGCGGATTTTGCAGCATTATATACGGTTCGGAAGGATTGGCGAATCGGAGGCGTCTCGTCCGGGCCGATACGCGGAGCTTTGAGGAACCTGATTTGAAGAAAGAACGAACGCGCTATTTCAGGGATGCTTCCACCCGGGGCGTTACGTTTCGCCCTATGATAGAAGGCCGCGAGGCGCTGCTTAAAGAAGCTTCACCAGGTCTTCTTCGGGGAACTCTATCGGCTCGACGGCTTCGTCGATATTCTTCCTGAAGTTGGACAGGCTCTCGCCTTTGAGGTAGCACGTGAGGAGCGACCTTATATGCTTGTGCGTAACGACGAGGACCTTCTCGCCTGGATACGCGAGCGCGATTTCCTTTATGGTCTTCTTGATGCGCTCCTGGACCTCTTCGAGCGTCTCGGGGGCGTTCGGTATGGGTATGCTGACGTCGCCGTCGATGAACCATTCCTTGAACCTCGACGACGGATCGGCGAGGAGGTCGTCGTACTTCTGCCCGTTCCAGTCGCCGTGGTCAAGCTCGCGGAGGCCTTCGTGCACGTCGAGCGGGATGCCGAGGCTGTCGGCGTAGTACCTGGAGGTCTGGTGCGCGCGCTGGAGCGGGCTCGTCACTATCCTGTCGAAGCCGTATGTCTTAACCAGCGGCAGCGTTTCCTTAGCCTCGTTCCACCCGAATTCGCAAAGCGGAAGGTCGGTCGAGCCGATAAGCTTCCTTTCGAGATTCCATTCCGTCTTGCAGTGACGGCCAAGATATAGTTTCGCTGTGTTCACCGGCTCATTCTTCCTTTTTACGAGGGGTATTACGATTCCCGGACACTAAAAAAACCGGGCGTTCGATCAAGGCTACAATATACCAAAGGCAGGGCGATTGGCAACATCCGCTCAGTTCGCCGAGCCCGCGACCTTTTGGGTCTCGCCGTCGCCCGGCTCGGGCACGAGCCCGTGCCGCCTGAGATCGGGCAGGTATCTTCCGCCCAGCATCACGCGGCCGCTGAGAACGCCCTCGCTCAGCCTCTTTACGAGGTAGTCCTTGTCGAGCCCGAGCACGTTGACGCCGTGGTCGGATTCGACGAGGCAGAGCATGCGGATGTCTTTCCCGTTCTTGTTGGCGACCTCGTATATGGCTGAGTAATTGAGAAGGGCCGCCTCTATCGTACCGCACGGGAGAGACGGATTGCGCGCCCCGGCGAAGTACTCGCTTTCGGTGAACCACGTCGGGTCGGGATAGCCGTGGAAATGGAGTATCGGGAGGCCGTCTTTTATAAGATCCGGCATGTAGAGCGCCGTCGCCAGAGCCTGCGCCAGAATGACGTACGTATCGAACGAAGGGCGTATGTCCTTCCTGTGGAGGTCGACGCCCTTCGGGGTTTCGAGGTAGAGCTTCCCTTTTATGACGCCTATCCTTACTATGTCGGTATTGTAGTCGAGGTTGGTCTTGTCGCTCCCGGAGCGCGAGGTTACGATCCAGATGTCGGGCACCTGCTGATATATCTCCCCGCCCCTTATGGTCGTCTTGACATACCACCTTCCCGAGCCGTTTTCCCTGACGTTGGGGTCGTTAAGGCTCTCGACCACGCCGAACGCTTCCCACTCTTCCTTCGTGACCGTGACCGGCCCCTCGTACCCGGGCGACTCGGCTATCGCTATGAAGCCGTAAGACACGCCCGTCCTGCCTTCGAGGATCGTTTCGACGACGTCCCTGTGGGAGAGCCTGGATATCTTCTCGCTGAACTTCGAGCCCTGGGGGAAAAGGGCGGTCGGCTCGACGCGCTTTCCGAGCTCGGCGAGCTGCTGTGCGAAGACGGAAGACGACGGCACGTATTCGCCCTTTTTGAACCTCATGAGGACGGGGGGCTTTATGGGCGCGTAGATTTTTGGTATGAGCGACGTCACCACGAACCCGTCGAGCTCATCGTTCATGTATATGGAATCCGAAAGGTTCATGTTGACGAGCGAGAACTTGTCCGGCGCTATGCCCATGACGATCTCGGACATCGTGCTTATGAGGTTCTTGAGGCCTATCGCTATCTTGCGGTCATATGTCGTGCCGCTGTCGGCAAACTCGGGCTCGAGCGGCATGAGCGTGATAATCTGGGTGTTGAACGGGTCCTGGACGTATCTCGCCGTGAAATCGTCCGCCCAGCCGCTTATTTTGAGTATCTCCATGACGGAGCGGTTGGGCTTTCTCGTATGTACGTAAATGCTCTCGGCGAGCCTGCTGAAGAGTGTCCGCGTGAGGGAATATTCCCTCTTTACGTCCACGACCGCGTGGATGTTGCTCTTTACCTTCCTCGTGCGGAGGAGCTTCGAGGCGAGCCCGGACGGGACCTCGGCGGCCTCGTCCCACGGGATGACCTGGACGCCGTTTTCGCGGAGCTTCTGCTCGAGCTTGTCCCTGAACCTTATTACTATCTGATTCCCGTAATCCCTCGGAAGAGGCCTGAACGTAACCCTGACCTTCTTGGCCATTTCGAGCGGCATCCTTGGATTTACGAGGTCTTTGTGCACCGGCATCCCGGCAAGGCCGATTATGGTTTTAAGCTCGAGATCGGCAAACGTTTGATTATCCATTTTATCTCCGAATATTCTGCATCCGCCCCCGATAGGTCATGCTCCGAATGGTGTTTTGTTTACGCCCGCAGGGCGGCAGATTAATTAATTAGAATTCTTATTTAGTTTTCCGATGATGATTATCATCATTATAGACTATCGGGAAGAGTTACTCAATAAACGCGGATGTCGTTTTTATGATGGAATATTATAGTCAAGACTTCGAATAAAACAACGTACAGGCTCAATTCGCCGGGGCGTGTCAGAAATCGCCCTCTTTTTCGATGACTTCCTCCATGCTTTGCCTGACGATTCTCATAAGCTCCTCGCGCCCCGCCTTGCCGCGCGGGAGGTCGCCCGGGTATACGGGCGGGAGAATCCTGACCTTCATCGTCCCGGGGTTGACCACCCAGGAGGTCTTGGCGTATATCTTGGCCCCGCCCATCATGACCATCGGCACTATGGGCACGCCGGCCAGCATCGCTATGAAGAACCCGCCCTTCTGGAACGGGAGCAGCTTGCCGTCCTTGCTTCGCGTACCCTCGGGGGCTATGAGCACGGACGGGCCCGAGCGTATGCGCTCCGCAATCTTCTTCACCTCTTTCGTGTCCCTTTCCGAGCCGTCCCTGGCGACGAAATAATGCCCCGCCACTTTCGACACCCAACCGATGAACGGCATGTCGAGGACCTCTTTCTTCATGACTGCCTTCCAGTCTATAGGAAGGATGGCCATGAATGTGAAGATATCGTAAACGCTCTGGTGGTTATACATTATTATTGAGGGCTCCCCGGGGATGTTCTCGAGCCCCTTGACGTCGAGCGTGACGCCGGTCGTCAGTATTATCATCTTCCCCCATGGCCTTACGGCGTATTTAATAGCGGACGACGGCGATATGAGGGCAAGGGTGATGCCGATTATTCCGAAAACCAGCGTATAAGTCAGAAAAGCCAGCCAGTAGAAAACAGTTTTTAATATTTTAATCATTTCGGTCCGTATTCTTTTCAGTGCTATGTGTGAATTCCGTTCGGTTCACGGGACGCGCGCGCCGGGCCGCTAGTCCGAATCCGGCGTTGTCATTACCTTGAGCGCCGCCGGGAGGATGCTGATTTTATGCGTCCCCGGCCGGAGGTAAAACGGCTCGCCGTCCATGTGCGCCGGGAGGGCGCGCTCGACGGTGATCTCCATCTCGGGGCCGCGCCTGAGCTCGACCTCCTCGAGGCCGGCGTGGGTGCCTGAAAGCACCTTCGGTATCTTGACGAGCCTTTGAAGGGACTTCATGTCCTTTATGATGTGAAAATCGAGGAGCCCGTCGCCGACGTCGGCCTCGGGCGCGAGCTTGAACTTCCCGCCCTGGTACATGCCGTTCGACGCCCCGGCGAGAAGGAGCCGGCCGCTGTATTCCCAGTCGCCTATCTTTACGCCCGTCACGAATCCCTCGAAGGTCATAGCCTCCTGCACCGCCCCGAATATGTACCCGAGCTGGCCCCGGAGGAGCCTGAGCTTCTTGAAGCGGTGAGACACCGCCCCGTCGAGCCCTATGCCGAGCCCGTTTATAAAGAACCTGTCACCGAGCTTCCCTACGTCCACGGACTTTACGCCGCCCGAAAAGAGAGTATCGAGGGCTCGCATGGGGTCGAGCGGCACGCCCGCCGCCTTGGGGAAGTCGTTGCCGCTCCCCGAGGGGATCGTCCCGAAAACGGCCGGCGTACCCATAAGGCCCCTTACGACCTCGTGAGACGTCCCGTCGCCGCCGACGGAGATAATGTGTGTAAATCCCCTCTCCGCCCCTTCGCGGGCGAACCCTATCGCGTCCCCCGGAACGCGTGTTATTCTGAAATCGAAGCTGGCGCCCTGTTTTTCCAGCCGTGACTTGAGCGAGGTGAACAGGCCTGCAGTCCTCCCCTGTCCCGCCGCCGGGTTGATAATAAACAGGTATCTGGGCTCTTTTAAATTCCCGTGCATGGAGTAAAATCTAAGCTCCATAAAACATAGCATTTTTCGAGACGGATATCAAAGGCGTTTGAGCCGGAACTTGAAAAAGGTTATATTTTATGTTAACAAACTCTGTTTACCCAATCTAAAATCGGTACAAATTAGGAGGCATTTTAATGGTTGAAGAAACGCAACCGACAGAGAACGTCAATGAAGTTATAAGCATGAAGCAGCTCCTCGAAGCCGGGGTCCATTTCGGCCACCAGATAAGCCACTGGAATCCGAAGATGAAGGAGTTCATCTTCGGCAGCAGGAACGGTATACACATAATTGACCTGCAGCAGACGGTGGGTCTGTTCAAAAAGGCTTACAATTTCGTGAGAGACACCGTTGCGGACGGCGGAGAGATCCTCTTCGTGGGCACCAAAAAGCAGGCCCAGGGCATAATAGCCGAGGAAACGACGAGGGCGGGAATGCCGTACATCAACACCAGGTGGCTCGGCGGAACGCTGACCAATTTCAACACCATAAGGGGCCGTGTGGACTATCTCCTCGAGCTCAAGAAACTCGAAGAGGAAGGCCAGATGGAGATGCTCCCGAAGAAGGAAGCAAAGGGGCTCAAGAGAGAGATACAGAAGCTCGAGCACCTTCTCGGCGGAATAACCGGCATGAAGAGGATCCCGCAGGCCCTTTATATAGTGGACACCCGTAAGGAGCACATAGCGGTGCACGAAGCGAGAAGGCTGGGCATTCCGATCGTTGCCGTTATAGACACCAATTCCGACCCGGCCGACGCGGATTACATAATCCCGAGCAACGACGACGCTATAAGAGCTATAAAGCTTTTCACGTCGAGGATCGCCGACGCCTGCGTCGAGGGAAAGCACATATACGACCAGAAGCTCCAGGCCGGAGAGGTCGAGAAGAAGCCCGATCAGCAGCAGGTGGTCGTCGAAAGGAAGGTCTTCGTATTCAAGGAATTCGGAGGCGAATCCACACAGGAAGATTCGACGTCGGTAGCCGTTTCTGAGAGCCCCACCGGGCAGGAGCCTTCCCAGGCAGGCGCAGCGAAAGAAAAGCAGCAAACGCAGTTCGCCGCCCCCTCGACCGAAGCGGGAAACAGCACCAAGGATTCGCCGGAAACGGAGAATTAAGCCCGTTTCAGTAAGCGTATCTTTTCCCTGATTCGTCCGATTCATACAAGAATTCAAGGAGGGACCATTCTAAAATGGCCGATATTACTGCACAGATGGTAAAGGAAATAAGGGACAGGACCGGGGCGCCGTTCATAGACTGTAAAAAAGCGCTCGAAGAGGTCGGGGGTGATTTCGATAAAGCTATAGAGATACTGAAAATAAAGGGCGTCGCGAAGGCTTCGAAGAAAGTCGGCCGCGAAACGCCGGAAGGCACGATAGTTACCTACGTCCACGCGGGCGGCAAGATCGGCGTCATGGTCGAGGTGAACTGCGAGACGGACTTCGTCGCGAGGAACGAGGATTTCCAGACCTTCGCGAAGGAAGTCGCCATGCAGATAGCCGCAAGCAACCCGAGGTACGTAAGCAGGGAGGACGTTCCCGAGGCCGAGCTCGAAAAGGAAAAGGAGATCATGAAGGCCCAGGTCATCGAGTCCGGGAAGCCTGCAGAAATAGCGGACAAGATCGCAGAGGGCAAGATAGAAAAATTCTTCGAAGAGAACTGCCTTATCGATCAGGTATACATAAGGGACTCCAAGGTCAAGATAAACGACCTCCTTCAGGCCCTCATAGCCAAGGTCGGCGAGAACATAAAGGTCAGAAGATTTACCCGTTACCAGCTCGGCGAATCGCTGGACTAACCCGGGAGGACAATGAGCTCCGAAACAACCAAACCGAATTTAAAATACAGGAAGATACTCCTTAAGCTCAGCGGAGAGGCGCTCCAGGGCGCCGACGGATACGGCATCAGCTCGAAGGCCCTCGAAGCAATATCCGAAGAGCTCGCCGAGGTCTCGGGGCTGGGAGCCGAGATAGCCGTTGTCATCGGCGGAGGCAATATATTCAGGGGCGTAAAGGGAGCGGAGACCGGCATCGACAGGTCGACCGGCGATTACATGGGGATGCTCGCGACCGTGATCAACGCGCTCGCGCTCCAGGACTCGCTCGAAAAGAACGGCATATTGACGAGGGTGCAGACAGCTCTCGAGATAAAACAGGTAGCCGAGCCTTACATCAGGCGGAGGGCGATACGGCATCTCGAAAAAGGAAGGGTCGTCATTTTCGCGGCCGGCACGGGAAACCCGTTCTTCACGACGGACACCGCGGCTACCCTGAGGGCGCTCGAAATCGGGGCCGACCTTATACTAAAGGCGACAAAGGTCGACGGGGTATACAACAAGGACCCGATGAAGCACGAGGACGCCGTCAGGTTCAAGGAGCTCACGTACATGGAAGTCCTTCAAAAAGAGCTCAAGATCATGGATGCGACGGCGATTTCCCTCTGCATGCAGGGGAACATCCCGATAATTGTTTTCAATCTCTTCGAAAGAGGCAACATCAAGAAAGTAATCATGGGCAAAGAGATAGGAACAAAGGTAAGGAGCGATAAAGATGAGTGACGAAAGCGGCTTGAAGCATATACTGGACGAAGCGGAAGAGAAGATGTCGAAGTCGGTTCACGCCTTTGACTCCGAGCTTTCCAAGATGCGGACCGGAAGGGCCTCGACCTCCCTGGTCGAGCATATAACCGTCGATTATTACGGGACCCAGACGCCGGTAAACCAGCTCGCCACCATATCCACACCCGAGGCGAGGACCGTGCTGATCCAGCCCTGGGATACGAGCGCGATATCCGCGATCGAAAAGGCTATCATGAAATCCGACCTGGGCATAAACCCGACAAACGATGGGAAGGTCATAAGGCTCACTCTCCCCGTGCTGACCGAAGAGCGAAGGAAAGACATGGTCAAGCAGGTCGGAAAGCTCGCCGAGGACTACCGTGTGTCCATACGGCAGATAAGAAAGGATACGAACGGCAAGGTAAAGGACGTCGAAAAGGACCAGCACGTCCCCGAAGACGAAGCCAAGAAATTCCTCCATAGAATACAGGAGCTTACGGACAAGTACATACTCCGTATAAACGAAAGGTTCGAGAGGAAGGAAAAGGAAATTCTCGAAATCTGACGTTGCCCGCCCGGGCCGGGTTAATCCTCCACCGCACCCGCCCCCTACTTCCGCCCCGCAGCGGAATCCGTTGTGAGCCGGCACGAATAGCCATATAATTAGGCCTGAATGCAACGGAGGGTCAGGGGAATGAGAGACTCATTATCGAACTTTTTTTCTTACCTGTTCATGGTAACGGTCTCGATTGCGGCGGTTACGATATTTGCGGCTCTGGTGATACTTTTCAGGTCGCTCGTCATGGAGACGGGCGCGGTCGAAGAGGAGGCCGGTTTTATGTTCCTTTACGTATTCATAGGCTGCTGCATACTCTCACCGATATTCCTCTATCTGTCGAACAGGCTCGAAAAGTACAAGCGCCCGATGGACGGATTGTAACCCCTGGAAAACAGGACCGGCGCCCGTCATTCGAAGTATAAAAAAGCCGCTATATGTACCGAGCAGGCGACGAGACCGAAATCTCATAAAAGTGATAAAATTCCCTCCGGAAGCGTGTAAAATATCAGGACGTAAGGGTTGGAAGCATCCGGCAAATAAGAGAAGCAAAGGCCTTCTATAGATGAACCGCAGGAAAGCGCCGTCCGTGCTCATTTATTCGGACGACACCACACGGAGAGAGGTTGAAGAAGCCCTGGAGAGGCTTAAAATGGAAACGGCCCCCGTCTCCACATTCGCCGCTGTAGGCGAGCGTTTGAAGAAGGGGTTCGTGAACGTAGCCATAATCGACGCATGTAACGGCCCGTCGAAGCTCCCGGAAGCGCTTGCCGGCATAAAATCCATATCCCCCGAGACCGAGATAATACTCCTCGTCCCGGGCGGGAAAGCCGCCGTGCCACAGGCAGCCGAGAGCCTGGCCTACGCGTCCATCGAAAAGCCGCTCAACAAGAAATTCTTATATACACTTACGTCCAAAGCCCTCGAAAAACAGGGTCTTTCAAGAACGGGAACCGCCCCTAAAGACGCACAGGACACGGCGAAGATAACGGGCGACAGCCCCCTCCTTTCCGCTTCCGTAAACAGCCTTAACTCGGCAGTCACGATTACGGATATGAACCTGAATATCACGTACGTGAACCCGGCCCACGTAAGGACGTTCGGCTACGCGCCCGAGGAGCTGATGGGGAAGAAGAATTCCATACTCTACCCCATCGACGACCCGTCCGGAGTCAGCGGGAAGATATACGAGGCGCTCCTTATGGTCGGCTGGGAAGGCGAAAGGCTCGCGCTCAGGAAGGACGGGAGCGCGTTTCAGGCGTACGAGAAGACGTCTGTCATAAAAGACGCCTCGGGGAAGCAGATCGGCATCGTAAGCATCATCGACGACATCACCTCCAGAAAGAGGCTCCAGCAAGCGCTAAAGGAATCCGAGGAACGTTACAGGTCGTTCGTCGAGACGGCCAGGAGCGCTATAATAGCCGTTGACGGCGACGGAAAGATAATTCTGTTCAACCCGGCTGCGGAGAAGATATTCGGTTACTCGGCCGACGAGATGATAAATTCCGAGTTCGGCTCCCTCTTCCCGCCGGAGCAGAAGGACGCGCTCAGGCTCGAGCTCGGAAAGGGGAGCGGCGTCTCCACCCTCAGGGGCACGACGGCGGAGCTCACCGCCCTTAATAAGCAGAGGGAGGAATTCCCCGTGGACGTTTCCTTTTCCACGTGCCGCGTGGACGGGCGCCCGATTACGACCGCCATCATATTCGACATAACGGAGAGGAAGAGCCTCCAGGAGCAGCTCCTCCAGTCGGCAAAGCTCGCCGCCATAGGAGAGCTCATATCGGGCGTCACGCACGAGGTCAATAACCCCCTCGCCGTCGTGATCGGCTACTCGGAGATGCTCCTCTCCGAGTCCGGAATGAGCCAGGAGGCCACGGACGCGGTAAAGTCCATTCACGGCGAGGCCGAGAGGGCGAAGAAGGTCATTCAGAACCTCCTTTCCTTCGCGCGGAAGCACAGCCCTCAGAAAGAGGTCATACAGGTAAACGACATACTCGAAAAGACGCTCGGGCTCACCGATTACGAAATGAGGAAGAACGGCGTCAAGATAATACGCGACCTCGATCCCGACCTGCCCGAAACGGTCGGCGACCCCAACCAGCTCCAGCAGGTGTTCTTAAATATCATCATCAACGCCCAGCACGCGATGATGGAGATGCCGGACGAGCGGCGCATAACCGTGAGGACGAGGGTGAAGGACAAGCCCGGAGTGAGCAGCGCAGGCACTCCGTCCGTCATAGAAATCGCGTTCGAGGACAACGGGCCCGGCATCCCCGACAAGGTACTGAAGAAGATATTCGACCCCTTCTATACCACGAAGCCAAAGGGAAAGGGGACGGGGCTCGGGCTTTCCGTATCGTTCGGAATAATAAGGGATCACGGCGGCACGATACAGGTGAAGCCGAACGAGGAAAGGGGCGTCACGTTTTTCATAGAGATCCCGGCCTGAGGCCCGAACGCGCCTCGGAGTCCTTCGCGCCTTAAGGGCATTCCCCTTTAAAAGAAAGACCGAAACCGGCTTACGCGGTAATTTTTTCCTGCCCGCCCATGTAGGGCCTCAGCTTTTCGGGAATGACGACGGAGCCGTCCTCTTCCTGGAAGTTTTCGAGTATTGCGAGGAGCGTCCTCCCGACCGCGAGCCCCGAGCCGTTAAGCGTATGGACGAGGCGCGGCTTGCCCCCGCCGGAGGGCCTGTACCTTATAGAAGCCCTCCTCGCCTGAAAATCCGCGAAGTTGCTGCAGGACGAGATTTCCCTGTACGTATTTTCGCTCGGCACCCAGACCTCTATGTCGTAGGTCTTCGTCGAGGAGAATCCCATGTCCCCGGTGCAGAGAAGCATTATCCTGAACGGGAGGCCCAGGAGCTCGAGCACGCGGGCGGCGTCGGCGGTGAGGGATTCGAGCTCGCCAAAAGAGCTCTCGGGCTCGGCGAATTTAACCAGCTCGACCTTGTTGAACTGGTGCTGCCTTATGATTCCGCGGACGTCCTTGCCGTAGGAGCCCGCCTCGCTCCTGAAGCAGGGTGTGTAGGCGGCGTATTTTACCGGGAGGTCGCCGCCGTCCAGTATCTCGTCACGGTGTATGTTCGTCACGGGCACCTCGGCCGTCGGGACGAGGTAGTAGTCCGTGTTGTTTATCTTGAAGAGGTCCTCTTCGAACTTGGGCAGGTTGCCGGTGCCGATAAAGCTCGCGCTGTTGGCCATGAACGGCGGGAGCACTTCCCTGTAGCCGTGCTCGCCCGTGTGGAGGTCGAGCATGAAGTTTATGAGCGCCCTTTCGAGCCTCGCGCCCGCACCCTTGTAGAGAGCGAACCTCGCACCGGTGATCTTGGCGGCCCTGTCGAGGTCTATTATGTCGAGCGTCTTCCCTATCTCGACGTGGTCCTTGGGCAAAAAGCCGAACGCGCGCGGCTCGCCCCACTTCCGCACCTCGACGTTACCGGAGGCGTCTTTACCTACGGGCACGCTGTCGTGCGGAATATTGGGCACCCCGAGGAGAAAATCCCTGAATTCCCCCTCGACGCGGGTCCTCTCCACGTCGAGCGACTTTATATTGTCCGAAAGGGCCTTGAGCTCCGCCTGGAGCTTTTCGGCTGCTTCGTGCTCACCTTTCCGCTTGAGCTCGCCGAACTGCTTCGAGCCCGTATTCCTTTTGAATTCGAGGCCTTCGACTTCCCTGATGATGCGCCGCCTCTCGGCGGCGAGCTCCGAGAACCTGCCGGCGTCGAAAGCCGCGCCCCTGTTCTTCATCCCTGAAATTACCTGTTCCAGATTATCCTCGACGTATTTTGAATCCAGCATGCGCGTTTATCCTTTTATCACTCCAATCGGCCGGAGCCGTGCGACCATCCCGGCTATGCCCGCGTCGTGCACCACGCGGCAGACCTCGCCCGCGTCCTTGTACGCGTCGGGCATCTCCTCGGCGACTGTTTTCTTGCCGCAGGCCATCACTATTATTCCTTTATTTTCGAGCTCGGAAAAGAGGTCCCTCCCTTTCCCTTCCCGAAGCGCCTTCGTCCGGGAGAGCGTCCTGCCCGCGCCGTGGCAGCACGTGCCGAACGTCTCGTCCAGCGCGCCCTGGAGCCCGACGAGAACGTACGAGCCCCTTCCCATGTCGCCGGGGATGAAAACCGGCTGTCCGACGCCCCTGTACGCCTCGGGTATGAGCCTGTGCCCCTTGGGGAAGGCCCTCGTCGCGCCCTTCCTGTGAACGCAGACCCTCGCGGTTTCGCCGTTTACGCGGTGCTCCTCGAATTTCGCGATGTTGTGACTGACGTCGTAGACGAGCCTCCCCCTGAGCTCGCGGTGGGTTATTCCCAGGGCCTCGCAGAAGGATTCCCTGGCGAGATGCATCAGCACCTGCCTGTTCACCCAGGCGTAATTGACGGCGGCGGCGAAGGCGGCGAGATAGCCCCTGCCCTCGGGCGAGTCTATGCGGGCGCACGCGAGCTGCCTGTCGGGGAGATGGAGACCCTCCCGCCTCATGTAGCCGAGCATCGTGTCTATATAGTCCGTGCAAATCTGGTGCCCGAACCCCCTCGATCCGGAATGAATAAGAACGCATACCTGCCCCGGCCGGAGCCCGAAAGCCTCGGCCACGACGGGATCGTATATTTCGTCCACGACGTTCACTTCGAGGAAATGGTTTCCGGAGCCCAGGGTCCCCGCCTGGTCCTTCCCCCTCTCGAACGCCCTTTTGCTCACGGCCCCGGGATCCGCACCGGGGAAATGGCCCTTGTCTTCGGTGGTTTCGAGGTCCCTCTCCTCGCCCCACCCGTTCTCGACAGCCCACGCCGCACCCTTCCTGAAAATGCCCCTGTAATCTTTTTCGGAGAGCTTTATCCTGCCGCCCTCGCCGGGGCCGGACGGTATATTCCTGAAAAGCGTGGTTACGAGTTTCTTCAATGAAGGTCTTACCTCGTGCTCGGAAAGCCCGGTAGACATCAACCTGACGCCGCAGTTTATGTCGTACCCGACGCCGCCCGGGGATATGACGCCTTCCCCGGCGTCCATAGCCGCGACGCCCCCTATCGGAAAGCCGTAGCCCCAGTGTATGTCCGGCATCGCGACGGCGTATTTTTTTATCCCGGGAAGATGCGCCACGTTTACGAGCTGGTCGAGGGCCTTGTCTTCCTTGATCCTTTCGAGCAGGCTTTCGCTCGCATACACCCTGCCCGGAACGAGCATGCCGCCCGTCATGGGAATCTCCCAAAGGTTGTCGTGTATCTTTTCGATCCTCATATGATTTTCCGCGGGCGTAGCCGGAAATGGCCGTTTTTCAAACGTCTAAAACGATTTCGGCCGTTAATCTATCACCCGCGCTTTCTATTTTCAAACCGTGATACGTCACGGCCTTTATGTCGTATCCGAGCTCGTGCCTAACCGGATCGTAAACCTCGCCCGTGAGCGTGCATATCGCCCTGAGAGTCCCTTCGTCCGGGACCTCGACCTCAGCGTCGCGGAAGACCAGCTTCCGCGTGTAATGGATGTAGAGGACCTCGCCGAGCAGGTGGACGAGGAGCTCCTCGGGCGTCTCTCCCGAGGCCTCGACCGCCGCGGACTCCCCGGCCTCCACGTTATCCGTGTCCGTTATGAGGCCGGCCATGCCGAGGACAGCGCCCCTTAAAAGCCCGGCCAGGCCGTTCCCGGAAGCCCTTATCCTGACGTCGGCCGTGTGCTCCAGAATCTCGTAGCTCACCACCAGACAGTCTAACATACGGGCAGGCCGCCGCCCGGTTGCATTGACGGAGGCCGAGCGGTTATATTAGAAACAATAAACAGTCGTCCGGTAACGGAGGGGAAAATGACGAATCTCAATAAAGATACGGAATTCACATATCTCGGCCATTCGACGTTCAGGATAAAGAGCCCGGGGGGCAAGACGATAATCATCGACCCCTGGGTGCATAACAACCCGGCATGCCCGGAGAGCCTGAAGAACGTCGACGAGCTCGACATAATGGTCTTGACTCACGCGCATTTCGATCATATAGGCGACGCCGTCCCGCTCGGTCAAAAGCACAACCCCAGGGTGGTCGGCATCTTCGAGACGTGCGTCTGGCTCGAGAACAGGGGCCTTACGAACACGTTCGCAATGAACAAGGGCGGCACCCAGGACATGGACGGGATAAAGTTCACGATGGTGCACGCCGACCATAGCTGCGGCATTCTCGAAGAGGACGGCACTATATCGTACGGCGGCGAGCCGGTGGGTTATATAATCGAGTTCGAGAACGGGTTCAGGGTTTACCACGCGGGCGATACGGCTGTATTCAGCGACATGAAGCTCATATCCGAGATATACAAGCCGGAGGTTGCATTCCTCCCGATTGGAGACCTGTACACGATGTCGCCGCTCGAAGCGTCGTATGCTTGCAGGTTCCTCAACGTCAAAAAGGTCGTTCCGATGCATTACGGGACGTTCCCGTCTCTCACGGGCACGCCGGATAAATTAAGGGAGCTCACGAAGGACATCTCCGGCCTCGAGATAATAGACATCAAGCCGGGCGAGACGCTGAGCTAGGATTATACGCAGAGAGGGGTAACGGGGGCGGATTATGGAAACGCGGAAAGGTTTATTCCTGTTATTCGCGATGCTTCTTTTCATCGCCGCCTCCTGCGGAGAGAGCGGCGGTGACGGCGATGACAACGATGGCGGCGGGGGTGGGGACGGAAACGCGGAGATAAGCCTCGTAAGGGTGTTCGAGGACGTCCCGCTCGACTTGCCCGTCGATTTCGAGAACGCGGGCGACGGCACGGGGCGGATTTTCGTCGTCGAGCAGAGGGGAACGGTCCGCGTCATCCGGCCCGGCGGCGGAAGCGGGACATTCCTTGACTTACGGGACAAGGTCTTTCATTCGGGCGAAAGCGGCCTTCTTGGGATAGCGTTTCATCCCGGCTACGGGAACAACGGACACTTCTACGTATATTATGTCGCCGACGGGCCGCGAAGGAGCGTAGTTTCACGCTTCAGCGTAAGCGGCGACCCCGACGACGCCGACCCGGGGAGCGAGGTCGTCATCCTGGAGATACCCCAGCCGCAGGCGACCAACCACAAGGCCGGCCAGCTTGCGTTCGGCCCGGACGGATACCTTTACATCGCAACAGGCGACGGCGGCGGGGCCGGCTCGACGAGCCGCGACCGCACGAACTTACTCGGCTCCATACTGAGAATCGACGTCGATAACCCCGACGAAGGCCTCGATTACGGCATACCGGACGATAACCCCTTTGCCGGCAACACGCAGGGCTGGAGAGAAGAGATCTACGCCTATGGCTTCCGGAACCCGTGGAGATTCGCGTTCGACCCACTTACGGAGGCGCTTTTCGCGGGCGACGTCGGCGATTCGTCGAGGGAGGAAATCGACCTCGTCGAGCCCGGCGGGGATTACGGATGGGACGTCATGGAGGGCTCTCTCTGCCACAACCCTCCCACTGGATGCGATACCGGGGGCAAAGAGCTACCGATATTCGAATACGGGCCCGAAACCGGGCGCGCGATCATCGCGGGGCTTTTCTACAGGGGCGGAGACTTGCCCGGGCTCTTCGGGAAGTTCGTCTACGGCGATTATGTCTCGGGCAGGGTATGGGCGCTCGAATGGAACGGGGCCGCTGTGACGGATAACGAAGAGGTAACCCGTTTCGGCCCCTCCTCCGTGACAACTTTCGGGACGGACGAGGATGGAGAGGCCTACGTCTGCCTCATCGACGGGAGCGTGTACAGGTTCGCGCCCGGAGAAGATTGACACCGAGCTTGCGGCGAGATTTACAAATTTCCTGCAATTGGTGTCGATTCTAAACGATCCGCCCCGGACGGACCGGTGGACACTAAATAATTAACTTCCCGAAACGGCCTCCGGACGCCCGTTTCGTAACGATTGTATCTGCGTTTAAAATTGACAACATACCCCCTCTATGCTAATAATTATCCTTCCATAAATAAGGGGAGAGCTTTGTCTTCCGGAAGCCATGTTCGAAGGAATATCGGAAAAACTTAACAATACTTTAAAGCGCGTAAGGGGCTACGGCAAGCTCAGTGAGAGCAACATACAGGACGCTCTCCGCGAGGTGCGCCTGAGCCTTCTCGAAGCCGACGTCAACTTCAAGGTGGTAAGGGAGTTCGTCGATTCCGTAAAGACCCGTGCGCTCGGGCAGGAAGTCATGTCGAGCCTGTCCCCGGGGCAGCAGTTCGTCAAGATCGTTCACGAAGAGCTTAAGGAAGTGCTCGGCAAGGAGAGCGAGGGGCTCGACCTCAAGGCGGCCCCGCCCGTCGCCATCATGCTCGTCGGGCTCCAGGGCTCGGGTAAGACGACGACCTCCTCCAAGCTGGCGAGGTATCTGAAGGATACGCTGAAAAGAAACCCCTACCTCGTCCCGGCCGACGTTTACAGGCCGGCGGCTATCGACCAGCTTAAAGTGCTGGCGAAGCAGGTCGGGGTCGGGATTTACGACACGCAGCCCGGCGAAGACCCGGTCGATATAAGCGTGAAGGCAATGAACGAGGCCCGTCTCGGCGGGTACGATACCGTAATCATCGACACCGCCGGCCGGCTCCACATCGACGAAGAGCTGATGGAGGAGCTTAAGAACATAAAAGCCGAGGTCAACCCCCAGGAGGTCCTGCTCGTCGCGGACGCGATGACCGGCCAGGACGCCGTCAACGTTTCGACGAGCTTCAACGAGGCGCTCGACATCGATGGCATCGTCCTCACGAAGATGGACGGCGACGCCAGGGGCGGCGCGGCGTTATCGATAAAAGCCGTTACCGGAAAGCCGATAAAGTTCTTCGGAACGGGCGAAAAGCTCGAAGCCCTCGAAGTATTTCATCCCGACAGGATAGCGTCGCGCATACTCGGGATGGGCGACGTGCTTACGTTCATCGAAAAGGCGCAGGCTGCGTTCGAGGACAAGCAGGCCGAGGAAATGGCGAAAAAGCTCCTCAAGAAGGAGTTTTCGCTCGCCGATTTCAGAGAGGCGATGCTCGCAATGCGTAAGCTCGGCTCGCTCGACAGCATGACCCAGATGATCCCCGGTATGAAGCAGATAGCCAAGGACCCGAAGGCCATAGAGACGGCCGAAAAGGAAATTAAGAAGACGATCGCGATAATCGATTCGATGACCCCGGGCGAAAGGCTCAATCATACGATAATCAACGGCGGCCGCCGGAAAAGGATAGCCCGCGGCAGCGGCACGAGGGTCGAAGACATAAACAGGATGATCAAGAATTACATGCAGATGAAGAACATGATGAAGAACATGGGGAAGATGGGAAAGGTTGCAAAAAGAATGATGAAGTATATGTAATCTATGCTAATTTTATAATATTGAATATCCCAAGGAGGTATAAGCATTTTGGTTAAAATAAGACTCGTTAGAATCGGCTCGAAAAAGAAGCCTTTTTACAGGATTGTCGCTGCGGATTCCCGCTCCCCGCGTAACGGCAAATTTCTTGAAATACTCGGGACTTACGATCCCAGGAAGAAGCCGCACGTTCTCGACGTGAAAACCGACAGGGTGCAGGACTGGGTCAGCAAGGGCGCACAGACTTCCGAGAGGGTCGGCAAGCTGATATCTACGCTTAACGCTTAATGATAAAACGAAGCCAGGCTAAAGGTAATCCACATTTGAGAGTACGAGTGGGCAGCGGTGATATAATACAGGGGAGGTATCAGTCATGGAAAAGCTCAACGAGCTCGTTTCGTATATAGCTAAGTCTCTTGTTGACAACCCGGATAAAGTCGAGGTAAGAGAGGTTGCAGGTGAGCAGACGGCCGTACTCGAATTGAAAGTAGCGCCTGAGGACTTGGGGAAGATAATTGGCAAACAGGGGAAAACAGCCAAGGCCATTAGGACGATTCTCGGAGCCGCCGCCGCGAAGATGAAGCGCCGCGCGGTCCTGGAAATACTGGAATAAGCATAAACCCTTCAGTCGATATGGGGCTAATCAATTACGGGAGAATAACCAGGCCGCACGGGTTAAAGGGAGAGGTGGTGCTGATACCTTTCAGCCGGCGGCCGGACAACCTTCCCGGAATCAATTATATTTACATAGACAGGGAAGATTCGGGGGAGCCGGACAGGCTTACGGTAAGCGGCTGCAGGCTCCATAAGGGCGCCGCGATAGTAAAGCTCGAGGGCGTGGATTCGATAGACGACGCCGAGGGGCTCAGGGGCTCAGAAGTCCTCGTCGATACGGACGAGCTCGAAGGGCTCGAAGAGGACGAGTATTACTGGTTCGAGCTCATCGGACTCGACGTTTACACCGAGGACGGAGGCTTTATCGGCAAGGTAGAGGACCTCATCGACAGGGCGCATCAGAGCGTCCTCGTCGTAAGGGACGGAGAGGCCGAGGCACTGATACCCCTTGCGGAGCCCATAATAAAGGAAATCGATCTCGAAAACTCCAAAATCGTGATAACGCCTGTGGAAGGCCTCCTCGGACAAACATAATCGGCATCTTTAGATAAAATCCCCGAAAATGAAATTCGACATCCTGACAATATTCCCGGAGTATTTCGATTCTCCCTTTTCCATCGGGCTCTTTAAGAGGGCGCGGGAGAGGAGCATTCTGGAAATCACTGCCCGCGACATAAGGGACTATACCGAGGACAGGCACAGGACTGTGGACGATTCCCCCTACGGCGGCGGGGGCGGGATGCTGATGAAGCCCGGGCCCATAGGCGCCGCCGTCGAGGACGCGAAGAAGGGGGGCGGGAGGTCCGTCGTCATACTCACCACCCCGGCCGGAAAGCCCTTCACGGACAGGGACGCCCGGGAGCTCGCCTCGGGATACGACCGGCTGATTATAATCTGCGGCAGGTACGAGGGCATAGACGACCGGGTGAGGGAGATTTACGTAGACAGGGAGATATCCGTGGGCGATTACGTCCTTTCGGGCGGCGAGCCGGCGGCGGCGGTTATCATAGACAGCGTTTCCAGGTTCCTCCCCGGGTTCCACGGGAACGAGCAGTCGGCTGAGGCGGATTCCTTCAACGGCGGCCTCCTCGAATATCCGCAGTACACGAGGCCCGAGAGCTTCCGGGATAGAGACATCCCCGAGGTTCTTATGTCCGGCAACCACGGGGAGATAGACGAGTGGAGGCGGAAGGAGAGCCTGAGAAGGACCTATATCTCGCGGCCCGACCTCTTAGACAGGGCGAAGCTCTCCCGGGGGGACGTAGACTACATAAACACGCTCAAGGAAGAGAATCCCCCTTTTTTCAGGGCGTATATTGCATTAATTCACTATCCCGTATACAATAATCGGTTCACGATAATAAACACCGCGTTCACCAACCTGGACGTGCACGATATCGCGAGGGCCGCCACGACGTACGGCATCAGGAAGTATTACCTGGTTCAGCCGAATGCGGAGCAGAAGCAGCTCATCGGCCGTGTGCTCAGGCACTGGAACGGGGGAGACGGCGAGTCTTCCAACAGGTCGAGGTCGGAGGCTCTGGAGATTGTCGAAGTCAGGGACACGCTCTCCGAGGCCGTGGAGGACATCGAAAGGATAGAGGGACGGAAGCCGGCCGTGGTCGTCACGGACGCCCGCCCGAGGGATGACATGATAGGGTACGGGGAGCTCAGGGAAAAGATGTTCCAGAGGGACGGCGGGCCTTATCTGATACTTTTCGGGACAGGCTGGGGGCTGGCGGAAGAGATACTCGCCGGCGCCGATTACACGCTGAAGCCGGTAAGCGGCTTTACGGCGTATAACCACCTGTCGGTCAGAAGCGCGGCCGCCGTGATTCTCGACAGGTTGTTTTCGTGTACAATATGACGAGGGAGAAGTAATATGAACGTAATACTGGAAATAGAAAAATCGATGATGCGGTCGGATCTTCCGGAGTTTCGCCCCGGTGATACCGTAGCCGTACATTATAAAATCAAGGAAGGGGACAGGGAGAGGATCCAGGTCTTCGAAGGCGTCGTCATAGCCAAGAAGGGCGGCGGCGTTCGCGAGACATTCATCGTCAGGAAGGTATCCTACGGCGTAGGTGTGGAAAGGATTTTCCCGCTCCACTCCCCGCTCATAGCCAAGATCGAAGTCAAGAGAATGGGCAAGGTAAGAAGGGCCAAGCTCTACTACCTGAGGGGCCGCTCGAAGAAGGCGAGCAGGATCAAGGAGCGTTCGAGGTACGACATTCCGGGCGGGAAGTCAGGGAACAACAACGCTCCCACGCCCGAGCAGACGGCCGCCGAAGAGCCCGCACAGTAAGCGGAAACCGTTTACCGGCTGTTTGCAACCAAACAGAAAAACACGCCTGAGCCCCGGACCGTACGCTTCGGAGCTCAGGCTTTCTATTTTTATTTTACTGCAGGTCCCTGAATCTGACGACGATGTCGTCCCTGAAGTCGAGCACGAAGCAGTCGTGCGTATAGCCGTCCGAATCCGTGCATTCGAACGTCCATCTTTCGCCGCCGGTGATGTTTGCGATCTTGTCGGGCTCCTTTCGCATGGCTTCGACGGCTTCGTCCCTGGTCATCCCGACCGCCGGATAGATGTTCTTGATGCCCCACCTTATCCTCTTGAGAGCCTTCTCGTCCCGGACCACGGTCTCCGATTTCTCTTCAGTCGCGGTGGCCTCTTCCTCTTCGGCCATGAGGCCGCCCTTCCCCGCATCCACGGCCAGGGTTTCGCTCTCCTCCACACCCTCGCACTTCCAGACGATAATGCCGTCGGCCGCGAGCGACGTGTCTACCTGTCCTTCCTCGTCCGACGCGGACAGCGTTTCCTTCAGGTAATCCCCTGCCCTGGCATCGGATACGGTGATGTACTCGGACGTCCTGTCCGCACACTGCCCGGGGCCCCAGTACTGAAGCGTGGAAGCGACGGTTACGGACGAGTCGGACAGGCGCTCGGCCAGGAGCGCGCCCTCGCCGGAGTGTCCGGATTCTTTTACGGCCATCACGTTGCCGACGAGAAGGACGACAGGCGTGTCGCCGGCCATTTCGGTCGCCATCTTCTCCATCCATCCGTCGCGCGAGACCGGCACCGACGGCGGAACGTCTATGGCCTTCACCGAGAGGCACCTGCCCGCCTTCACGTGTCCGCTGAAGCCCGCGAGCATTTCCCTGTACGCGGGGCTGTCTATTATGCTGTTTATTTTTATATCTGAAACGGGGACTTCGCCCTTCATGGCGCTGTCGAGAACGTCCTGCTGGTCGGAGGGGATTTCGAGGCCGACCTTGAGGCACCCCCCTCCCTGTAAATAAGCCGAGACGGAGGACGACACGAAGCGGGCCGACTCGGGCCGCCCATAGGACTCGCCCACGACGAGCACCTGTTTGCTCCCTATGAGCGCAGGTATGGAAGGCGTTTCCGCAGCCGCGGCGCCTGACAGGGCCACCAGGAATGTTAACGCAGCGAACGATGAAAAGAGCATCTGACGCATATACGATTCACCACCCTTTTATATTTCCCTCCCTCTCCGCTCTATTTACAGCGGCTTCGCACAGCGCACCCCCCGGCCTTGCCGGCAAGTTATACCAGAGCCTTCGAGAAAGGCCTATAATGATAACCCTCAATTGTTAAGAAACGGTGAAGCCCCGCTATTCCCCGCACCAGCGCGGCTCGCGTTTTTCGATAAAGGCGTCTATGCCCTCTTCGGCGTCGCGGGCCATCATGTTCTTCACCATGACGCGGCTAGCGTACTCGTAAGCGCCCCGGAGGTCCCTGTCTATCTGCTCGTAAAACGCCTTCTTGCCGGTCTTGAGGGTAAGAGGCGACTTGGACGCTATCCGGGAAGCGAGCTCCATTGCCGCGGCGTCGAGCTCTCCCGAGGGGGCGACCCTGTTTATGAGCCCCATCTCGTACGCACGCTGCGCCGTAACGAAATCCCCGGTGAGGAGCATCTCCATCGCGTGCTTACGCGAGACGTTGCGAGAGAGAGCGACCATGGGCGTCGAGCAGAAGAGACCGATATTCACACCGGGCGTCGAGAACCTCGCGCCTTCGTCGGCGACGGCGAGGTCGCACGTAGCCACGAGCTGGCACCCGGCCGCGCTCGCGACGCCGTGCACCCTGGCGATCACAGGCTTCGGGCAATCGACGATGGAGAGCATCATTCTCGTGCACGTGTCGAACGTCTTCTCGTAGAATTCCTTTTCGGGATTCCCGCGCATCTCCTTTAAATCATGCCCGGCGCAAAAGCCCTTCCCGGCCCCCGAGAGTATGACGACGCTTACGGACCTGTCATCCGGGAGCGCTTCGAACTCCGCTATAACCGCCTCCATGCACGCTATGGATAGGGCGTTATAGGACGAAGGCCTGTTGATCACGAGATTCCGGACCGCGCCGTCGTCCTTACGGACCACGAGGGCTTCCGGATTTTTTTCAGCCAATGCCATGAAAGGATCTCCAGATGAAATATTTTCTTTAAATTATATATGGAATGGCGAGGTAGGTTCAAATACCCGCCCGGAAACGGACGGCATTACAAGGGTGGAGGTGGATGAAACCGCGGGCGGTGTGGCCGCGGCGGCGGGCCGGACGCGTCAGCCGACCCCGTCCGTGAGAATAGTGACCTTGTCGTCCCTTACTTCGGCAAGTCCGCCTTCGACGGAGAGCTTCTGCTCGGAAGAACCCCTCTTGTACTTTATCTCGCCCTCGGCGAGAAGGGTGATGAACGGGACGTGCCCGGGGAGGATTCCGAATTCTCCCAGAACCCCCGGCGCGACGACTTCGTCTACTATTTCGTCCACTATGACCCTCGATGGGGTTATAACCTGAAGCTGTAAATCCGGCAATTTATTCTCCTTTGAATCTATATGCCCGGGCGATGCGACGCCGCGTTAAATCCGGGGACGCGGACCGGCCGCGCCCCCTGCCGAACATTCGTTTTCAATTTATCAGGCGACGAGCTGCTTTGCCTTCTCGTGCACTTCGTCGAGGTTGCCCACCATGTAGAAGGCCTGCTCGGGCACGTCGTCGAGGTTGCCGTCGATGACTTCCTTGAACGCGGCGATCGTCTCCTTGATCGGAACGTACTTTCCGGGCGTGCCGGTGAACTGCTCCGCGACGTGGAACGGCTGCGAGAGGAACCTCTGCACCTTCCTCGCCCTCGCGACGACGAGCTTGTCCTCCTCGGAAAGCTCGTCCATGCCGAGGATCGCGATGATTTCCTGGAGCTGCTTGTAGCGCTGGAGGACCTCCTGCACGCGGCGTGCGATTTCGTAGTGCTCCTGCCCGACGATCAGCGGATCCAGGATTCGCGACGTGGAGTCGAGCGGGTCGACCGCGGGATAGATGCCGAGCTCGGTCAGCTGCCTCGAAAGAACGATGGTACCGTCCAGGTGGGCGAACGTCGTCGCCGGGGCCGGGTCGGTAAGGTCGTCAGCGGGAACGTAAATAGCCTGGACGGAGGTAATAGAGCCGTTGACCGTCGAGGTGATTCGTTCCTGGAGCTCTCCAAGGTCGGTAGCCAGCGTCGGCTGGTAACCAACGGCGGAAGGGATACGCCCGAGGAGCGCCGACACCTCGGAGCCCGCCTGGGTGAACCTGAATATGTTGTCGATAAAGAGTAGAACGTCCTGACCCTGCTCGTCCCTGAAATACTCGGCGAGCGTAAGAGCCGTAAGAGCGACCCTCGCCCTCGCGCCCGGGGGCTCGTTCATCTGTCCGAATATGAGGCCCGTGTTCGCGAGAACCCCGGACTCTTTCATCTCGATCCAGAAGTCGTTTCCTTCACGGGTTCTCTCACCGACGCCGCCGAACACCGACACGCCGCCGTATTCCTTGGCGACGTTGTGAATGAGCTCCATGAGAAGAACCGTCTTGCCCACACCGGCGCCGCCGAAGAGACCGATCTTACCTCCGCGGAGGAACGGTGCGATGAGGTCGATAACCTTGATGCCCGTTTCAAACAGCTCGAGCTTCGTGCTCTGCTCGACGAACTCGGGGGCTTCCCTGTGAATCGGCCAGCGGGCCGCGGTGTTGACGGGCCCCATCTCGTCTATGGGCTCGCCCACGACGTTAAGGATTCTTCCGAGGGACTCCTTGCCGACGGGCACCGTGATGCCCTCGCCGGTGTTGAGAGCGTCCTCGCCCCTTCTTATGCCCTCGGTCGAGTCCATCGCTATGCAGCGCACGCGGTTTCCACCGAGCTGCTGGGCGACCTCGACGATGAGGTTCCATTGTTCGTCGTTCAAAAGCGGGTTCGTCAGCTTGAGTGCGGTGTAAATGGGAGGCAGCCCGCCTTCCTTGAATTCGACGTCGATGACAGGCCCCATGACCTGAACGACTTTCCCCATTTTGTTTCCGTTAGTGGTGGCTTCCATGCTAGTCTGCTCCTCCTTTTCTTAAGGCCTCGGTACCGTTCACGATGTCCATGAGCTCTGTCGTAATCATGGCCTGCCGGGTCTTGTTGGCCAAAAGGGTAAGTTTTTTTATGACGTCGTCCGCGTTGCTCGTGGCGTTTTCCATTGCGGTCATTCTCGAAGCGTGCTCGCTCGTGAGCGATTCCTTTATCGCCCTCTCCACGCGGACCCTGACGTAGGTCGAAAGAACTTCTTTCAATATGGCCTTCTTCGAAGGCTCGTAAAGATAATCTATTTCCACGGCGTCCTCGGCCGCCTCTTCGTCCGATTCTATCGGAAGGATCTTCTCGTATGTCATCACCTGCGTAAGGGCCGACCTGAAGAAGTTGTAAACGAGTATTATTTCGTCGGTCTTGCCCTTCACATATTCCGTGACGAGCTCGGAGGCGACACTCTCCGCTATCTCGGCGTAGTTTCTTTCGGTGACTCCCGTGAAGCTCGCCGCGATGGGGAACCGCCCCTTCGAGAAGTGGTCGAGGCCCCTCCGTCCGAGGAAGGTGAATTTTATGTGCTCGTACTTCTTCCCTTCCGTGACGATGTAGGTTTCGAGCTTCCTTATGAGGTTCGAGTTGAAGCTGCCGCAAAGCCCCCTGTCCGAAGTGAGGAAGACGAGGTGGAGATTTTTAGCCTCCTCGGGTCTCCTGAGAAGCGGATGCGCTTCGCGGTCGCACTTCCGTGCGAGGCTCTTCGTTATTTCGAGGAAGGCCTCGGAATAGGGCCTGTAGGACATGAGGAGCTCCTGGGCCCTTCTCAGCTTTACGGCCGAGATGAGCTTCATGGCGCTCATGATCCTGCGCGTGCCCTTCACGCTTTTAATCTTGGAACGTATCTGTCTTAAGCTTGCCATTTAATCTCCCGGGCGGAACTAGAGCTCCCCTATCTGGGCCTTGAGCTCGTCGAGCGCCTTTAAGATCGAATCCCTGAGGTCGTCGCCGATTTCTTTCTTCGTTTTTATATCCTTTAGAAGCTCGGGATACTTCGTATCGAAGAAGGAATAGAGCTCCTTCTCGTAGGCCCTTACCTTGTCTATCGGGTAGTCGTCTACGTAGCCGTTCGAGACAGCGTAGATGATGAGAATCTGCTTCTCGACGGGGAGCGGCTCGTACTGGCCCTGCTTGAGCGCCTCGACGAGACGTCCGCCCCTTGCGAGCTGGGCCTGGGTGGCCTTGTCGAGGTCGGATGCGAACTGGGAGAACGCCTCGACCTCCCTGTACTGCGCGAGCTCGAGCCTGAGTGTACCGGCGACCTTTTTCATCGCCTTTATCTGGGCCGAGCCGCCGACCCTGGAAACCGAGAGACCGACGTTAATAGCAGGCCTTACGCCCGAGTAGAAGAGGTCGCTCTCGAGGTATATCTGGCCGTCGGTGATGGAGATGACGTTCGTCGGAATGTACGCCGAAACGTCGCCCGCCTGGGTCTCGATTATCGGGAGCGCGGTCAGCGAGCCGCCGCCGTCCTCCTGCCTCATCTTCGCGGCCCTTTCGAGGAGCCTCGAGTGGAGGTAGAAAACGTCTCCGGGATAAGCCTCACGGCCCGGGGGACGCCTCAGGAGAAGCGAAAGCTGGCGGTACGCCCATGCGTGCTTCGTCAAATCGTCGTAGATGATAAGAGCGTGCCTTCCGGTGTCCCTGAAGTACTCGCCGAGGGCGCATCCGGCGTATGGCGCGATAAACTGGAAAGGAGCCGGGTCCGAGGCGTTGGCCGCGACTACCGTCGTGTATTCCATGGCGCCGTGCTCTCTTAACTTGTCCACTACCTGCGCCACCGTCGACTGCTTCTGCCCGATGGCGACGTAAATGCAGTATACGTCTTCACTTTTCTGGTTGATTATCGTGTCTACGGCGATTGCCGTCTTACCGATCTGGCGGTCGCCGAGGATGAGCTCGCGCTGGCCCCTGCCTATCGGGATCATCGCGTCGATAGCCTTGATACCCGTCTGGAGCGGCTCGTGAACGGACTGCCTGTAAACGACGCCGGGGGCCTTGATTTCGATCGGCCTCGTTTCCGCCGCCTTTATCTCGCCCTTGCCGTCTATCGGCTGACCGAGGGAGTTGACCACCCTGCCCTTCATGTCGTCACCGACGGGGACCTCGGCGATCCTGCTGGTCCTCTTTACGATGTCGCCTTCCTGGACCTCGGTGTCCTCTCCGAAGAGGGCTATACCGACGTTGTCCTCTTCGAGGTTAAGGACGAGCCCCATGATGCCGCTTGCGAACTCGACGAGCTCGCCGGCCATCGCGCGGTCGAGCCCGTAGGCTCTGACGATACCGTCGCCGACGGAAATAACCGTCCCGACTTCGGAGGTCTCGATCTTGGTTTCGTAACCCTTGATCCGGTCCTTTAGTATCTGACCTATTTCTTCAATCTTGATTTCCTGCATATTTCTTCGCTCCTTGTATGAGTAGAAGGCTTTCAGGACCGCGTGAGAACGCCCCTTATCCTCTCAAGCTGGGTCTTTATACTACCATCGAACACCCTATCTTCAACCTTCGCGACGATCCCCCCGACTATGGACGGATCGACCCTGGTCGTGATGTCGATGCCGCCGCCGGCAACTTTCTCCAGCGCCCCTTTTATCCTGCCGATCTCGGCCTCCGAAGGCTCGGACGCCGTTATGATCTCAGCGCGGATCCTGCCCGACGCCTTGCGTAATTTTCTTAAAACCGTTTCTTCGGATTGAATGAGGGATTTGAGCTTGTCGAGCTCGAGCGCAAGGACCAGGAAGTTCACGGTCAGCTTGTCGTAACCCCTTTTCGAGCTCAGGTCGTCGATTATCCCCTTTCTTTCCCCGAACTCGAAAGTCGAGCTCCAGAGAATGTTCTTCACCCCGGCCGCTCCACCGAGAAGGTGGAAGAAATCTTCGAGGTCGGAGGTAACTTTATCGAGCTTTCCTTCCTCGCGCGCGCTTTCGGTGAGCGCTTCAGTGAGGTCCCTCAGTGTTGCGATTGATGCCATTTTTCGTCCTCTATGTTTTTAGTGAAGTCGGCTACCATCTTTTCCCTGTCCGCATCGCCCAGGCTCTTCGCGATAAGGCCGCGCGCATGAGAGAGAGCGAGGTCGGCCACCTCGGACTGTATGTCCCTTTTCGCCCTTTCGGTCTGGAGGGCTATCGACTCGGCCGCTTCCTTTTTCATGTTTTCCGAGGCGGCCCCGGCGACCCTGAGTATCTCGTCCCTTTCTTTCCCGCCCTGGGTCCTGAGGCTTTCCTTTATGGAGCTTATCTCGGCCTCTATGCCCTCGAGCCTCTTCGAATATTCTTCGTACCTGGCCCTGGCCTCGGTTATCGTCTTCTCGGCGACGTCTATCTCGCGCCCGATGCTGCTCCGCCTCTCGACGAGGAAGTTCCGGATCGGGGTCTTGAGGAAATAAACGAGCACGAGAAGGAGAATCACGAGATTCACCGCGTGCTCGGTAGCGAACCTCCAGTTAAACGTGTTGTGGTGCTCGGTGGCCGCCGTGAGTAGAAAATTTATTATTCCGAATTCGGTCATGCTCCGGCCTCCCTGCCGAGAATTTTAGAAGATATCTCTTTCGCCAGAAGCTCTACGTCGCCGCTCAGCTTCTGCTTTATGGATTCCGATTCCGCTTCGAGCTTCTTCCTGGCGTCTTCGATCAACGAGGTGGTTTCCTCCCTCGCTTTCGACACAATGCCGGTGGCCGCGTCCTGCGCTTCCTTCACTATGCTCATCCTCTCTTCCTGCGCATGGGACCTCGCATCGGCAAGGCGCGTCTCGTATTCCTCGATAATCGACTTGACCTTGGCTTCGAGCTCCCTGGCCTCTTCCATCGTCCCCCTGGTGAGCCTGTCCCTACGGTCCATGAGCTTCAGGAACGGCTGAAAGACGAGCGCGTTCAATATTATTATCGCCGCCACGAATATGACGACCTCGATGAATACGGTGTAGTCTACGCTTAGAAGGTCCCCGGAGGCCGCGCTCGCGTCGGCCGCGGCGAGCAGCAGGAGCCCGAGGGGCGCAGTAATCTTAAAGCTTGTTAGCCTCATTAATCGAATCTCCTCTTAACTTATATGTGTCCGCCTGCAATGACTGAATCACCCCTTCAGGGGAAAGCGATCCGATGCGGCGGAACGACGAGCATGGCAAGCATAACCATTACGGTCATCGCCGAAAAAAGCTGTGAGCAGAAAACCCCATGCGCAAGCCCAGCTTGCGGCTTGCGAGAAAACGAGTCCCGCTTTCCCCGTGTATTTCGTACCGAAACCCGTGGCGAACCCGATCCCCTCAAGGAAAGCGGCCCGGCCGCTAACAAATTTACCCACTGCAGCGGCAATGAAAAGTACCCCGGGAATCACGACCGTCCCGGGACAGGCCTCCCCATCGATAAAAACGGGAAAAACGGGCCGGCTCGCCGCGGCGAGCGTCGTTGCAAAAACCAGAATCAGTGCAAAAGCGATAAGAAACTTTTCTGCCGGGTACTGACTCGTCTCTTCCAGACTCATCTGGGGCTTATTTCCTCAAGGGCAAAAATTTGAAAAATCGTAAGTATTTAACATGAAACGGGGGGCGTGTCAACAATTTATAGACTCATACGCGCGCCCGGGGGAGAACGCCCTTCCGCACTGCGTTACACCCGCCCTGCCGGCAGCCGGATTGCATATGCACACAACCATTTATCCGCCCTGCCGCTCCTTCTGTTCGAGCGCATATTTGTCGAGCTCTATGTCGAGCTCCGTCCTTACGCCCATGGAGTGAAGGGCCTCGTTCGCCTCTATAAGGCTCCGTGTACCGGACACCTTTCTCGAAAGAACCGACAATTTCTCGTAAAGCACCGCCGGGGAAAAATAATATGTGACCGTCGAGGACATCGAGAGATCCACGTGACGGCGGCCGCTCCTGATATTAGTCTCGACGAACTGCCCCCTGGCCAGGAGAACCGGCATCCTGCTCGCCTCGGTAGGGACGATGGAGATGACCCTCTCCATGGTTTCGAGCGCTTCAGGGGTGAGCCCCCAGCCCCCGAGGAGGCCGCCGCTCGATGCGAGGACCTTCATCGCGTCTTCGAGCTCGCTCTCGGTAAGCTCGCCGTCACTCCCGTACCCGAAAAGGCCGAGGAACGCGGGCATCTCCCTTTCGATGATGTAAAACGCCGCCGTCATTATGGAATCCGCGAGCGGGCTCATGAGCCCGGGCTCGCCCCCGCGGGAGAGTATATCCCCCCCGACGTCGATGCCGACGACGAGATCGGCCCCGAGCTCGCGCGCGGCGCCCAAAATCCCCCTTGCCACCGTCTCCGGGCCGCCGTGTATGTCTATGAGGAGCGTCTCCCTGCCCGTGACTTCGGCGACCCCGGCCTCCGCGAACCTGACTCCCGTGCTCGTGGCGGTGTCTTTATCCACCCGCCACACGACGTCGTTCAGCTTCCGCGCGCCTACCGTCTCCTCGAATGTCCTCGGGCCGGGCATCGGGTCTATGACGGACCTTTCCCACGAGAGGCCGCCGAGCACGCATTCGACGCCGAACATCCCGAGGAAGTCGGCCGTCGGTATCGTGCCGACTATGTCGCCTCCCCCGCCTACGCCAAGCAGTATGGCCTTTTTTGCACTTCCTACGATCTGCCTTATGGTATTTCTACCTGTCAATATAATCCCCCCGGGGAGCGTTATGGGCGCGTTCTCGGCCCGGGAATAATTTACTGGACGCGGGGGAAGTTTCAATCCGGGGAGACGGGGAAACCGCGGCGTTCAGGACCCGGCGCTCCTGATTAACCAGGGGAATGGCCTCCTTAAGGAAAATAGACGCCGGAAGAAGAAAGGAAGCGAGGGAAATGGAATCCCGCACCCTCCGCGGGGCAGGGCGCGGGAGGAATCCGATTATTCCGCCGAGAAGGCTATACCCTGCCTTACCTGGTATATGGCCTGGTTTACGAGCTCGAGCGCCTTTACCCTGTGGCCGCCCTTGTCCGGAGACGACACTTCGAGATTGATTCGGGCCGCGTGGAGGTTTCCGAGGGCCTGCTCCATATTCGGCTGGTAGTACCCCGGCGGCTGCGCGTCGGCCGTCTGGAACAGGTTGAACGAGCTCATTATAACGAAAGCGAACAATGCGCCTGTAACGAAAGGAAGCGAAACTTTAAGAACCTTAGACATATTCAATCCCCCTGATTATTCAGAGTACGCGCGGGGAGAACCCGCCCGTCCGCCGATAATTCTAGCATCAAAAGGATTTCGTCTGTGAAATAAACAGCGAGACCGAAATTACGGGAGCGCTATGCGTATTATCGCACGCTGCGGGTGACGGAGGCCGGCATGTCTCCGGGGCCGGACTGCGCCGTCAGCGCTTTACCTTATACCCGGCCCTTTCCCTGTCCCAGGTGTCTTTCGTGATGCCCTTGTCCCTTAGCTTGTTCTTCTGGACCCTCTCGGTGCCGGTCTTGGGGAGCGACACCTCGAACCTTATGAACCGGGGGAGCATGAACGTCGGCATGCGCGGCTCGAGATATTCTATGAGCTTCCAGGGGTCCACCTTCTTCCCCTTTTTCGGGACGACGACTATCATGACCTCGTCCTCGGCGTACCCGCCGCCCTCGGCCTTTATGCCGACCGTCGCGCATTCGTCTATCTCGTGGTGCGAGCCGACGATCTTTTCGACCTCGAACGAGCTTATGTTCTCGCCGCGGCGGCGGATGTAATCCTTCACCCTGTCGACGAAGTATATGTATCCATCCTCGTCCATCCTGCCGGCGTCGCCCGTGTGGAACCAGAAATTCCTGAAGTCCTGGACCGTCTTCTCCGGCATCTTGTTGTAGAAATGGAGCATTATGTTGGGCGTCCTCGGCCTTACGACTATCTCGCCTATGGAGCCGCGGGGCACCTCCTCGTCCGTCTCGGGGTCCACGACCTTTATCTCGTACCCCGGGGCTTCCTTGCCGCAGGAGCCCACCCTGAACGGCTCGCCGGGGCGCATCCACGTGCATTGCCCTATTTCTGTCAGCCCGTACCCCTCCATGAACTGTATATTGAACCTCTCCATGAACTCCTCGATTATGTCGTGAGGGGCGGGGGAGCCGAGGACGAGCTTCGTTTTGTGCTGTTTTTCCTCGGGGACGGGCGGAGTATTCCACATGAAATAGGCCATCGTGCCGACGATGTTGAACTTCGTCACGCCGTGGTCCTTGATCCACTTCCAAAACTGGCTCGCGCTGTACTTCTCCTCGACGACGACCTTGGCCCCTTTTATTAACGCGGGATATACGGACATCACCATGGCGTTCGAATGGTAGAGCGGGAGGCACGTGAAGCATACGTCGTCGGGGCCGACGTCCATTATCTCGGAATAATTGCGGGCGCTGGAGTAATCCGCCGCGCACGGCCTCATGACCCCCTTGGACCTCCCCGTCGTGCCCGAGGTATACATGAGGCGTGCGAAGTCCATGAACGTGACCTCGACGCCGGGCTCGGAGGGCTTGCCGGAGTTTATGAAGGCAGCGTAGGACGTCATCTTCCTGAACCTGAATCCGTGGCGGTCGAATTTCTCCCCGCCGTCCCTCGTCCAGACTATGACGTGCTCCAGCTGCGGTATCTGCCCGGCGATGGGGACCATCCTGTCGAGGTATTCCTCGGCGATGAAGAGGACGCGCGAGTCCGAGCTGTCGATTATGTACTGGAGGAAGTCCATCTTGTAGGCGGTGTTTATCGGGACCATCACTATCCCGGCCTTCAGAATACCGAACCACGTTACGACGTAGTCGTCGGAGTTCGGCATGTAGACCGCAACCTTGTCACCCTTCTTTATGCCGAGGTCGATAAGGGCGTTCGCTATCCTGTTTGACTGCCTGTTTACCGCGAAGAAGCTAAGCGGTTTTCTATAACCGAACTGGAGGAACGGCTTTTTACCGAGCTTTTTGGCCTGCTCCCTTAGAATTTTGGGGAGGACCCAGTTCTTCTTGTCCTGCCCGACGTACCATTCGACGTCGAATTTCCCGTTCTCACGCTTATAGGTTATGGGGTGATGCAGGTCTCTGATTTTCTTCTTCTCGGATTTTGCGGCCATCGTTACCTCATGAGCGGCGCCCGGATGCCCGATAAGGACCGGACGGGCGCATAAAGCCCCCTCGTCGTTTTTAGAATTTCTACTTTATTTTTTTATGGGGAAAAGTCAAGCCCCGCCGCGGCCTTAAGGGCCCGGCCGCATGCACGGGGGCTAGAATCCGTCTTTGGGTCCGGGTTCTTCGTACTCGTCGGGCTCCGGGGAGGCCTTTTTACGCTCTTTACCGAAGAGCCACGCCACGAGTATCCCGAGCCCGTAGAACACCACTATCGGGACGAACATGAACATCATCGACACTGCGTCCGTCGTAGGGGTGAGGAAGGCGGCCGCAACGGCGCTTATCAGTATCGCGTACTTCCACTGCTTCCTGAGCCAGCCGCTCGTAACCAGGCCGAGCCTCGCAAGGACAAAAACGACGAGCGGGAACTCGAATATGAGGCCGAAGCCGAGGAGGAGCGCCATGAAGAACGACAGCGCTTCTTTTATGGACGGAAAGGCCTTTACGTACTCGGACGAATATTCATTGAGCAGGAACTGGAACGCCTTTGGCGCTGCGACGTAATAGCAGAACGCCGCGCCGAAGAGGAAGAATATGGTCCCGAAAGATATGAACGGGATGACTATCAGCTTTTCGTGCTTGTAGAGCCCCGGCGCGACGAACTTCCACGCCTGGTAGAGAATAAAGGGCACCGATGCGAAGAGCGCCGCGAAGAAGGACACCTTTAAATACGTCATGAATCCCTCGGCGGGCATCGTGAATATAAGCGAGCTCCCCTCGGGGAGGTTCTCTATTATCGGCCTCATCAGGTAGTCGAATATGACCGACGAGTACGCATAGGCGGGTATGAACAGCACGAAAATCGCCAGAACGCACCAGAGGAGCCTTTTCCTGAGCTCAGTCAGGTGGTCGAGAAACGACATCCGTCCTTCTTCGCTTATACCTTCTTCTTCCATAATCAGGGCGTAAGCTTAACTTACTCGGTGGCGGTTCTCAATTTAGCAATACCCGGCTCGCAAAAACGGCGGAAGAGAGGGGATATGCACCCGCCGGGCCCGGTTTTATGCGCCGGTAACGCCGCGGAGGTCAAATTGACATTGATTAATCGCTCGCATATATTGTTATCCCGTTAAAACCAACCCCTCATAAATCTCGGAGGAAAAATTGAAAGTATTGATAACAGACGGCATGTCCAAGGAAGGCCTCGGCATTCTCGAAGCCGCCGAGGGCCTCGAGCTCGACGTAAGGAAGAGCACCGCCAAGGAAGAACTCCTCGAAATCATAGGCAATTACGACGCTGTAGTCATCAGAAGCGCTACAAAACTCACGGAAGAGCTCATAAACGCGGGGAAGAACCTTAAGGCCATAGGAAGGGCCGGCATCGGGGTCGACAACGTGGACGTCCCCGCCGCGACCAAAAGGGGAATAGTCGTAATGAACACCCCCGAGGCCAACGCGATAACGACGGCCGAGCACACGATAACACTCATGCTGTCGCTCGCGAGGCAGATTCCGCAGGCGCACGCGTCGCTTAAGGAAGGCAAGTGGGAAAGGAGCAAGTTCAAGGGCAGGGAAATTTACGGCAAGACGTTCGGCCTCATAGGGCTCGGCAACATCGGCAAGCTAGTGGCCGAAAGGGCGCTCGGGCTCAAGCTGAACGTTATAGCGTACGATCCGTTCCTTTCGAAGGAAGCCGCCGACAGGCTCGGGGTCGAGCTCGTGTCGCTCGACGACCTTCTGAAGAGGTCGGACATAATAACCATACACACGCCCCTCACCCCGGAAACGAAGGACCTCCTTAACAAAGACTCTCTACAGAAAACGAAAAAGGGCGTAATGATAATCAACTGCGCCCGCGGCGGAGTCGTAAACGAAAACGACATCGCCGAGGCGATAAAATCGGGCCACGTCGGCGGGTGCGCGTTCGACGTATTCGTGAACGAGCCGCCCGAAGAGGGGAACCCGCTCCTGGCGCTCGACGAGAACGTCGTATTCACGCCCCACCTGGGCGCATCCACCGAAGAAGCCCAGACGAAGGTCGGACTCGCGATATCCGAGCAGATAGTCGACTTCCTCCTTAACGGCGTCGTCAAGAACGCCGTAAACATGCCGTCCGTCAGCCTCGACGTGCTGAAGACCATAGGCCCGTACCTTACGCTCGCCGAGAAGCTCGGGAGCCTCCAGGGCCAGCTCTGCAAGGGCGGCGTCAAGGAGATACAGCTACAGTACGACGGCGAGATATCCGAGCTCGACACGCGTCCCGTGACCGTTTCGGCGCTGAAGGGCTTCCTCGCGCCGATGATGGACGTCGTCGTGAGCCACGTCAACGCCCCCGTCATAGCCGAGGAAAGGGGCATAAAGGTAATAGAATCGAAATCCTCACAGGCCAAGGACTATACGAGCCTGATAACGATAAAGGTAAAAACGGATGACGGCGAAAGCCAGGTCGCGGGAACGATCTTCGGCACGGAAGAGCCGAGGGTCGTGGGGATAAACGGCCTCAAGATAGACGTCGTTCCGAGCGGATACATGCTCGTCAGCGAAAACAAGGACAGGCCGGGATTCATCGGCGCCATGTGCACGACGCTCGGAGATAACGGCGTAAACATCGGCCTCCTGCACCTTGGAAGGGAATCCATCGGCGGAAGGGCCATAGTGTTCACGAACGTCGACTCCCCCGTCCCGGAGGAAGTAATAGAGAAGATAAAAAATCTTCCGGACATCATATCCGTTACACAGGTCAATCTATAGATGATAAACAGACTCAGTCTGCCGCAGGGCGTCAAGGATTACACCCCCGAAAAGGCGGAGGAGCTCAGACGAACCGAAGAGGGACTGCTCGAAGAATTCGCGAGGTGGGGCTACAGGAAGGTCATAACCCCCCTTTTCGAATACCTCGATCCCCTGTCCATCGGGCTCGGAGACGAGCTTAAAAGTAAGGTAATGAAATTCGTGGACCCCTCGTCTGGGGATGTCGTGGCGCTCCGGCCCGACATCACCCCCCAGGTCGGGAGGATCGTGGCAACGCAGCTGAAGGACCACGCGGCCCCGCTCAGGCTCTGCTACAACGGCAGGGTCGTAAGGTTCGAGGAAAAGAGCAGCGGCAAGGAGCGCGAGATATTCCAGGCCGGCTGCGAGCTCGTCGGGCTCGGCTCGGCCGAGGCCGACGCCGAGATCATCGCCCTCGGCATAAAGTCCCTCGGTAAATCCGGCATAAAGAACCTCGTCCTCGACATAGGACACACCGGAATACTGAGGCACCTCCTGGCGCAGACGGGCGAGCACAGAAAGGACATCGAAGACGCCCTTAAGAAAAAGGACCAGGAAGCCCTTTCAAGCGCCATAAAGAAATCGAAAGCGACGAAACCCGTAAAGGATGCGATAAGCATGCTCCCTTCCCTCTTCGGCGGGATGGAAGTTTTAAATGAAGCGAAAAAGATACGCTCGATAAGTAAATACGTGGTCGAGCTCGAAAACGTGATTTCAGTCATCGGGGACTACCAGTCGGACTGCGACATCAACATAGACCTCGGCGAAATCAGGGGATTTAACTACTACACCGGCGTAACGTTCGAGATACTCTCGCGCGACATACAGTCGCCGCTCGTAAGGGGCGGGAGATACGACGAGCTCATGGGGAAATACGGCCACGACGCGCCCGCCACTGGCTTTGCCGTGGACGTCGAATCCCTCCTCAGCACGCACAGGCGCGACGGCGAGAACAACCAGATACACTTCGTCGTCATCCCCAAAAAGCCGGGCCTCCGCCGCGAAGCCATACGCCTCGCCGAATGGCTCAGGTCGAGCGGGTTCAAGGTCGTCCTCGACCTCAACCTCGACAAGGCGCAGATGGAGCTCAGGATCAAGGAGAACCGCGCCTCCAACTTCTACGGCGTGATACTCCTCGAAACCCCGAGCAAGCTGAAGCTGATAGAATCCAGGAGAGGCGCCTGCAAGGAATTCTCGAATCTCGAAGAGCTCCTTAAAGGAGGTATCTGACCGTGCCTAACATCGTGGTAATAGGGGCCCAGTGGGGTGACGAGGGCAAGGGAAGGATCGTCGATCTCCTTTCGGAGGACGTCGACATCGTCGCCCGCTACCAGGGCGGCAACAACGCCGGACACACCATAGTCATAGGCGAGGAGAAGGTCATACTCCATCACCTCCCCTCGGGCATTCTCAGGGAAAACAAGCTTTCCGTAATCGGAAACGGCGTCGTCGTAGACCCGGGCGTTCTCCTCAAGGAGGTCGCGGGCCTGAGGGCGGCGGGATACAAAGTCGATTCGAATAACTTCAGGATAAGCGACAGAACCCACATCATAATGCCCTATCACAGGGAGATTGACGTCGCGCGCGAGGCGCTGAAGGGCAAGGGGAAGATCGGCACCACGGGCAGGGGCATAGGACCCGTTTACGAGGACAAGGCCGCCCGGAGGGGTATTAAGCTCGCGGACCTTATAGACCCCGAGTGTTTCCGGGAAAGGCTGGCCGACGTGCTCGAAGAAAGAAACGCTTACATTACAAAAGTCCTCGGGGGAGAGCCCCTTTCGTTCGACGCGATCTACGCCGAATATTCCGGGTACGGAAAGATACTCAAGGAATTCTCCTGCGATGTATCCGGCCTTCTCAACAAGGCGCTGTCAGAGGGAAAGAACGTACTCTTCGAAGGCGCGCAGGGAGCGCTGCTCGACATAGACCTCGGGACCTATCCCTACGTCACGTCGTCGAGCGCGAGCTCCGGGGGCGCGTGCACAGGCACCGGCGTGAGCCCGACGAAGATCGACGTCGTGCTCGGCGTCGCCAAGGCGTACGCGACGAGGGTGGGCGAAGGCCCGTTCCCCTCGGAGATTCACGGAGACGCCGGCAAACGGCTTAGGGACGCCGGCGGGGAATACGGCTCCACCACCGGGAGGCCCAGGAGATGCGGGTGGTTCGACGCCGTCGCGCTCAGGTACGCCGCCACGACGAACGGTATATCGAGCCTCGCGATAACCAAGCTCGACGTGCTGTCCGGCTTCGAGAGCGTAAATATATGCGTCGGATATAAGTACAAGGGCGAGACTCTTACGACCTTCCCCTCGGGCTGCAGCGCCCTTGCCGAATGCGAGCCCGTATACGAGGAGGTCCCCGGGTGGAGCGAGGACATATCCGGCGTCACCGAGTTCGAAGAGCTCCCGGAAGGAGCCAGAAACTATATCAGGAAGATAGAAGAGCTTACAGGGGTCGGCATCTATGCCGTTTCGCTCGGCCCGTCGAGAGAGAAAATACTTTTCCTTTCCGAGCTGGCCTGAGAATTTTTCCGGGCTTGCCTTGGCATAAATCCTTAATCGAATTCGAATTCCCTGACCCAGTAAACGAGGTTCGGGCTCCAGCTTTCAAGGCGTACGGCGTCTATCCTGCTGTAAAAGTACGGCCCCGAAGTCTGGAACTGCTTTCTGTAAAGGCCGACGACCTTCAGGTAGTCACCCTCGACTATGGGAGCGTCCCCCTTTACGAAGACGTCCACACCGATGCCCTTCCTGTCGGCGAGCGTGAAGGTCGTGTAGATTATCTCCTCCCCGTACTCGTTCACGCCGTGGGATTCGTAACGGAGGTTCCACACCTTGCCTATTACCTCGACGCCGGACATGTCGTAGGCGTCGGGGCTCGCGAGAATGGTGGCGATGGCGACGTTCTGGGCCGGGAGGGCGGATTCAGGGTTTTGCCATTCCCTGGCGCAGCCGGCGCTGAAGATGAGCGCAGTAGCAACGAAAAGGGCTTTTAGGGTTTCTTGCATTAATAACTCCTCCGGCGCTGGATGTCGACCGATAGAGAATTATAACACAATACCTAGGAATTTTTCTCGTATGCCTCGATAATTTTTCTAACGAGGGGATGCCTTACCACGTCATTCTTCGAGAAATAGACGAAGGAAATGCCGTCTATTTTCTTTATGAGGGTTTCGGCTTCGAGGAGTCCGGATTTCTCGCTGGCCGCGAGGTCCACCTGGGTCGTGTCGCCCGTTATCACGGCCTTGGAGTTGTATCCGAGCCTCGTGAGGAACATCTTCATCTGCATGGAGGTCGTGTTCTGGGCCTCGTCGAGTATCACGAACGCGTCGTTGAGCGTCCTCCCCCTCATGAACGCGAGCGGGGCGATCTCTATGGCGCCCTTTTCGACGAGACGGGAGGCTTTGTCGTAATCCATCATATCGTAGAGGGCGTCCAAAAGCGGGCGGAGGTAGGGGTCCACCTTTTGCGAGAGATCGCCGGGCAGGAACCCGAGCTTCTCGCCGGCCTCGACCGCCGGGCGCGTAAGTACTATCCTGTTTACCTCTTTATTGACGAAAGCCGAAACGGCCATAGCCATCGCGAGATAGGTTTTCCCCGTACCGGCCGGGCCTATGCCGAACACTATATCGTGCTTGCGTATGGATTCGATGTAGAGCTTCTGCGTTATGCTCTTGGGGGCGATTATCTTCTTCCGGGTCGAAACGCAGACCGTGTCGAGGAATATGTCTTCGAGCCTTATCTTGCCCTCGTCAATCACCCTCGCAGCGAGCTCTATGTCGGCCGGGTCGAGGACGTAGCCTTTTTCGAGGAGCCCGTAGATCTCCTTGAAGAACCTGGCGGCAGAATCGACGCCGGGGGCGCCACCCTCGAGGCTGAGCTTCCCTCCCCTCGCGTGGACCCTTATCCCGTACCTGTTTTCGACTTCTTTTAAGTTTTCGCTCTGCTCCCCGTAAAGCTCCTTTACGAGGTTATTGTCCCCGAACTCGATGTCCCTTACGACGCCGTTGTCAGTCGATATAGTTTCCTGCATTTATGAGGATACCCCTCCTGTCGGGCGGCGGACAGCTTCCGCCGCGGATATTTGCGAATCCGAAACGAATATCTCACGCTTTATATAAAATCTCATACAGGTTTTTTGAGTCGGAAAAACCGTAAGGCAGGCTTTGCCCAGAAATGACTGTGCTTGGAGATTTTGACTGCGTACTTCGAATCGTTCTGTCAGCGGATTGGCGTATCTCGTTACCCCTATCGTAAATAATTATAACAGAAAGGAGGCCGATGCCAAAGGCCTGCGCACTGCATCACGGGCCGCGGCAGTCAGTCTATCGATGACGGGTCGGGATATTTAAACTCGTAACCGAGGAGCGTCTTGAGCTTATCGCTTTTCACGATCTTGAACCCCGGCTTGCCGCCGCCTTCGAAAGCGGGCGGAGGGACGCCTATTTTGAGCGCCTGTGCGGTGTAATAATCCTTTCTTTTCGGGTGCAAGTCGGCGCAGGCATTGAATATTTCGCCGTAGGTGTCTCTTTCGACAATCCTCTCTATTATGAGGATGCAGTCGTCCCTGTGTATGAGATTGACGGGCGAATCTCCCCCCGTAAGCCCCCTTTTCCCCGAGATGAACCTCCCGGGTTTCCGGTCGTACCCGATGAGCCCCCCGAAGCGGAGCACAGCCGTCCGGAACGCGGGGTTTTCGAGTAGGAGCCTCTCGGCGATGACGAGGGCCTTACCCGAGGCCTTTTCGGGCGGCGCTTCCTCGTCCTCGAACACCTCCCTCCCGAGCTCGGGGTAGACGGAGGTGGAGCTCACGAATATGACGTTCTTTACGGGAGACTTCTCCACCCGTGAGGCGAGGGATTTTATCTGCGCGGTGTGGAAATCTACAATATCCTCCCTCCTTTCCGGAGGGAAGTTTATTACGAGGACCTCGCTCTCGAAGAATCTTTCGAAGCCGTCCCCGCCCGTGAGACCGGGATCGAGCGAGATATAATACGGCTCTATGCCGGCCGCTTTCAGCTCCGGAAGGAGCCCCGGCGTCCGAGTCGAGCCCTTAACCCCGTAGCCCTTTCCCAGAAGGTATTCGCCAAGCGGAAGGCCGAGCCATCCGCAGCCGAGTATGCTTACGGTTTTCATAGGATGCCGTGGTGAACGGTTATGCCGAAGCCGACGACGTAGGTCGTCAACCGGCGAGCCTCGCCAGCGCCTCGTTATATTTCCCGGCCGACTTTTCTATAATCTCGTCGGGCAAAGACGGCGCGGGCGGGTTCTTGTCCCACTTTATCGATTCGAGATAGTCCCTGACGAACTGCTTGTCGAAGCTCGGCTGAGAGCCGCCGGGCTTATACTGGTCCATCGGCCAGAACCGGGACGAATCGGGCGTCAGCGCCTCGTCTATGAGTACCAGCTCGCCGCCCTCCCCGAGCCCGAACTCGAACTTCGTATCGGCAATGATTATGCCCTTCTTCTCCGCCATCTCGCGCGCCCGGGAATAAAGGGCGATGCTGACGTCCCTCACCTTGTTCGCCATCTCCTCGCCTATGAGCCCCGCCGCCTGCTCGAACGTGATGTTCTCGTCGTGGGCGCCTTCCTCGGCCTTTGTCGACGGTGTGAAGATAGGGTCGTCGAGACGCGAGGACTCGACCAGCCCCTCGGGGAGGGGTATGCCGCAGACCGAGCGCGATTTCCGGTACTCCTTCCAGCCCGAGCCCGTGATGTATCCCCTCACGATGCACTCCACCGGAAGGGGCTTCGTCTTCCTGACGAGCATGCTCCTCCCTTCGAGGACGCCTGAGTACTTTTGAAACTCTTCGGGATAGTCCTTCACGTCGGTCGAAATCACGTGGTTCGGAATGATGTCTTCGGTCTCGCCGAACCAGTACTTCGAGATCTGGTTCAGCACCCTTCCCTTTCCGGGTATCCCCTCGGGAAGCACCACGTCGAATGCCGAAATCCTGTCCGTAACGACTATAAGAAGCTTGTCGCCGAGGTCGTAAATATCCCGCACCTTTCCCCTTTTGGGCGGGTTTACCCCTTCGAAGCTCGTCTGCATTACAACACCTTTCTGCGTCAAAGAAATCATCTCCTTGGATTTGTTGTCTGTCTCGATTCTCGCAGGTGAAATTTTATTAAAGAACGGCGGCTATGTCAAAACGCCCGAGCCGGATCACTCATTCAATATCTTCTGCGAGCGCCCGTGTTATCTCGGCCCCGAGGAGCTCCTTTATGCGGTTCCTGACGCCGGGGAACCTGTCCCTGAGGCTCCCTTCGATGGCGAGCATAGCGGAGAGTTCCCTCGGAGTAAGCGTCCTGTCGAGGACGCCGAACGCCTCCTCTCTCACCCTGCCGTAATCCGCCCCGCCGAGGGAGCGGGCGAGCCCGTAAAGGAAATCGCCGTAGAGGGCGAGCACCGTTTCTATCTGCCGCTTCTTGCCGGAAATCCCGTCCATTGCGCGAGTCACCGGGGCTACGCCCTCCTCCTCTCCCTCGACGCTTCGAGCATGTCCTTGAGGAGCCACATTATAAGCAGCGGGAGGTAATAGAAGAACGTATAGTGGAGGCCGAGGAGCGCGCTTTTGAACATGACCCACATGCCGATGAAATCTATGAGCGCGACGGCCCCCGCGACGACGAGCGCCCTCCGGAAGGAATCAGGAATCCATCTTTTAAGGAAGAAGTGCCCGGCGCGCGTCAGGATCGTGACGTTTATGAACGCGCCGACGAGGCGCCACATCATCGGTACGTCCACACGGCTCTCCCGGATTTACGTGCACATACGCAATCTATACTTGAAATCACGCCCCGAATCATTATTTTCATTATAGCACTATTCGAGGGGAGAGTTGCGGGCAGGCGCCGGGCGTAAAACCCGCACGAAAGCACAAGCCGGCGATTTCACTTCAGAATGTGCAAGACAGGGAGAAAAAAACATGAATACACTTAAAAGTCTGATCCTGCTCGTTGCCCTTTCCGCGATCCTCATGTTCATAGGCGGCGCGGTCGGGGGACGGAACGGTCTTCTCATCGCGTTCGGTATAGCGATGGTGATGAACTTCGTGAGCTACTGGTGGAGCGACAAGATAGTCCTCAAGCTCTACCAGGCAAAGGAAGTCACCGCACAGGACGCGCCCGAGCTCTACGCGGACGTTCGGGACCTCGCCCAGAGGGCCGGGCTCCCGATGCCGAAGGTCTACATCACCCCGCAGGAGCAGCCCAACGCCTTTGCGACCGGGAGGGACCCGAAGCACGGCGCCGTGGCCGTCACCGTTGGCATTATGAGACTCCTGAGCCGTGAAGAGCTGAGAGGAGTGCTCGCACACGAGCTGGCCCACATAAAGAACCGCGACATATTGATAAGCTCTATCGCCGCAACCATAGCGACGGCCATCACGTACCTCGCCTACATGGCGCAGTTCGCAGCGATATTCGGCGGCGGGGGCGGCGGAAGGGACGAGAGGGGTGGAAACCCGCTCGGGCTCCTGGTCATGGCGATCGTAGCGCCGCTGGCGGCCACGATCATAAGGCTCGCCATATCGAGGACGCGCGAGTACGGCGCCGACAAGGGCGGGGCCGAAATCTCGGGCAACCCGATGTCCCTTGCGAATGCGCTCCGGAAGCTCGCCGCCGGGACCGAGAGGATTCCGCTCAGGGTAAGCGACCAGGTGGCCGACAGCACGTCCCACATGTTCATCGCGAGCCCGCTCTCGGGCAGGAGCCTCGCTTCACTTTTCAGCACGCATCCGCCGATGGAAGAGAGGGTGAGAAGGCTCGAAGACATGGCCGCGGGCATAAGCAGATAAGAAACCCGGACTGATCGAATTAATATCGACGGGAGGGCGTGCGGCCCCGCTTCATTCGCCGGGAGTGCGCCCTTCGAGGTGTGACGAAACGGATTCCCACCTTTCATAAAGCTTCCTCAGGTTATCGTTCAGCGATCCGTATTCGCGCGTGACCTCTTCGGAGCGCTTCGCGTCCCTGAAGTTATCGGGGTCTGCGAGGAAGTCTTCGAGCTCGGATTTCTTTTCCTCCGAGGAATGTATCTTCTCTTCGAGGTCCTTGAGGGCGGTCCTGAGCTGGCCCGAGGAGAGCTCCTCCCAGTTCTCCATGTTCTCTATACCCCTTTCCGCAAGCTCCCTGTAGAGACGGTTACGCCTTTCGGCCTCTTCCCTTTTACTTAGCACCGGCTTTTTGTCGGCGGGTCCGCCTGTAGCATCCGTTTCCTGTGACGCGGGCTTCCCGTTATCCGTGACAGGCGCTCCGTTCCAACCGCTTTCACGCAGGCCCTGGTGGTACCTGAACTCCGAGTAATTCCCGGGATACGTAACGACCTTGCCCTTCTCCGCGTACCATACCCTGTTCGACACGCGGTCTAAAAAGAGCCTGTCGTGGCTCACGACGACGAACGTGCCGTTATAGTGGTTGAGCGCGTCCACGAGGACGCCGCGCGACTGTATGTCGAGGTGGTTCGTGGGCTCGTCGAGTATCATGAAATTCTTCGGTGAAAGGAGCGTCTTCGCGAGGGCGACGCGGCTCTTCTCGCCGCCTGACAGGACGGATATCTTCTTGAACACGTCGATGTCTGTGAAGAGAAAGGCCCCGAGGAGGGTTCTTATCTCGACCTCGCTCCTCCCGCCCGCCGCCGAGCTCAGCTCTTCGAGTATGGTGTTCCGGGGGTCGAGTGACTCGGCCTGGTGCTGCGCGAAGAAGGTGACCTCCACGTTGTACCCCTCTTTCCTCTCGCCCGAGAAGGGCTCGGAGCCTAGAAGCATTCTCGCGAGCGTGCTCTTCCCCGCGCCGTTCTTGCCTATGAGCGCTATCTTGTCGCCCCGCGAAATCGTGAGCGGCCCCGCATTATCGAAAACGGGTATCCCGCCGCCCTCGTCGTCGGGGTAGGTCTTGGAGAACGAAGAGAGCTCGAGCACGACCTTTCCCGAGCGCCCCGGGTCGGGGAATTTGAAGTGTATAACGTCGGCGTCGCCGGGCGGGGGCGGAATGCGCTCCAGCTTTTCGAGGGCCTTTATCCTGCTCTGGACCTGCTTGGCCTTCGTGTTCTTGTACCTGAACCTCTCTATGAACCGCTCGGTGTCCTTTATCTTCCTCTGCTGGTTCTCGTAGGCCGAGCGGTGAATCTCGATGCGCGCCTTACGCTCCTCGACGTATGAAGAATAATTCCCGGCGTACTCCGTTATATGCCCCATCGAAAGCTCGGCTATGGTATCGACCATCCTGTCGAGGAAATACTGGTCGTGGGAGACGAGTATAACCGTCCCGGGGAAGTCCTTGAGATACCCTTCGAGCCAGTCGATGCTCTCGATGTCGAGGTGGTTCGTGGGCTCGTCGAGAAGGAGGAGGTCCGGGTTTACGAGGAGGAGCTTCGCCAGCGCGACGCGCATCCTCCACCCGCCCGAGAACGTGTCGAGCGGCCGCGCGAGGTCGTCCGGCTCGAAGCCTAGCCCCATGAGGAGCTTCTCGGTACGGTAGCGGACGGTGTGCGAGTCCCTCGTGTTGAGCTCGGTCTGTATGGCGTCCAGCCTGTGGAGCGCCCTTTCGTACTCGGCCGAGCCCTTGTCCGCGATATGTTCGAGAGCGTCCTTGACGGACTCCATCTCGCGTTCGAGCCCGCCTATCTCGCTGAAGGCAGTGAGCGCCTCTTCGAGGACCGTGAGCCTGGAGCCCGCGTCCTCGACCTCCTGCGGCAGATAGCCGACCCGCTTTCCCGGCGGCACGACGACCGAGCCCGAATCGGGCCGGAGCACCCCCGCCATGACGTTGAGTAGCGTCGTCTTGCCTACGCCGTTCGGGCCGAAAAGCCCTATCCTCTTCCCGTCCTTAACGTGCCAGCCTAAGTTCTTGAACAGCTCTCTCGAGCCGTACGCGAGGGATATATTATCGAGTTGAATCATTTAAGGATGAATCCGGGGCCTGTCCCGAAACCGCCGACTACTGTTTCGTGAATCTGAGCCTCGTCTTGATGTAGTCGGAGTCCGTCAGCGGGTCGAGGACGAGCGTCTTCTTGTCGTCGCCGAATTCGTACGAGAGCTTTACCGGCTCCCCTCCGCCGAAGGAAAGGAAGAGATTGTCGTCGTCGTATGTATAGTCGCCGTCGAGGTTAAGCGAAATAGCGCTCCCGAGCTTGAGCGCGAACTTGCCGCCGCTCGTGAACTCGATCTCGGTTATGCCGGATTTCCACTTCCCCGCGAAGGGATTGAAAAGCCCCTCGATAAATCCGCACCCGCCGAGCGCCGCCGCAATAAACATCGCCGCCGCCAGTGTTACGTGTATTCTCTTCATTGAGTCTCCCCGGATATAAAATTTATCCGCTTACCCGGGCGGGAGCAACCCGTAGATGTACATCGCCGCGTAAGAGAGCACGAGGGACAGCACCGTTACTGCGGCGAGGACGGCCTCCGACAGGAGGGGCGGTCTCCGCCATTCCCTCCGGAAGAAAACGAGCCACGCCGTGCAAATCGCCGCCAGCGCGAGGCCGGCGTAAAAGAGAAGAAGAAGGTGGAACATTGCCATAGGCACGGGATAGATGCGGACGAGGGCGGCTGCCGGGAATATCGCTGACAGTACGAGCGCAGCGATCACTATCACGGCCGTCTTTCTGACGCCCGCCCGGTGCGCATACCTGTCTCCGTCCGGAATGCCGCGGAACGAGAGGGCGTAGACGACACCCGCCGCCATGAACAGGAGCGCCATGAAGAACGGAAAGAGGAAAAGATTCAAAAAGGGGTGAGAGAACCCCGATGCAGCCGCAAGGACAAGATAGTAGACGCCCCCCGACAGGACGGAAACCATAATAAAATATAGCGGTTTGTGTATACGCGGCGCGGCGTTGTGCATTTGGATAATGATAACCTTTAAAAACGGAAGGCATAGGAATATTTCCCCCTCGCCTGCCTGGAATCTTGCAATTTGACGGGACGCAAATATCTTTAACCGAAGACCCAGACGAAGCGGGGACGAGCGCGAAATGAAAAGAAACCGCCCGGTAATCGGGATCACAACCGATCTTGAAAAAGGCCACAATTCGATAGAGGCGGAATACGCCCGGGCCGTCGCGAAGGCGGGCGGGCTGCCCGTGCTCATCCCGACCGTGGCCTCGCCGGGAGATTTGCACTCGGAGACCATGAGCATCCTCGACGGGCTTCTTCTGCCCGGCTCACGCGATATGGACCCGAAGTACTACGGCGAGGAGCCTCACGAGGAGCTTAGGCCCATGAGCCTCGACAGGACGGAGACCGAGCTCTACATACTTGAGCGCGCGGTGGACAGGGGCATACCCGTCCTCGGAATATGCGGCGGGATGCAGCTCCTTAACGTCTTTTTCGGCGGGACGCTTTACCAGGACATCGCGGCATTTCTGCCGGACGCCCTAGGGCACGAAAAAGGCGCGGAGCACGGGATTGCAGCCGCCGGCGGGAGCAGGCTCGCGGGCATAACAGGGAAGAGCGGGTTTACCGTCAAAAGCTACCACCACCAGGCAGTAAAGAAAGTCGGCAAGGGTCTCATGGCTTCGGCAACCGCGCCGGACGGAATAGTCGAGGGCATAGAATCCGGGAATGATTCCTTCGTGCTCGGCATACAGTGGCACCCCGAAAGGGACGTGGCCGACCCGGTATCGAGGAAAATATTCGAAAGCTTTATCGAGGAATGCAGGAAGTGAAGCGGGCGTGGCCTTAAACCGCCCACCGGCTATCTGTTGGGACCGCTTCCTTTATACGTCATGAGGAATTCGGCCATGGTCTTCCTGGCGTCGGGCGAAGAGCCCGCTATGAAGCCAACGACAGCAGCCGTAAGGCCCGATTCGAGGGGATACTGCCTTACGAGCGCGAGCGCCAGATCGACCTCGGAGGCACCCGAAGCCCCCTCCGCGGGGGCGGCGGAGACCGCTTTCCTCTTCTTTTTGCCCCCGTTCAGAAATCCCATGACGAGAAGCGCCGCACCGATCAGCACTACGGCCGCGAATATGGCTATGCCGCCGCTTATGAGCGCGGCCACGTGCGGCTCGAACATGGTCCCCAGGTAGAGGAACAGCGACCACACGAGGAACGCAAAGCCGAGCGACGCGGTGAGGGAAGCCAGAAGCAGGACGGACAACAATATAACCGTCCTGAGTATCATCCCCCTTATAACCCGCGCGTCGGGCTTGAGCGCGCTTGTGATACTGCCGAGAATCTCCTTCAATCTGCTCCTTCCCGCCTGATCCTTTTACCTGCGGTCGAAAAGCTTGCCAAGAATGAGACCCGCAAGGAACGCTATCAGGAGACTGATAAACGGCTTTTCCTGTATAGTGTGCTCGACGTCATCCATTTTTTCGTGGCCCTTTTTCCTCGCGGCCAAAAGCTCGCTGCGAATGTCCCCGAGAACCTTCTCCTTCGCGCTGTCCGTCTCGTTCTTCCCCTTTTCGAGCAGAGACTTCGCTATCTGGGACAGGTCGGTCCTGAGCCTGGCGACGTCTTCCCTCAATGTTTCTATATCCTGCCCGAGTTTTTCCTGAGCCATAACTATCACCCCGTTTTTAAAATTACTAATATAATTTTAACACCTTATCGGCGAATACATACCGTAATTTTCGGAACGGCCCCGGTTCAGGGGAGGGCGGAGGGCCTTATAGAGCGCCGCACCCGGGTGCGGCTGGATATCAGTTTTCGGGCTGGTAGCCCGATATCTGGGCGAGCCTTTCGAGACTCATCGTGCCCTGGTAGTAGGCCCCGTTTATCTCCCAGGTCGGGTAGTTCTGGATGCCGCGTGCGAAGCAGAGGGAAGGGTTCGCGTCCGGCCCCTGCGGGTGGCACTCGACGTAAGTCACGTATTTGAACGCGTCGCCGAAGAGCTTTTTCTGCTCCATGCAGTGGGTGCATTTGAACGAGCCGTACATCACCGCGCCCGTCTTGCCGAGATGCTTCGCGAGCCCCGTCTGGTACGGGTCCGACGCGGCCGCGCCAGCCGAATCGCGGAGGTGCTCACCCTGCATCACGGCCGCGCCGAAGAACACGACGCCCGCAACGACGAGGCCGAGCCCGAGGGCGCGAAGCCCGTTCATTTTGGGGTGCTCGGTCTTTTTCAGGACGAGGGTGAGAATAAAAATGGCGGTGATTATAAAGGCCGAAACGACGCAGTACATGCATATAGCGTTTATGACGAAGAGCTCAAGGTACGTGAGATAGAGCGTGAACACGAATCCCGCGAGCGAGAGCACGAACAGTATCAGCCATCTCTTTTTACGGGCCATCGATAGGAGAGATACCGCTAATATCGCGCCGTACGCGGCCACACCGTACGCCGCCACGGGGATACCGAGCATTTTGGCGAAGGCGCTCTGCCTTACGACGTCGCAGTCCGTGCCCGCCGTGCAGAACGCGGCGTGCCCGCCGCCCGCGTCGACGTATGTAAGATACAGGGACAGCAGTATGCCGATGGCGGAGAGTATCGTGATGGCAAGCAGATTATAGTTCTTCTTTTCGGTTCTCTTTTGGCTCATCTTGGATATGTCTGGGCTCCTCGATTATTTATAACCCGGTGCGGAAAATCAATACCGGAATATGATAACCGGCGCGCCGTCACAGGCAACAAAAAGGTTTTCAGTCCTCGTAGAACCTTCCCCCGCCGACGGCGGTGTTCTTGAGCGAGACGGGCGGCGTATAGCGCGTTCCGTACCTTACGCTCAGGTTGTGGAGCTTCTTTAAAACGTCTCCCGTGCCGACAGTATCGACGTACCTGAAAGGCCCGCCCCTGTACGCGGGAAAGCCGAGCCCGAGCACGGCGCCGACGTCCCCGTCCCTGGCGCTCTCGATCACCTCTTCCTCGAGGCAGCTCATCGCCTCGTTCACGAGCGCAAGGACGAGCCTGTCCTGTATGTATTCCTGCGATATGCCGTCCGTGTCGTCCTCGTGGAGCGACAGCAGCCTGCTCACCGACCTGTCGAGCCTCTTCTCGTCGCGGTGGTACCTGTAAAATCCCGCGCTGCTCCTTACCCCCGTCTTCCCCTCGGAGACCATCTGGTCCAGCATGGCCCGGGGCTTCGCGTATTCAGGCGAATGGCCGTATATCGCGACTGCCCCCTGCTTCACGACGTCGAGCCCGACGTCGTCCATGGCCGAAAGCGGCCCCTCGGGGAACCCGAACTGCACCATCGCGTCCTCGATGTCCTGCGCGCCCACGCCCTCGCCCAGGAGCTGAAGCGCCTCGGCGAAGTAGGCGAGCTCGACGCGGGTGAGGTAGGAGCCCGCCTTGTCCCTTACGACGAGTGGCGTCCTCCCGAGGAGCTTTACGAGCTCGAACGTCTCGGAGACCGTTTCGGGGGACGTGCCCTCCCCTATCGAAATCTCTATGAGGTCGGAATCGCTGACGGACCCCGACATGCGCATCCCTATCACCTTCCCGGGGTTCTTCGAGCCGCCCGATATACTCGATACAGGAACGGCGTAGGAATTCGAAACGTAGACGAAATCGCCGCCAGAAAGGGCTTCCACGTCCTTCAATATCCGCCGCTTCACCTCCGGATCTTCCCCCGCCGATTCGATGACGATGTCGGCCCGCCTGAAGCCTGAATAATCCGCGGCGGCGCTTATGAGGTCGAGCTTTCTCTCGGCGTGTATGGAATCCTCTTCGCGGCCGGACGCCTTGCCCATGAAGTAGTCGTAACATTCCCTGAGGCTCTTGCCGACGCTGGCGTCGTCCCTGGCCTTCAGCCTGACGCGTATGCCGCTTTCGGCCGCGAGGCACGCTATACCGGGGCCGAACGGCTCGCCGCCCGCGACGGCTATCTTGGAGGGCTTCTTCGCGGCCTTGCCCGCCGTCTTCGAGAACCTGCCGTCGTTCCTCACCTCGTCTATCGCGACGGCCGTCCTTATGAGCTGCTTCGCGTAGCTCGTCACCGCGAGCTCGCCGAAGTAGACTGACTCGACGTGGAGCCCCCGGTTAAAGCTCGCGACCCCTATTTCGAGCGCCTCGACGGCCATCCTCGACGCCGTCAGGTGGAGGCCGCCGTTCTCTCTTATATCTTTTTTAGCCTTGTCGAAGGACATCTTCCTCGACACGGGGTTTTCCTTTAAGAGCGCATTCGCCACCCCGCCGAACCTGAACCTCCGGGGCTTGAGCTCCTTTGCCGAGAGCTCGAGCGCCCGCTTCCGGGCGGTTTCGCGGAGGAGCTCTGGAGGCACGATTTCGTCGAGGAGACCGGCCTGCCGCGCGTATTCGGCGTCGAGCGGCTCGCCCGTCAATATCATGTCGAGTGTCTCCTTAGTGCCGACGAGCCTCGCCAGCCTCGGCATGCCGCCCGCGCAGGGTATGAGACCGTTTTCAATTTGATTCAGCCCGAGCTCGACTCCCCTACCGTTGGAACCGATCCTGTACTTGCAGGCTATTATCAGCTCGAGCCCGACGCCGAGGCAGGCCCCGTTGACGGCCGCCACGAACGGGGCCCTCGAAGCCTCTATCCTCTCGGATATCTCCTGCGCCTTAAGGCTGTACGACCGTCCTTCGTCCGCGAGTGTGAATTCGAGATACTCGCCCGCGTCGGCCCCGCTGATGAAGCTCCAGTCCTTGTCGCTCGCTATCACGACGGCCCTTATCTCGTCGTCGCTTTCGATCATGTCGAGGTCTTTGTCTATCTTGTCCAGGAGCTCTTCCATGGCGAGATAGTCCTCGTGCCGTAGCCTGTTGACGACGCTTCCGGGGGTGTGGACGACGAGCGTCGCTATCCCGTCGCCGTCGACGGTGGAGGAAAGGCTCCCCGTTTTCTGCTCGCGTTCTTTAGTCGTCATTCCTTCTCCAGGACAATCGAAACCCCGAGCCCGCCCGCGGCGGGGAGAGCGACGAGCCCGAACTGCCCCTTCCTCCTGGTCATCCTGTAGACGAGGGTCGTGACGAGCCTCGCCCCCGTTGCCCCGAGCGCGTGTCCCAGGGCGATGGAGCCGCCCGAAACGTTGAACCGCTCCATGTCGATTTCGCCCACGGCTTGCGAACGGCCGAGCTTTTCCCTGGCGAAGCTCTTCGACGAAAGCGCCTTTACGCTCGATATCACCTGGGCGGAAAAGGCCTCGTGCATCTCGACGAGATCCACGTCGCCGAGCGTTATGCCGGCCCTGTCGAGCGCCTTTACGATGGCGTAGACGGAGCTCATCAGGAGCTCGGAGTCGGGGTTCGAGGCCGAGTACGCATAGGACCTTATGTACGCGAGCGGCCTGTAGCCGAGTGCCCTGGCCCTTTCCTCGCTCATTAGCAGCACGGCCGCCGCGCCGTCGGCGATCGGGGCTGAGTTACCGGCCGTGACCGTGCCGAACTCCCTGTCGAAAAGGGGCGGGAGACCGCCGAGCGCGTCCATGCTCGCGTTCCCGTCTATCGAATTGTCTTTTCTTATCGCTTCTTTAAAATGCGGCGGTATGAAGGTGTGTATTATCTCGTCCTCGAAAATGCCTTCGTCTTCCGCGCGGGCGGCGAACGTGTGGCTCCTGAGCGCAAAGCCGTCCTGCTCGGCGCGGCTTATCTTGTAGTCGCTCGCCGTCTTTTCGGCTGCCTCTCCCGTCGTCAGCCCGGCGTACCTCTCGGGCATGACGGCGAGCACGGGGCCGTGCCCCGAAGCGCCCATCCTGAAGAGGGGACTCACCTTGTCTATCAGGTTCTTCCCCTTCGCCGGCTCGAGCCCGGCGGGCCTTCTCGCGGACGAAAAGAGGTACGAGCCTTCGGAAGCGCATTCCGCCCCGCCCGCTATGACGGCGTCCGCCGCGCCGGAGAGTATGCCGTCCACGGCGTTCGTGATCGCCTGCATCGAAGACGCGCAGGAGCTCGAAACCGTAAACGCCGGCACGCGGTCCGGTATCCCGGAGCCGAGGGCGACGTCCCTCGCGATGTTGGGTGTCCTGACCGACGGCATAACGTTGCCGAAGACGAGCGCGCCCACGTCGGCCGGGTCTATCTCCGTCCGGTTGACGAGCTCGGTCACAGCTATCTTGCCGAGGTCGAGAGGGGTAAGGTCCCTGTAGATCGTCCCCGATCTGGCAAAAGGCGTCCTAAGGCCGGATATGATGGCGACGCGCTTTCGGTTATCGGGTTGGCTCACAGGAGGCTCCGCTGAAATAATAACTATCTATTTTATCTGCGACTCTCGGGATAAGAAAGCGAATATTTAACGACGGTTAATAAACCGTGCGCGAGAGGCGCCCGGTAACGGCCGGAGGAGTCCCGTCACTCCGCCCCCGCCCGGCTTTTGGCCCTGAGCTTTAATTCGATGAACTTCGAATGGTCGATGTTGAGCATGTTGAGGAGCTTACGGGCGACGTAATTCTCGAACCTGTCGAGCGTCCCGTCGGAGTAGATCACCTCCCAGACGAGCTCCATTATCTCGTACTTCTCGTCGTTCCCGAGGCTCCGGTTTATGATGCTGGTGAAGTGCCAGAGGTCCGTCGCGTCCTTCCTTTCGGCGACCGAGCCCGCAATAAGCTCGCCGGCCTCCCGGTCCGTCATGGAGAACCTCTCCTTAAGAACGTCCACGATCTTCGCCCTCTCCTCTTCGGAAAGGGTCTCGTCCGCTGTCGCGGCCTCCAAAAGTATCACGCAGGTGGCTGTCTTGACCCTGTCGCCGGGGCCGGATTCGGCCCGGCCGTCCGCCCCTCCGCCGCCTTCGAATAGTCTTCTGAATACGCTCAGCATCTCTTCTCCCTCGCCGGCCGGCCACGGAAATGACGGGACGGCCCGAATTTATCAATATTATTTGGACATGAGGCGGCTAGTCAAATAATCGCCCCCTCCGCCCGCCGGAATCTTGCGAAGAGGTCCAAACCATGTAACATTATCTGAGCAAATTCCGGAGCTAACGGCCATGACTTTCCCAGAGCAGCTGAGAGCGAGACTCGACGCCATAATATCTTCTTCCGAAACCAAGCAATCGGCCCTCATACCCGTCCTGCGAGAGATTCAGAACGAGTACGGTCATCTCTCCAACGAATCGATGGAGAAGACGGCCGAGATGCTGGACCTTCCCCCTTCGAGCGTCCAGAACGTGGCGACTTTCTACACCATGTTCTTCAGGCAGCCCGTAGGAAAGCACGTCATATGGCTGTGCCGAACCCTCGCCTGTGCCCTCCGGGGGGCGGAGCAGATGGAGCACCACGTGTGCGAGCGGCTGGGGGTGAAGTTCGGCGAAACCACGGCGGACGGCAAGATAACGCTCATGGAAGCGGAATGCCTCGCGTCGTGCGGCACCGCCCCCGTGATGCTCGTCGACGACACGCTCGAAGAGAATCTCACGCGGGAAAGGGTGGACAAACTCCTGGACGAGCTCGGAAAAGACTGACCTGCCCGCCATGGGTGATTAACATAACGGCGGCGCGGCCGGACACTCGGCATGGATTTCAAACAGACAAGAGAGCACGCTCTCGAAATGTATAAAGAGGCCGTCGAAGCGGCCAACCCGAAGAAATGTGTACTCGACCACGTGAGGCTCATGGGCTCGACGCTCATGGTCGATTCGGCAAAGTACGACCTCGACGAGCACGAATCCATATACGTCATCGCGTTCGGCAAGGCCGCGAGCTCGATGGCCGAGGCGATCGAGGAAGTCCTCGGCGACAGGCTCACGGGCGGTCTCGTCGTTTCGAATACGCAGCCCGAAAACCCTTACAACAAGCTGGGATTCTACCTTTCGAGCCATCCGATACCGGACGAAAGGAGCGTGAACGCCGCGAAGGAAGTCGTCGCGATCCTGGAAACCGCGGGCGAGAAGGACCTCGTCATATTCCTCATATCCGGCGGAGGGAGCGCGCTCCTGGCCCTGCCCGTCCCGGGGATATCCATCGAAGACAAGGAAAAGGCGACGGTAACGCTACTCAGGTCGGGCGTCGACAAGTACGGCTTAAACGCCGTAAGGAAGCACATCTCCCAGATTAAAGGCGGGGGACTCCTTAAAAAGGCGCTCCCGGCGAGGGTGATAACCCTCCTCCTTTCGAACGCGGTAAGCGACAGGCTGGACGCCATAGCATCGGGGCCGACGGTGCCCGACCCGACGACGTTCGAAGACGCCTGGCGCGTAATCGAGGCCCTCGGCATCGAGCACAAGCTGCCGCCGCACGTCGTCGTCCACCTCGAAGAAGGCCGCCAGGGGAACGTCCCCGAGACGCTGAAGGAAGGCGAGATAGACCCCGAAAAGGTCCAGACGCTCATCGTCGGCAGCAACTTCAAATCCTTAAAGGCAGTCCAGAAAAAGGCCGAAGAGCTCGGATACAATACCCTCCTCCTCTCCTCGCAGATAAGAGGCGAAGCGAGGGAGGTGGCCAAGGTAGTCGCGGCCATAGCGCTCGACGTCGAGAGGTTCGACATCCCTGCGGCAAGGCCCGCCTGCATCATATTCGGCGGCGAAACGACTGTCACGGTCCACAGCTCCACTGCAGTCGGAATGGGCGGCAGGAGCACCGAGACGGCGCTCTCGTTCGCCATGGAGATAATCGGACACGACATCACGGGGCTATTCTGCGACACCGACGGCATCGACGGCCCGATAGACGCCGCCGGCGCGGTATGCGACGGGCAAAGCAGGCTCACGGCAAGGGCGATGAACGTGAGCGCGCGCGAGCACCTCGCCCAGAACGACTCCTACGACTTCTTCGACAAGCTCGGCGACCTCATCTTCACCGGCCCCACGGGCACCAACGTGATGGATATAGGGATTGTCATTATAGGATAATCCCCCAGGCCACGGAGGCGGCCGGATGAAATACGCCGTAATATCAGACATACACGCGAACTTGGAAGCGCTCCTCTCCGTTTTGGCGGAGATAGACTCTCTCCGCCCGGACGCCGTAATATGCCTGGGCGACATAGTCGGTTACGGGGCCGACCCGAACGCATGCGCCGATATAATAAAGGAGAGGAAAATCCCGTCCGTCATGGGGAACCACGACGCCGCGGCGGCGGGCGTGACGGAGCCCTGGAATTTCAACGAGGCGGCGAGAGAGGCCGTCCTCTGGACGAGGGACGAGCTCACGGACGAGAACAGGGATTTTCTCGCCGGGCTCCCGGACAGGATAGAGACGGAGGATTTTCTGGCCGTGCACGGCGCTATATCCGATCCGGACAAATACATACTCTCCTACCGGGACGCCGAGCCCGAGTTCGGCCTCATGGGCGATTACAGGCTCTGCTTTTTCGGGCACACGCACGTCCCGGCGGACCACGAATCCCCCGCCGGGCCGGGGAGGCGGCTCGTAAACCCCGGGAGCGTCGGACAGCCGCGCGACAGGGACCCCCGCGCCGCGTTTCTGGTCTACGATACCGAATCCGGTATCGAGCGCAGGCGCGCCGAATACGACATACGCTCGGCCCAGAGGAAAATAACCGGAAGCGGGCTCGACCCGCGGCTCGCCGAGAGGCTGTCTTACGGTTATTGAGGCCCCGGGACATTTTTGTTTGAAAAAAGGAGGACTGGTGTTTTAATATACAAGCTATGGAGATGCTCAGCCGCTCACTTCCCCAGAATATAGAGGCCGAACAGGCGGTGCTCGGCGCGATACTCATCGAGAGCACTTCCATCAACCAGGTCATGGAGGTGCTGACCCCGGACGACTTCTATAAAGACGCCCACAAAATCATTTACGGCGCCATGATAGAGCTCGACAGGGAGAACAAGCCCATAGACCTCCTCACCCTGTTCGACCACCTTAAAAACAACGGCAACCAGCTCGAAGACGTCGGCGCGAGCAGCTATCTGACGTACCTTACGGAGCTCGTACCCGCGACGGAGAACGTCACTTATTACGCCCAGCTCGTGAGGGAAAAGGCGATAATACGAAATCTCGTCACTGCGGCGACGGACATAGCCCACCGCGGCCAGGACGGCGGCATAGACATAGACGAGTTCATAGACAGGGCCGAGCATACGATACTCGACATTGCTCAGAACAAGATAAAACCGAGCTTTTACGATTCGAGGCACCTCGCCTCGGCGGCGCTCGACATAATAGAGACGCTCCACGCGAGAAAGGAGCTCGTCTCGGGGGTGCCCACGGGGTTCGAGAGGCTCGACTACATGACGACGGGGCTTCAGCCGTCCGACCTCGTCATCGTGGCCGCGAGGCCCGGGCTCGGGAAGACGTCCTTCTGTCTCGACATCGCCTCGAACGCCGCTCTTCACGCGGACAGGTCCGTCGGCATATTCTCTCTCGAAATGACGAAGGAGCAGCTCATGCTGAGGCTGCTCTCGATGAAGGCCGTCGTCAGCTACTCGCACATAAGGAGCGGGTACATAAAGGACGAGGAGCTCGAAAGCCTCGTCAAGGCGGCGGACGACTTCAGCCGCGCGAAGATTTATATCGACGACACGCCCGCCATAACCGTCCTCGAAATAAGGGCCAAGGCGAGGCGCCAGAAACGCGACAAGGGGCTCGACCTCATAATCGTCGATTACCTCCAGCTCATGCGGGGGAGCAGGCGGTCCGAGAGCAGGGAGCGCGAGATAGCCGAGATATCGGGCTCGCTTAAGGCCCTCGCCAAGGAGCTTAACGTCCCCGTGATAGCCGTATCCCAGCTCAGCAGGCAGACGGAATCCCGCGCCGACAGGCGGCCGCAGCTCGCGGACCTCAGAGAAAGCGGCGCTATAGAGCAGGACGCGGACCTCGTCATGTTCATACACAGGGCGGACGCGTACAAGAGGGGCGACGAGGAGAGGGACGGCCTTGCCGAGCTCATCATAGCCAAGCAGCGTAACGGCCCCGTGGGCACGGTGAAGCTCACGTTCCTCGACAGCTCGCGCGGCGTCCCTACATTCAAGGACAGGGACGAGACATACGACGACGAGGCGATGTAGGAAAGTGTCCGCTACGTGAGCGGTCCCGAAAAACCCGCGAGATTCTCCGTAATTCGATGTAGAGTTATTATTCCGCCGGTAACGGCGATTCAGACCAGCATCGGCACTACTACGGCCGGCGACTTGACTTCTTTCCTGAAGAGCTTCTCGTCCTTCTGCCAGGACATGAACTTGCCGAAGAGCCCGGCGAGCTTTTCGTTCACCGAGCTCCAGCCCGGGTCCCAGGCGTAGTCCTTCTTCCTGCCGTAAAAGAAGGCGTCGGCGAATATTTTCCTCTCGACGGGGAAGCCCTTTTCGGCGATCCAGCCCGTCCGGACGCTCGCGTACCCGGCGCCGAAGGCCATGGAGAAGGTCCCTTCGAGGCCGAGCTTCTCCGCCGCCCGCGTGGCGAGCTCGATGTAGACGTAGAGCGCCTCGGGGGTCTTGTATCCCTTTTCGGAGAGCTTTTCGTCCATCCTGATGAGGTTCTTGACGAAGTACATCGGGTAGTACGTGGGCGAGTAGCCGGAAACGGATTTCGTCGGGCTTTCGAGGGGCCGCCTTATTATGACGTCTTCCTCTATTACGCCTATCATGAAGTCGGACTTGTCGAAGCCCCCGATGTCGCCGGCGCTGCGGAGCGATGTCCTGACGCCATCCCATTCCCTCTTCGCGATAAAGAGCGCCCTTTCGAGCCTCTCCTCTCCCTTCTCGTATTCCCTGTCTTTAAGAAATTCTTCGAGGTCCATCCGGTTTCTCTCCCGTCGTGAGAAGTAATATACCCTGATATACGGCGTTCTCAATCCACCGCACCCGAAATCCGCGCCCGCACGGGGGAGGCGCGGACGGCCGCGTTGTGTTTCGGGGGCGGGTGTAGTAATATGAGTCTTCACACACCTAAAGGAGGCCGCGTCATGCCTGTTCTCGTCACGGGGGCCACGGGATTTTTAGGCTCGCACATCGCAAGGAAGCTCGCCCGAAGGGGCGAGGAGGTGAGGATACTCGTCCGAAAGTCGAGCAAGACCGTCAACATCGACGACATCGACGCCGAGAGGGTATACGGCGACGTTACGGACATGGAATCCGTGAGGAAGGCGATCGAGGGATGCGACACGCTCTACCACGCGGCCGGGCTCGTCTCGTTCAAGCAGGCCGATTACAGGAAAATGGAAGAGGTGAACGTAGGCGGGACGAACAACGTATTCACGGCCGCCCTCGAAGCCGGTGTGAAAAGGGCCGTCTACACTAGCAGTGTCGCGGCGATAGGGCTTAGGCCAGGAAAGGAGCTCGCCGACGAGAACACACCCTTCGACCCGAAAAGCACCGACATCCAGTACATACTGTCAAAATACCGCGCCGAGCAGGAGGCGCTCAGATTCGCCGAAAAAGGCCTCCCGGTGGTCCTCGTCAACCCCTCGATAGTCATAGGGGCGGGCGACGTTTACGTATCGACGACGGGGATAATACTCTGGTACTGCAAGCGGAGGCTCCCGGGATACACGGACGGCGGGATTAATCTCGTGGACGCCGAGGACGTAGCCGAGGGACATCTCCTCGCCGCGGAAAAGGGACGCGTCGGCGAGAAGTACATTCTGAGTAACCGCAACATAACCATCAAGGAGCTCTTCGAGGTGCTGGAGAAGGTGACGGGAATCCCGAGGCCGAAGCTCAAGATTCCCTACCCCCTCGCCTACGCCGGTGCCTACATAGCCGAGAAGATATTCGGCATATCCGCGCCGAATTACGTCGCGATGGACATCGACTCCATAAAGGGCTCGAAGCACTTCTGGTACTTCGATAATTCCAAGGCTGTAAGGGAGCTCGGGTTCGAGCCCGTCCCGCTCGAAGTGACGATAGAGAGGACGGTCAATTGGTTCAGGGAGCACGGGTATCTTTAGCCGCTGACGGCGGCGACGCGCGCGCTTCAGGTGTGAGCACTTACGGCACCGTTTTAGAGGCTCTCTTTATTTGTGCCCGATTGCCCGTTAATATAATCTTCGTTTATGCCGGGAAATTCCTTCGGACAACTGTTTCGCATAACGACCTGGGGCGAGTCGCACGGCGCCGCCGTGGGCGTCGTCGTAGACGGCTGCCCGGCAGGGCTCGAGCTTTCGCCCGCCGACGTGCAGTTTGAACTGGACCGCAGACGCCCGGGACAGAGCAAGATTACGACCCAGCGTAAGGAGCCCGACACCGTCGAGATACTCTCCGGCGTATTCGAGGGAAAGACCCTCGGCACGCCCATATCCATGCTCGTAAGGAACACAGACGCGATATCGAAGTCATACGAAGACATAAAAGACACCTACCGCCCGGGACACGCCGACTTCACCTACGATGCCCGCTTCGGATTCAGGGACTACAGGGGCGGCGGCAGGTCTTCGGCCAGGGAGACGGTCGGCAGGGTCGCCGCCGGGGCCATAGCGAAGAAGATACTCGGCCTCCAGGGCATAACCACCCGCGGCTTCGTCAGGAGCGTCGGGAAGATAGTCGCGAAGAAAACGGACTTCGACGAGATAGAAAGGAATATAGTCAGGTGCCCCGACGCGTCCAAAGTGGACGAGATGATAGAGCTCATCGACAAGGTGAGGCGCGAGGGGGACTCCATAGGCGGGACGGTCGAGGTAATAACCAGGGGCCTTCCCCCCGGGCTCGGGAGCCCCGTATTCAACAAGATAGACGCCGACCTCGCCGCGGCGCTCATGAGCCTCGGGGGAATAAGGGGGTTCGAAGTCGGGCTCGGCTTCGAGGCGTCGAAGAAGAAGGGCTCACAGGTAAACGACCTCCTCTACAAGGACAAGGACGGGAAGCTCGCGTTCAAGACGAATAACGCTGGGGGCCTCCTCGGGGGAATAACCAACGGGGCGGACCTTATCGTCCGCATAGCCATAAAGCCGACCTCATCCATATCGAAGGTACAGAAGACGGTGGACAAGTGGGGGAACCCGAAGGAGCTGGTGGTCAAGGGAAGGCACGACCCGTGTCTCTGCCCGAGGGCAGTCCCCATAGCCGAGGCCATGGTCAACCTGGTGCTCGCCGATCATCTTCTAATGTCGAGAACGGCCAGGATCTGACGCAGCCCCTTTATCAATATCTGCCCCTATCTATATCTGCCCCGGATTATTCACTCCTGGTTCGTGTGGTGATGGAGCACGTCCCGCGACATTATACGTGCGTCTCGTATTACACTTCACGGTCAGTGTTTGGACTACAAGCCGTTAACATTGTTTCTACACCCGCCGTCCGTTCCCCGTTCACGAGGTCTGCTTATTTATTACGCCTAATGTATTGAAACTAATTACAAACTGCACTAGACTTCCCAAATAGATGGGGATACTCCTTTCGAAAAAGGCAAACCGCGCGAAAGCGCGGGACGCAAAGCCTCAAGCCTAAGGGCGGTCCTGTAACCGGGCGTCTATGGCGGTTGGGTTGCCGACAGTAGACAACTTGCAATAATTGCAATAATCGATGATAATTATACAAAAGCTGTAAACAATATTCTTAAGTATATTAAAGAATATTGGCAAATTTAGCTACCCAAAGAGGCGACAGCATGGGTATTGTAATCAGGGAGAACAAGGATCGTCGCAAAAACGACCGCGTCCCGGCGAGCTTCAAGGTTTATTCCCGAAATACCGGAAAGCTTATAGGCACAGCCAGGAATCTATCCCTCGATGGGCTCTTCGTCGAAACGGACGAGAGCTATACCCCGGGCACGAAGCTCCTCGTCGAATGCGACCTTTCCGAATGGTCGCTCCCGGTAAAAGTCTACTGCGAGGTCAAGCGAGTCGAACCCGAAGGCGACCTGCCCGCGGGGATAGGCCTCAAGTTCGTAAACCTATACGATTCGGACAGGATGAAGCTCGAAAACTTCATCGCCAATAACGAAAACAAGCTCAATTCCGACGAGTACTACCTCTCGGACTTCACCGACATTCCCGACAGGGACCTCTTCAAGAAAACCGAAATATTCTGGCAGTACAAGCTCGACATGGAATCCAAGGGGTACATCAGGTACAGAAGGCCCCTCGCCTCCCCGTCGGCCAACAGGGTGATCATAGACGACGACTTCACCGGAAAGAAGAAAGAGATGATAATGATGGGCAGCAACAACTACCTCGGCATCACCTCTCATCCGAAAGTCGTCAAGATCGCGCTCGAAAACCTTCAGAAATACGGCGCGGGCGCGGGCTCGGTGCCGCTCCTCGCGGGCACATACGACATACACAGGCAGCTCGAAATGAAGCTCGCCGAGGTCAAGGGCTGCGAGGACGCGATAATCTTCCCCAGCGGATACGTCACCAACCTCGGATGCATACAGGCCCTCGTAAAGAACGACGACCTTGCCGTCATAGACAGGCTCGCGCACGCGAGCATCATAGACGGCTGCATGCTGTCCATGGGCAAGTTCAGGACGTTCAAGCACTCGGACGTCGATAGCATGGAGGGCGTCCTCAAGCGAAACCGGGACAACTTCAACGGGAAACTCGTGGTAGTGGACGGCGTATACAGCATGGACGGCGACATCGCCCCCCTCCGCCAGATAACGGAGGTGGCCCACCACTACGGCGCGAAAGTGATGGTGGACGAGGCCCACGCCACGGGCGTAATAGGCGACAGGGGACGCGGCACGCCGAACTACTTCAAGATGGAGCCCGGCGACGTGGACATCGTCATGGGCACTTTGAGCAAGTCCCTGGGCGGCATCGGGGGCTTCGTGGCCTCGACGAAGGAGGTCGTCAATTATCTCCGCTATTACACGAGGTCCTTTTTCTTCTCGTCGAATTTCCCGCCTTCGGTGGCGGCGTCGGTGCTGGCGGCGATAGAGGTGATGGAGACGGACGTCGAGCTCCACCGCAGCCTCTGGCGCAACATCAAGTACATGAGGGAGGGCCTGAAGGCGCTCGGATTCGTCACGGGCCCCAGCGAAACGGCCGTCATACCCGTGCTCATAGGCGAGGAGCTCAAGCAAAAGAAGATGAGCAGGAGGCTCCACGAAGCGGGCCTCTACGTAAATGCCATCCCCCACCCTGCCGTGCCCAAGGGGCAGGAGAGGTTCAGATTCAGCATGATGGCCACGCATACGATGGAGGACATGAACGAGGCGCTCGACATAATAGGCAGCCTCGGGAAGGAGTTCGGCGTCATAGGCAGCGCGCCCGTGAGGAATATCCCCGAGGGCGCGAGGTATAACGTAAGGGAGATATCTTCGCCGGAAGACATGGAAAAGTCTGTCAGGCTTTCCTGGGACGTTTACAGGGACTACCCGGCCTGGGTGCCGTATTTCCTTATAAAGGACCAGGTAAAGCTCGTCTCGTACGATTATTATTACTTCAGGAAGGTATACGGGAAACGCTTCGTCGCCGAGGAAAACGGCCGCATGGTCGCGACGATGAGCGCCTTTATCGACAACTACTACAACGATTTTCACAACACGAAGGCGGGCTTCGTCGGGTTCTTCGAAGCGCTGCCGTTCAAGGAAGAGGCCGTCGGCGGGCTCTTCGCGGCGGCCGAGGAATTCCTCGCAAAAGAAGGGGTGCGGCAGATAATAGGCCCCGTAAACGGCATATTCGGCCTTTTCGGCGGCGGGCTCCTTTCGAGTAATTACGGCAAGGTGCCGTCGTTCCTCCAGGTTTACACCCAGCCCTATTACCACGACTACTTCAGGGCCGCGGGGATGGCCCCCATAAAGAAGCTCCTTCACTACACGATAGACTTCATGTCCGAAGACAACGCCGCGAGGATACAAAAATACGCAAAGGGATTCAAGGCCCACCGCGTCAAGATAAGGCAGATGAAAAAATCCGAGTGGGAGAGCGAGGTCAGGGGCGTCGTCGACGTCTTTAACCGCTCGCTCGCCTACCTCTGGGGCAACGTCCCCCTGGAATACGACGAATTCATAGAGATAGCGGACGAGTTCAAGGCGCTCATAAAGCCCGAGTTCTGGCTCGTGGCCGAGGCGGGCGGAAAGACAGTCGGCTTCATAGGCGGATTCCCGCAGTACGCCCCCGTCTTCAGGGGACTCGACGGCGAGATGAAAGCACACAGGCTCCTTAAGCTGCCTCTCAATATGAGGGGCATAAAGGAAGGCGTTCTCATGATAGAGGGGCTCCTGCCGGAATACGCGGGCTCCGGGCTCGGTACGGCGCTCCTCGCCGGCGTATGCGCGGCGATGATGGAAAAGGGTTACGAGAAAGCCGCCGGCACGTGGGTCCTCGAAGACAACCCCGGCTCGCGGCGCATGGTCGAAAAGCTGGGCGGCAGGGTGGACATCCACTGGGACGTGTATGGAAAGCAGATAGAGGCGAAAGATAACTATAAGGGGTTAACAGAAATAGAGTAATGCCGGCTACCGACAAGGACAGGCTGAAGAAATCGGCTTTCAGCGTTTTGGCCTTTCTTCTGCTGATATTCTGCATAGGAAATCTCGTACTGGGAATCACCTGGATAGGCAGGTCTTATCCCGGGTTTTTCTTTTACGGCAACATGGTCGTAACGGACATAACCCCCGGCGTCGAGAACGGCGAGCAGCTCATGAGGTTCAAGGACAGGGTTCTCGAGGCAAACGGCGTCCGCATAAACAGCCCGGACGAGCTGCTTGGCATTACCGACGCGCTCCCCGTAGGGACCGACGTCGAATACACGATAGAAAGAAACGGCTCGAGCTTTAGGGTCGGCATACCTGTTCAGACGTTCACCGCCCGCGACTTCATACAGATGTTCGGCGTTATATTCCTCATGGGAGCGGTGTTCTTCATAATAGGGGCCATCGTTCTCAGGACAAAGCCCAATGCCCGCGAGAGCAGGGCGTTCTTCCTCTTTTGCGCCGCCATATGCGTTTGGTTCACGGGCTCCTTCGACGCGCAGGCGTCTCACATCCTGGAGCAGCTTATCTTCTTTGCCTGGGTCTTCAGCCCCGTGGCGGGCATACACCTCATGTTCATATTCCCGTCGGATACCCGCATAAAGGCGTCGGCTCAGAATATCGTATCGCTGGTGTTCCTGTTCATCTCGGCGATGCTCTTCATACTGCAGTTCATATTCTTCCATTCATACGACGTCTGGAAATACATAAACACGGCGACGTGGATGTACGTCGTCCTGAGCACGTTCATATTCCCGGCCTCTTCGCTTATGACCTATCGCCACCCGGCCTCGGCCCTCGCGAAACAGAGGGCCCAGATAATCCTGCTCGGATGTATATTCGGCCTCCTCGTGCCCGCCGCGGCTGCGGCCGGCGTTACGGTCTTTAACGTAGACATGCCGTACAACCTTATGGCGCTTCCGGTCGTTATATTCCCGCTGTCGATAGCGTACGCCATAGTTAAGCACAAGCTCTTCGACATAGACGTCATACTGGAGAAGGCTCTCACGTACGGCCTCCTCACCGGGGCCGTCGTCGCGATGTCGGCCCTTACGATATTCGCGTTCAACGTCGTTTTCGCACGGTACGGCGGCTGGCGCAACCCCGCCTTCTTCGTCGTCCTGAGCGCCTTTCTGGTAATAGCGCTGAACCCGCTCAAGAACCGCATACAGGACTTCGTGGACCTCACGTTCTTCAGAAAGAAATACGACTACAAGCGCACCGTCGAAGAGGTCAGCTACGCGATGACCTCGCTCCTCAGCCTGGACAAGATCGTAGACAAGATAATCTCCATAATCGAGAGCACGATGTTCGCCTCGCCCGTCCTCGTCTACATATACAACCAGGACACCGGCGCATACGAAGCATACGTCAAGGACGGGAGCGACATCCCCGCCGGGGCGGCCGGGCCGATAGGAGAGGACAGCGCCCTCGTCCGCGAGCTCAACCAGCAGAAAAAGGAGCTTTTCAGGGAAGACCTCATCTCGGACGACAGGTACAGGCAGGATTCCGAGGAGCTCCTGGACGAGTTCGACAGGTTCACGGCGTCTCTCTTCGTGCCCGTTTTCTTCAAGAGGCAGCTCATAGGCTTTATAGTCCTCGGCGAAAAGAAATCGAGGCTCTCCTACACGTCCCGCGACGTGAACCTGCTCAGAATACTCGCGAACCAGAGCGCCATAGCCATAGAAAACGCGCTCGCGTTCAAGCTCGTCGAGGATTACGCCAAGAAGCTCGAAAGGACGAACGTCGAGCTCAAGGATATGCAGACCCAGCTCGTACACGCGGAGAAGATGTCCGCGATTGGCCAGCTCGCGGCCGGCGTGGCCCACGAAATAAGAAACCCGCTCAACATAATAGAGGGCGCGCGCTACTACCTTTCGACCTACATGGTCAACGAGGAAAACTCCGAGACGGTCGGGGAGTACCTCGACTACATCAAGCAGGAGATAGACAGGACGAACAGGCTCATCGACAGCCTTCTCAAGTTCTCGAAGGCGGAGCCGCCCTATTTCGAGAAAGTGGACGTAAACGCAGTTCTCGAAAACGTGGTCATCCTCGTAAGGAAGCAGCTCTCGGACAACGACGTAAAGCTCTCGACGAAGCTCGATCCGGGAATCCCGCTTATAATGGCGGACCCGAACCAGCTCTGGCAGGTTTTCATAAACATCATATTGAATGCGATACAGGCGATGCCGAAGGGCGGCAGTCTCGTAGTCGAGACGTCGCTCGGGTACTCGGATTCGGGCCCGACGCCGTCCCGGAACGTATGCATAAGCTTCGAGGACACCGGCGTCGGCATAGCCAATGAGGATATATTGCGCATTTTCGATCCATTTTTTACGAAAAAAGACATGGGAACCGGGCTCGGCCTTTCGATAGCGTACAAGATAATCGAGAAGCATTCCGGCCGGATTATAGTGAGCTCGGAGAAAGACAAGGGCACGGTATTCACGATTGAACTTCCCGCAAATAATCTTAATATTAAGGTAGGAGAGGCGAATGGCTGAGAATCTGAAAAGGGTTCTTGTCGTAGACGACGAGCAGCTCATTTTGAAAATCATCTCCGACATTTTGACCAAGGAGGGGTACGACGTCCTTGTCGCCAACAACTGCGAAAAAGCGGCGGAGCTTCTGAAAACCACCCGGTTCGACGTCGTGCTTTCCGACATCAAAATGCCGCTCAAGAGCGGTATAGATCTCCTGGAGGAGATAAAAAACAAGGACCCGAACATACCCGTAATTCTGATGACCGGGTTCGCATCGCTCGAGACGGCCGTCGAGGCCGTCCAGAACGGGGCGTTCGACTACCTGATCAAGCCACTCGATTACGGAAAGCTAAAGAGCGTGATCGAGCACGCCGCGGACAGGTACGAGCTCTACAAGGAAAACACGCGGCTCCTTAAAGACCTGAAGGAACTCAACACGAATCTCGAGAAGAAGGTCAGGGAAAGGAACAGGGAGCTCGAAAACACACTCAACAGCACGATAGAGAGCATCATAACGACGGACCGTGACCTCGTCATCGTGAGCTCCAATCCCAAGACCGCCGAGATATTCGGAAAGGAATGCAGGGGCGAGAAGCTGAGCTGGCTCTTTCAGGGCATAAATTTCGAGACGATAATCCCCAAGATACTGAGCGACACCTCCTACTCCACGAAGCACGAAATAAAGTACGAAGGCAAGTTCCTCGAAGTCTCCCTCTCGCCGCTCCGCGACTTCGAATCGGGCGAGATATTCGGGGTCATCGCCGCGACGGAGGACATTACCGAGAAAAAGAAGCTCGAAGCCCAGCTCATACATTCGGCGAAGATGTCCGGCGTGGGACAGCTCGCGGCCGGCGTCGCGCACGAGTTCAACAACATTCTCTCCGGGATAATCGGCTACACGAGCCTCGCCCTTACGAGGAACGACCTCGAAAGCATAAAGAAAGACCTCCACATCATAGAAAAGGCCTCCGACAGGGCCGTCGAAATAGTGAACAAGCTGCTTTCATTCTCGAGGCAGAAAGGCGAGAAGTTCCAGGTATCGCAAATAGAGAACGTCATAGACGACGCCCTCGGACTCGTCGAGCATACGTTCGACACGGAGGGGATACGAATACTCCGGAGCTACGAGAACGTCCCTCCGATAAGGCTCAACCTGGGCGAGCTGCAGCAGGTATTTTTAAACCTCGCCATAAATTCCAAGCACGCAATGCCCAACGGCGGCGCCATAGCCATAAGCACGAAGCTCGCAGACGACTTCGTGAGAATCGATTTTTCGGACACGGGCGTCGGCATATCCCCGGAGAATCTTTCGAGGATATTCGAGCCCTTCTTCACGACCAAGACGGGCGAAGGCCCCAGGGACGGGACCGGGCTCGGCCTCTCCGTCATATATGCCATCATCGAAAGACACGGCGGACGGATAGAGGTGTCGAGCGAGGTAAACAAGGGCACGACGTTTACCATATACCTCCCCAACGTGCAGTCCGCGCCGAAGGCATCCGAGCAGTCCGAGGCCGCGCCGGGAAAAAACCCGGGCGGGAGGGTGATAGAGCTCAGGCGGAAGGGGAACGTCCTCATAGTCGACGACGAGGAATTCATAAGGGACATAGTGAAGGAATGCCTCACCAGCACCGGGCACAACGTCATCACGGCGGGGAGCGGCGAGGAAGCCCTCGACCTCCTGAAAGAGAACCACTTCGACATAATGTTCCTGGATTTCTCCATGCCGAGCAAGGACGGGCTCGAGCTCCTCAGGGAAATAAAGGCCATAGACCGGAACGCGAACGTCGTGATAATAAGCGCGAGGCCCGAGGAGCAGCTCCCTGACGAGCTCTCGGACGAGGGCTCTTACAACATTATCAAAAAGCCCTTCTCCGTCGATCAGATACAAAACGCCGTTAGCAGGGTACTCGGGGCCGAAGCCGCGAGCAGGTAAGCTGCGTGCGGTATAATAGCTCCATGACCCGAAATTACAGATTCACCATATTCGTAAACGACGACGAGATATACTCGGGCGACTTCGGAGAGGTCCCCGAGAAAAAAAGGGCGTCCATAACGGACGACCTCGCCGAATGGTCGGGGTCGCTCGGCAAGAGGGGCCTCAACGAGCTTATCTATTCCCACCTGGCCTGGTACGATGAGAAGGACCTTTTCTGCTCGGAATGCGGCGCAAGGGACGAGAACGGCAGCGGCGAGGGCGCGAAGTGCGCCCGCTGCGGGGGCGCACTGGTAACGAGATACGTCCACGAAAGAAGCAAGCGGCTCGACATGATAATGACCTGCGTCGGGATGATAACGGAAGTAAAGATAACCGAGTCGTAGCGGGGCGCTTTTCAAACCCCGAGCCCGGGGTATAATCTCTTTACCCCCATCATCAGAGGAACCCGGAGAAATTCGAAATGAAGCTTATCGTCAAGGGACAACTCTTCCCCAGCATATGGAACCTGGCCGGCGGATTAAGGAAGCTGAGGGACGAAAGGCGGCTCGTAAACATCGGCTCCGGGGCCGTAACAGTGCCTGTCTACGAAGTCGAGCTTCCGGACGGGACATACAAGGACGGCCTCTACTTCATAACCCCCGAAGGGACGCGCCTTTACTTCTATCCCGGCGACCAGTACCAGATAGGCTACCTCGCCTCCGAGCTCGACTCGGACCCGATGGCGGCAAGGCACTTCCCCGGCGAGGCGGCGTCCGCCGCCGGCTGACGGCCGTTTTGACCGTTTAACGGGTTTATGTACCATTAATTCAGATGGACGATCACGGCCATTCACACGACATAGGCGGCGGCTCGCAGAAAAAAGCGCTTTTAATCGTGCTCCTCTTCACCGGGGTGTTCATGTTCATAGAGGCCGCGGCCGGCTACTATACGGGGAGCCTTGCCCTGCTGTCAGACGCCGGGCACATGCTGACGGACGTAGTCGCGCTCGTAATAGCCTTTCTGGCCGTATGGTTCACGTCGCGCCCCCCGACCGCCCGGAAGACGTTCGGATTCTACAGGGCCGAGATACTGGCCGCGTTCATCAACGGCCTTCTCCTCTTCGGTATATCCGTATGGATAATCATAGAGGCCTTTCACAGGTTAAAAACCCCCGAGCCTGTAAAGAGCCTCGACATGACGATAGTGGCCGCAGCCGGGCTTTTGCTCAACCTGGGCTCGGCGTACGTCCTCTATAAATTCAGGAGCGACAACCTCAACATCAAGGCCGCGATGTATCACGTCATAAGCGACGCGCTCGGGTCTATAGGCGCCATAGCGGCCGGCCTGGTGATGATATTCACAGACTGGTACTACGCCGACAGCATAATAAGCATTTTCATCTCGGTGCTCATACTGAGGGGGGCGTGGACTCTCGTACGCGATTCATCGCACATATTACTCGAAGGGACCCCGAGCCGCCTCGACATCGACGCCGTCGAAAAATCCATATGCTCGCAGGACGGCGTGATAAGCGTCCACGACCTCCACGCCTGGACGCTCACGCAGGGGCACGAAGCCCTGAGCGCGCACCTGGTCGTTTCGGACATGCAGTCGGGCGAGGCGCTAATGGCCAGGATAAAATCGCTCCTCCTCGAAAAGTTCCAGATAAGCCACGTCACTCTCCAGATCGAAACCGAGGAGTGCGACGAGGCCCTGAGCCCCTGCTACGGGAATTCAGACACCAAAAAGGCGTAGAGCCGCAAGCCTGATACGCCTCCGCGAATTCAATAATCCGCACAAGCACAACGTCCTGTAAGGCCCGTGACAGGCCGCATCCCTCGGGGAATTCTAAAGAGCTGAAAAAGAAAGGCCCCGGCGAAGTGCCGGGGCCTCGAATTTCTCGTTTGATATTTAAGGTTTACTTCGCGCTCAGAATCTCGGACGCCTTTTTCGTGGCTGCTCCGAAATCGAACTTGTAGCCGAGACCGTTAAGGACGCTCTCTATAGCGGCGACCGCCGTGATGGTGTCCGTAACGTCTATGTCGCCGATGTGGGATATGCGGAAGATGACGCCCTTGGCCTGGTCCTGGCCGTTTGCGACCGTGATGCCGAACTCGCTCGCAAGCGCCTTGATAACAGGGCCCGACCCGATCTCGGGCGGGGCGATTACCGTCGTGAGCGCCGGGCTCGGAACGCTCTTTACGTAAGGATCGAGCCCGATCGCCTTCATGGCCTCCCTCATCGCGAAGGCGAGCTTCTCGTGGCGCTTCTGCATGGCGTCCCTGCCCTCGGCCCTGAACCTCTTCAGCACGGCGGCGAGGCCGATTATGAGCGTAACGGCCGGGGTGTACGGTGTCGTGTTATTCTCGGCGTTCTTGAGCGCCGGCTTTAAGTCGAAGTAGAACTTGGGAAGGTTGGAGGATTCGTAGAACTTCCACGCCTTCTTGCTGAGCGCTATGAAGGAAAGCCCCGGGGGGAGCATGAACGCCTTCTGCGAGCCGCCGACGAGAACGTCTATACCCCATCCGTCGAACTCGAGCGGGAAGACGCCGACGCCGGTGATGCCGTCTACTATGGATATGACTCCGTCCCGCTTGCGCGTAATCGCGGCTATCTCCTTCGTCGGATGAAGAACGCCGGTCGAGGTTTCGCTCGCCTGGAAGAGGACCGCCTTTATAGAAGGATCGGCGTCGAGGGCCTTTTCGACCTCGGCCGGGTCGGCGGAGTATCCCCACTCGACCTTCATCTCGACGACGTCGAGCCCGTAGGCGCGGGCTATCTTGCCCCACCTTTCGCCGAATTTGCCGCCGTTGATCACGAGGACCCTGTCCCCGCCGGAAAGCGTGTTTACCACGGCGGCTTCCATCGCCCCCGTCCCGGAGGCGGCGAGTACGAATACCTCTTCCTTCGTGTCGAATATATACTTGAGCCCCTCTCTCACCTCGGCGAAAATAGCCTCGAATTCTTTAGTCCTGTGGTGGATAATGGGCTTTGCCATTTCCAGAAGAACTTCGCTCGGAACGGCTACAGGCCCTGGCGTGAACACGTAATTTTTCACTGTTGGAATCTCCTCCGTATGTACGGTGTTGGAATAGTTCCGCAAATTACTTGCGGGTTATTGTCATATTCTGAAAGCACTTTCTCGAAACGGCCTCTTGCCCGTGTACAAATATGCGACAACTTATCCGGTAATGGCGATTGGTTACGTTGCCGACAGGACAGAAACCATAAAAATCTACCCAAATTTCATGATAACTCAAATGCCGGGCGGGGAATTTCGTCATATTTTTGGAGGACAGGACCCGGGCAAGGCTGCACGACCTGCCGGCACGGCTGCACGAGCGCGGCTGAAATCCCTATACTTTCAGAACCGTCCTCACGCGAGAGAAGGCCAGGGAGTAACCTTACATATCGCGCCTATTCCCATGATTAAGACAATACGAGAGATATATCCGCTTCTAGCATGCGCGGAAAAGTTGCTATATAGTATATTAATAAATCTTTATTTTTATGGAGCGCTCGTTTAGCATTTTAGGAACGACTCAGTAAAATAGTGACTGAGGAAATGGTTATGCCCAAACGTATACCTATTACACCGTCCGTTTTAAAATGGGCTAGAGAAAGATCGGGGTTCTCCATTCAAGAAATGACTGATAGGTACAAGTTTTACGGAGAGTGGGAATCAGGTGACTCTTATCCTACTTATAATCAACTTGAACAACTTTCTGACAAATTTAAATGTCCAATCGTTGTCTTCTTCTTTCCAGAACCACCAGAGTTAGAACCTATTGAAAAGTCATTCAGGACCTTGCCGGAAATAGAGTTTGAATACATGCCACCCATGGTGCGAATGCAGATTAGAAAAGCCAAAGCAATGCAATTAAACCTAATCGAACTTCATGAAGGTATTAATCCTTCTAGGAATTTTATAATCAGAGACTTGGACCTTGACTTGAAAAAATCTACAAACGAACTAGCCTCAGAAGTTAGGGATTACCTGCAAATTCCTTTGAAAGAGCAGGTCGATTGGCACAATCATTACGAGGCATTCGACAACTGGCGTAATCTTCTAACGACCCACGGAGTTTATGTTTTCAAGGATGCTTTTCGCGCGAATGGGTATTCAGGAATTTGCCTGTACCATGATCAGTTTCCACTTATATATGTAAACAATAGCACTGCTATTACTAGACAGATATTTACACTTTTTCATGAGCTAGCTCATTTGTTATTTCATACGAGTGGTATAGACAAAGAGAACGATAATTACATTGATATCCTTCGGAATAATGAACGAAGGATTGAAATATTTTGCAACGAATTCGCAGGGAAATTTCTAGTTCCAGATACAGATTTTACAGAATCAATCATTGGACTAAAAATCAATGAACAAAATATTAGCTCTCTCGCCAATAAGTATAAAGTAAGCAGAGAAGTAATACTCCGGAAATATTTGGACAGGAATATGGTCAGTTCACAATTGTACAGAGAAAAAGTAGCCGTATGGATGGAGGAGAACAATAAGAGTAAAGGAGAGGGAGGCAATTATTATTACACACAAATAACCTATTTGGGTCACCCTTATATTGATTTAGCACTAACTAAATATCATCAAAATAGGTTCGATGCACTTCAATTAAGCGATTATTTGAACATCCAGCCTAAATTTCTCGAAAAATTTGAAGAAACGTACAATTCTCTGACAAGTAACGAGTAGCAAAAAACATGTACGTTTTCGATACATCTCCATTGATTGTTATGTTCCGACATTATTATCCTAAAAGGTTTCCTACGCTCTGGAAAAACTTCGATAGCTTAATTGACAATGGCCATATTATTTCCACGCGTGAAAATCTTAGAGAAATTCAAGCACAAACAGATGCTTTAAGTACGTGGGCAGACAGCCATCCACAAGTATTTCAAGTGACAGACGCTGATGAAGCAGAAGTATTAAAACATATATTTGCTATCCCGCACTTTAGACAAAACATCGAACAGCAGAAATTAATAAAAGGAGGATTAAATGCAGATCCTTTGGTTATTGCTAAGGCTGCAGTCCAAGGAAAAATAGTAGTAACTGGAGAGATATTTAAGCCAAATGCTGCTAAAATCCCAAATATTTGCAAACACTTCAGTGTGTCCTGTATGGACCTTGAACAGTTTATGGAAAAAGAAGGATGGAGCTTTTAAAAGATACCTTCATCCACACTTTCCACCAAATTTTCTTCTAGCTCGGGCAATTGGTACAGACATCAAGCATAAGGCATTAGAGAACGAAAATCACTCTTCACTGACAACTCTTCGAAACCGCCCTCGATTCTTGCATTTGAACACTATGCCCTTATATTATCCCCATATTCTCATACCGAATTTCATTCACGCAGGGAGAAAACGATGACCGGAGAAAACAGGGAAAGAATTCAGGATCTCAAGAAGAGGCTGGCCACGCTCGGAGACTTTCTTTGACCTGCCCGGCAAAAACGCACGTCTTAAGGAGCTCGAAGAAATAACCGGCAAGCCGGACTTCTGGGATGACGCCGCCAGCGCCCAGGGGATACTGAGGGAACAGTCCCTCATCAAAAATACGATAGAAAGCTGGGAGAAGCTCTCGAGCGAGCTCGAAGACGTCGAGGTGCTGGAGGAGCTCTCGCTCGAGGAAGAGGACGAAGAGGCGTCCCGCGAGGCCGCCGGGAAGCTGGCGGAAGTCGAGAACGGCGTCGAGGAGCTCGAATTCAAGCGTATACTCGGCGAGCCCGACGACGCCCGGAACGCAATCGTTTCGATAAACGCCGGGGCCGGCGGGACGGAAGCCCAGGACTGGGCCGAGATACTTTTGAGGATGTACCTCCGATACGCCGAGCTCAACGATTACAAAACCGAGATGGTCGAGTACCAGGAAGGCGACGAAGCGGGAATAAAGAGCGCTACGTTCCTCGTACAGGGGGAGTATGCCTTCGGGTACTTAAAGGGCGAGAGCGGGGTGCACAGGCTCGTCAGGATATCACCGTTCGACTCGAACAAGAGACGGCACACGTCGTTCGCGTCCGTCTTCGTTTCGCCGGAGATCGACGAGGACATCGAGGTCGATATAAACGAGAAGGACCTCCGCGTGGACACCTACCGCGCGAGCGGCGCGGGCGGACAGCACGTCAACAAGACGGACTCCGCCATACGCATAACGCACTTGCCGACCGGCATCGTCGTTAGCTGCCAGAACGAGCGCTCGCAGCACCAGAACCGCGCGACCGCGATGAAGATATTGAGGGCGCGGCTCTACGAGCTCGAAAAGGAAAAGCAAAGGGAAAAATTCGACGAGCTCCAGTCGACGAAGAAGGAGATCGGCTGGGGGAGCCAGATACGCTCCTACGTCCTCCACCCGTACCGGATGATAAAGGATCACAGGACGGACTTCGAAACGGGCAACGTCGATCCCGTGCTCGACGGCGATCTCGGCGAGTTCATAAAGAGCTACCTCCTCATGAGCTCGGGACAGAAAGCGTCCTAGGAAACATGCGCCGGCCTGCCCGGGAAAGCCCTTTGATTACTCATCAAGGGTGGTATATTTATGCCCGGAAACGGATTCTGCAGGACTCGCCGAATCCGGGGCGTAAAGCCTCTCCGGAGGGGAGCATATTTGAAGATCGGCATAATCGGTAAAACGAATATAGAAAAGACCTTCGAGCTCGTCTCCGCACTCAGCAAATGGCTCGTGGACAGGGGGGTCGAAGTCTACCTCGACAAGCCCCTCGCCAAACGCTCACCGGCCGGGAAATCGGCCGCGGCCGAAAAAATTCCCGCCCTCGTAGACGTCATACTCGTCTTCGGCGGCGACGGCACGTTCCTCGGCGTCGCGCGCCTCGCGTCCAGGCACGGGACACCGATCCTCGGCATAAACCTCGGCGGGCTCGGTTTTCTGACCGAAATAACCGTGGACGAAATACACCCGATGATGGAGCGCATACTCTCGGGCGACTACGAAGTCGAGGACCGGCACATGCTCCTCACCACGATACGCAGGGGGAGGAAGAAGATCGGGAAGCACGAGGTCCTAAACGACGTCGTCATAAACAAGCAGGCCGTCGCCCGGATAATAGACCTCGCCATATACATAGACGGCTCTCACGTGACGACGTACAAGGCCGACGGGCTTATAATCTCGACGCCGACCGGCTCGACGGCGTATTCGCTTTCCGCAGGCGGCCCTATCGTCCACCCTACTCTCCCTGTCACGATACTCACGCCCATATGCCCGCATACGCTGACAAACAGGCCGCTCGTCGTATCCAGCAGCATGAAGGTCGAAATAGCCATAACGACGCAGGAGCCCGACACGTACCTAACGCTCGACGGCCAGATAGGGATACAGCTCAACACCGGCGACGTGGTAGAGGCGATACAGTCGAATACGAGCGTGAAGCTGATAAAGTCCCCTTACAGGGATTTCTTCACCATACTCAAAACCAAGCTCATGTGGGGGGAGAGATATGGCAAGGTCAACGGATGAGCAGTTCCTTCACGACTGGGTAATAAGGAAGATAAAAGAGAAGTACGGCCGGCTCTACAGCGAGGTCCGCACGAACCCCGGGGACGAAAAGGCCCACAAATACAAGGGGAAGTACCCGGACGCCATACTTGTCAACTACGGCCAGGTCGTCCAGATCGTGGAGGTCGAAACGGCGGAGACGATAGAGCCCGGCAGGGTGCCAAAGTGGAAGGAGCTCTCCGAGCTCGGCGTCAAGCTGACCCTACTCGTGCCGAAAGAACAACAGAACGCCGCGAGGGACCTCTGCTGGAAGAGCGGTCTTGCCGCGAAGGTGAACCTCGGGAGCTTCGAGGTCAACCTCAACATCTGACGCGGCCATCTCCGCCGCCCGGCGCTTTAACCTCCCGTAAGCCTTAGAATTTTTTCGCCCTCCGGGGCTCCGCACGTATATATTTTATTAAACGAGCCGGGCGTTGCCGGCCCCCGGGGCGGGTATAATAACCGTATCGTACCGCGCCGGGGCGGGGCCTTCGCTTTCTTGCCACGGGGCGCAAATTTGTATAGGCTTTTCCCGCATCCAAGGAGGCGAATAGATGTCGATACTCGAACAGGCGGACCCGGAAATATATGCGGCCATAAAAGCAGAAACAGAGCGGCAGGAATATAAGCTCGAATTAATAGCGTCCGAGAATTACGTGAGCGAAGCGGTTCTCGAAGCGCTGGGCTCGGTGCTCACGAACAAATATGCCGAGGGACTTCCGGGCAAGAGATACTACGGCGGCTGCGAATTCGTGGACGTGGCCGAAGACCTCGCCCGCGACAGGGCGAAGGAGCTCTTCGGATGCGACGCCGTGAACGTCCAGCCCCATTCGGGCGCCCAGGCCAACATGGCCGTTTACTTCTCGGTCGTCGAGCCCGGGGACACCGTGCTCGGTATGAACCTCGCGCACGGCGGGCACCTCACACACGGAAGCCCCGTTAATTTTTCAGGGCGGCTCTATAACGTCGTCGCCTACGGCGTCACCGAAGACACGAATCTCATAGATTACGACGAGGTGAAGAGGCTCGCGCTCGAACACAGGCCGAAGCTCATAATCGCCGGATGGAGCGCATACCCGAGGGACATCGACTTCGCCAAATTCAGGGAGATAGCCGACGAGTCCGGCGCGCTCCTCATGGCCGACATAGCGCACCCCGCCGGGCTTGTGGTCGCGGGGCTCTACAGTAACCCCGTCCCGTACTGCGACTTCGTTACGACGACGACTCACAAGACCCTCCGCGGCCCGAGGGGCGGCATGACGATGATGAAGGAGGAGCACGAGAAGAAGGTCAACAGCCGCGTGTTCCCCGGCGTACAGGGCGGGCCGCTCATGCACGTTATCGCCGCCAAGGCGGTCGCGTTCAAGGAGGCGCTCCAGCCATCGTTTAAGGAATACCAGAAGCAGATCCTGGCGAACTCGAAACGCCTCGGCGGGAAGCTGATGGAATCGGGCTTCAAGCTCGTCTCCGGCGGAACGGACACGCACCTTAACCTCATCAACCTCCGGGGAACGGAGCTTACGGGGAAGATCGCCGAGGAGACGCTGGAGCAGGCCGGGATAACGGTGAACAAGAACGCCATACCGTACGACCCGCTGCCTCCGGCCGTGACTAGCGGAATAAGAATCGGCACCCCCGCAATCACGACGAGGGGAATGAAAGAAAAGGAAATGGACGTCATCGCCGGGTTCATCAAAGAAGCGTTCAACAACCCCGGCAATGAAAAGGTCCTTTCGAGAATAAAGGACGACGTAAGGGAGCTGTGCTCGCAATTCCCGATGTACAGCCGCAGGCTGACGTAAATGAAATGCCCGTACTGCTCCAGCCTCGAAAGCAAGGTCATCGACTCGCGCCTCGCGAAGGAAGAAACGTCCATACGCAGGCGGAGGGAATGCCTCGACTGCAAGAGCCGCTTCACGACGTACGAGAGGGTCGAGGAGGTCGAGCTGCTGGTGGTCAAGAAGGGGGGAGTGAGAGAGCCCTTCGACAGGAGCAAGATAATCGCGGGGATGATAAAGGCCTGCGAGAAACGGCCGATCAGCATGGAGGATATCGAATCCTTCGTCTCCGGCTACGAAAGGGAGCTCCAGGAGAGGGGCGAAAGAGAGGTAGACAGCAGCGAGATCGGCGAGAGGGTGATAAGCAAGCTCTACGAAATAGACGAAGTCGCGTACGTGAGGTTCGCCTCCGTCTACAGGTCTTTTAAAGACGTGAACCAGTTCATGAACGAGCTGAAAGAGCTCCTCAGGGAAAAGGGCGGAGAGGGACTCGGCGATTCTAAAGACGCCGTCCATCCGCTCACGCTCATACAGGAAAAGAAAGAAAAATAATGCTTACGGACACGCACGCCCACCTCGACTCCCTCGAAGACCCGGAGGGCGCAGTAGAACGGGCTCGCTCGAACGGGGTCGAAAGGATAATATCGATCTCGTCCGGGCTCGAATCCTCGAAGAAGACGCTCGCTTTCGCCGAAGGGCGCAAAGGCATATACGCCGCCGTCGGCGTACACCCGCACGCTGCAGCCTCGGCCGACGCGGAGACGCTTTCGGCTATCGAAGAGCTGGCGGGCTCGCCCGGCGTTGTCGCCATCGGCGAGACGGGGCTCGACTATTTCTACATGAATTCCGACAGGGAAACGCAGATACGCTCGTTCACGGGCCAGATAGCCATCGCCCGGAGGCGCGCTCTCCCGATAATCATACACGTAAGGGACGCGGACGAGGACCTCGTCGGTATACTTAAATCGGAGGACGTTTCCGGGAAGAGGGGTGTAATACACTGCTTTACGGGGAATTACGAGACGGCCAAGAGGTATCTCGACCTCGGGTTCTACATATCGTTTTCGGGCATCGTCACCTTCAAGAGGTCTGACGAATTAAGGGCGGCGGCGGCCAGGGTGCCCTCAGGCAGGATACTTATCGAAACGGATTCGCCCTACCTCGCCCCTGTGCCGTTCAGGGGCAAGCCGAACGAGCCCGCCTACGTCAGGCACACGGCCGAAACGGTGGCCGAAGTCAGGGGATTGACCACGGAAGAGCTCGCACGCCTTACGTCCGAAAACGCGTCCAGGCTGTTCGGACTCGACGGCTGAAGAGGCCTTGCCGGCCCCTCGGAACATCCCCGGAGACATACTGCGCATGGATAGAAAACCCGTTATAGGAATCACGATGGGCGACCCGAACGGCATAGGCCCCGAGGTCGTCGTAAAGGCGCTCGCCAGGGGCGGGGACGAATACGACGCGGTGGTATTCGGAAGCCGCGACGTTCTTAACGCCGCGTCCGGGCTCGCCGGGGCCTTCCCCGAATATAAACTGGTGGAGACATCAGGGCTCGGCATGGGCGGCGTCGCTCCCGGCAAGGTGGACGGGACGGCCGGGGAGGCCAGCCTATCCTGTATCAGGGCAGCCGTCGCGGCGGCGATGTCCGGAGAGATAGACGCCGTCGTCACCGCGCCGATAAGCAAGGAATCGACCCACCTCGCCGGCTCGCACTACCCCGGGCATACAGAGATGCTGAAGGACCTGACCGGCGCCGACAACGCAGTGATGATGTTCGAGGGCGGGAGGTTCCGCGTCGTACTCGTCACGATTCACACGGCGCTCGCGAACGTCCCGGAGCTCGTCACGAATGAGCGCGTCCTCTCGACGATCAACGTCACTCACGAATCGCTCAGGAACCTTTTCGGAATAGACTCTCCGAAAATCGCCGTCTGCGGCCTTAACCCGCACGCGGGGGAGTCGGGCGCTTTCGGGAACGAAGAGATAGTCCACATAACGCCGGCGGTGCTCGAAGCGAGGGAGTCCGGCATCGACGCCGAGGGCCCCTACCCCGCCGACACACTCTTCTATCATGCGAACAAGGGGAAGTGGGACGCCGTCGTCGCGATGTATCACGACCAGGGCCTGATACCGTTCAAGATGCTCTCTTTCGAAAAGGGCGTTAACATGACGGCGGGGCTGCCGATCATAAGAACGTCCCCCGACCACGGGACCGCGTACGACATTGCGTGGAAGGGAATCGCGGACCCGTCCAGCATGAAGGCCGCAATCGACGTGGCCGTAAGGCTGGCGCGTGTCCGCATAGCGAAGCGGGCGAAGTAAATCCCTCCGGCGAGGGCTGCGCGGCAGGACAATGCGAAGCTATTTCCGCCCGCCGAATATCGCAATAGCGAAAACCTTGAAGAAACAGTCTACGTCCCTGTACCCGGTTTCCCTGAGCCACTCGCACTGATCTTCGGCGAGGGCGGGCTTGTCCTCTTCCCTGTCGGGCCTGTTCCTGTATACGCCCGCCGCGGCTTCGCGGCTCGCGCCCGGATCGACGCCCAGGAAACACTCGTGCAGGTGATCGGTATAGAACTCCTCGAACAGGCGCTCGACTTCGGGGGTCCGGGATTTTACGTGCTCCAGGTTTAAAAAGACGCCGCCCGGGGAAAGGAGGCCGAGTATCTCGGAATATAGCTCCTTCTTTCTGTCGTCGTGGAGGTGATGTATGGCGAAGCCTGAGACTATGGCGTCGAAGGGCGCGTACTGCTTTACGCTCTCCATCCATGCGGGCGAAGAAAAATCCGCCTTTACGAGCCTGTGGCCGCCGTCCTTCCCGAGCTTCGCGCGCGCAGCTTCGAGCATGGGCCCGGAGAAATCGGCGAAGACGCACTCCACACCGGGAAAAGCGCCGAGCAGATAACGCCCGAGGACGCCGTCGCCGCACCCGAGGTCGAGAGCACGCTTCGGCGCCGGGGCCCATTCGCGTATCACGCACTCGATGACGGACATCTGGAGCCCTGCGCCGGGGACCGCTCCCCTCTCGTCCCGGAGGAACGCCTCGGCGTTCTCCTTTTTCTGCCATATGCTCTCTTTTACCGTTTCGGACATGACTTCCCCTCGACAATAACGTCCCGTCCCCGCCCGGCATAGTGCATAAGTTTCAGGCGGAAAGGTTTTGAATGACTTATTCCATGCTCGATGGAGGAAGTTAAATATACCCGGCCCGTAACAGGCCGTCCGTATGAGTAACCGGGATTCAGCTATACGCCACGCGGGGGGTGTAGAGAAGTGGAAGCACCTCGCCGGACTTTCCGAGTATCGTAATATCGAACAGGGACGAATTCGGCGTATGCTCGAGGTTGATTTCGATGACCGTCTTCCCGGCCTGCTTCGCGACGAGGCCCATCGACGCAGCCGGCTCGACGACGCCCGACGTCCCGATGATGAGCATGACATCGCTTTCCTCTATTGCCTTGAGCGTCTCGTCTATGACATCCATAGGGATGAGCTCGCCGAACCAGACGACGTTCGGCCTCCCCATCCCCCCGCACGACGGACACACGGGCGGCAGCTCTTCGAGCGGCACCCTGTAGTCCTTCGTCACGAGCCCGCACTTCGTACATTTTATCTCCCACAGATTGCCGTGCATCTCGAGGATGTTCCTGCTGCCGGCCATCTGGTGAAGCCCGTCTATGTTTTGCGTTACGAGGGTGAATTTCCTCTTCTGGCTTTCGAGCTCCGCCAGCGCGAAATGCCCGGGATTGGGCCTCGCGTCCTTTATGGCGCACCGCCTCCAGTCGTACCATTCCCAGACCAGCCTGGGATTGTCCCAGAAGGCCTCGGGAGTCGCGAGGTTCTCCGATCTGAAATTCCGCCACAGGCCGTCCGTTCCCCTGAACGTCGGGACGCCGCTTTCGGCGGATATACCCGCCCCCGACAGCGCTATCACGGACGAGGAGCGCTCCAGTATCTCCCTTGCCTCGGATAGCTCCTTCTCTTCCCTGTCTCCACTATCACCCATGCTAATAAGTTTACAGCACATAACCGGGATGCTGGCCTTTTTCGTGCTAGGGTCCGGCGGCGGAAAAAAAGCGCCGAAAGAGGCTGCTTTTCCGTGTGCGTTTCAGAAATTAAACCGCGCCGGGTATGCGAGCCTCCCGGATGCGGGAGCTTCGGGATAGACGACGGCCTTCCCGCCGCCCTGCCACTGTACGGTGACCATCTCGTGCCCCGTCTGGCCGCCGCGCGCGTCGGTCTTGAAGCGCCCGTAGAACGTGCGGAAATCTATCTCTCTCGCGATGTCCCTGAGAGTCCTCCTGTCGAGCACGCCCGCCCTCCCGATACATTCTTCGATTACGACGCCTATGTTATAGCCCTGTGCGGCCACGAAGTCAGGGGCGTGTCCGTAGGCGGCCTCGTATCTCTCGAAGAACTCTTCGGACGTCGGCCCGGCGTCGGGGTCCTTGCCGCCCTCCCTCTCCCACTGGCTCGACGACATGAACCCCTCGGCGTAGTCGCCGAACGCCTCCCTGAAAAGCCCTATCGACGCCGCGGCCAGCGCGGCCGCTTTCGGCCTCGCCCCCGTATCTATCATTCGCCCGGCGAGGAGAAGATCGTCGTTGAGCCTGCCCATGCCGATGACGAGATCCGGCTCCCAGTCCATCGCCTCGGGCAGGAGCTCCGAAAAATCCTCCCTCCCCGTCCGGAATTCGAACCTCCTCACCTCGAACCCGTATTCCGCTCCGTACAAGTCAACACCGCGCGCGACGTTACGAGAAAAGCCGCTGTCGAAAGCGCTGAAAGCAGCTATCCGCCGCGCGCCGGGGTCCGTCTTTCTCACAAGCGCGATTATCCCCCGCGAATACATGCTCGCCGGCGTTATGGCGCTCACGAGGCACGTAAACCCCCGCTCGTCCATTTCGTCCGTCGAGCCCCCGTGGTTCCAGAGCGTGACGTCCCCCGCTTCGGCCTCCTCAGCCGCAGCGAGGGCGAGCGAGCTCGAATACGGGCCGAGGAGGATATCCGCCTGCTCCTTCGTCATGAGCCTTTCGACGTTCCTCCGGCAGATGTCCGCGTCGCTCTCGTCGTCGATGTGCACGAGATCGACGGGCAGCCTGCGCCCGAGCTGGGCGACGTGGATGCCGCCCCTTGCGTTTACGTCCGAGACGTAGAGCGAAAGCCCCCGGAAGCTCTCGACCCCTTGCACCGAATAGCTCCCCGTGAGCGAAATCGATATGCCGAGCTTTATTCGCTTCATGGCCGGCCTCTTCGGGGCGGCAAAAAAAAGGCCCCGCATATGCATTTAGGATAATGCATTTGCGGAGCCGTTTGTATTCGAATTGTATGGAGCCTGCCGTCAGGCGAGCTTCGCCACCGCCTCTTCTATCCTGTCCATCCCCTTTACGATGTTCTCCATGGAGGTGGCGAAGGATATGCGCACGTTGGAGTCGGCGCCGAACGAATCGCCCGGCACGACCGCGACCTTGGCCTCTTCGAGGAGGAACCCGGTGAAGTCGAGCGAGCTGTTAACAACCTTGCCGTTAAAGGATTTCCCGTAGAAAGACGAGACGTTCGGGAACGCGTAGAAGGCGCCCCTGGGGCTTACGCACTTTATTCCGGGAATCGAGTTAAGCCTTTCCACGATGTAGTTCTTCCTCTTTTCGAACTCGGCCGTCCTCTCTGCGATGAGGTCCTGCGGGCTCGCGTACGCGCTCACTGCAGCCCACTGCGCTATCGACGTCGGGTTCGACGTGGACTGGCCCTGGATATTCGCCATGGCCTTGATGACGTCCTTGTCCCCGGCGGCGAATCCGATCCTCCACCCGGTCATGGAATACGTCTTCGAGGTGCCGTTTACGAGTATCGTCGCCTTCTTAACGTCCTCGCCGAGCGACGCCACGGGGGTGTGCTTCGCCCCGTCGTAGATTATCTTGTCGTATATTTCGTCCGAGATGATCGTGATCCCCGCCGCCATGGCGACGTCCACTATGGCCCTGAGCTCGTCCTCGCTGTACGTTACGCCTGTGGGGTTCGAGGGATAGTTGAGGACGAGCGCCTTCGTCTTCGGACCGATGAGCTTTTTCAGCTCGTCCGGATCGATCCTGAAACCGTCCTCTTCGCGGGTCTCGAGAATCACCGGCGTCCCCTCGGCGAACGTGACCTGCTCGGGGTAGGAGACCCAGTACGGCGCCGGGATTATGACCTCGTCGCCGACGTCTATTATCGCCTGGGTGAGGTTAAAGAGCGTGTGTTTCGCGCCGCAGGATACGACGAGCTCGGCTTTATCGTATCCGAAGCCGTAATCCTGCTTCATCCTCTCTATTATTGCGTCCTTGAGCTGGTCTATGCCGCCCACCGGGGTATATTTGGTATAGCCCTTATTTATGGCCTCTATCCCGGCCTCCTTCACGTAATCCGGGCTGTCGAAATCGGGCTCTCCTGCGCCGAATCCGACTACGTCCACGCCCTGGGCTTTAAGGGCCTTCTCCTTTGCGGTTATTGCCAGCGTTGCCGACGGCTGAATCCTGTTAGCACGGGCAGAAAGCTTCATGTGGGCTTCGTCCTCCTAGCGTTTAAGTAACTTTTCCCTGAGTTTCTTTTCTACTATGTCGGGCACCATGTTCTCGGCCGAGCCCCCGAGGGAGACGACCTCTCTTATGACGGACGAGCTTATGTGGGAAAACTCGCTGTCCGTAACCATGAACACGGTTTCGAGCTCCTGGCTGAGGGACTTATTGGCGAGCGCCATCTGGAGCTCGTATTCGAAATCGGACACCGTCCTCATTCCTCTCAGGACGATGTTGGTGCCCATCCTCTTTACGTAATCCACGAGGAGCCCCTCGAAAAAATCGACCCTGACGTCCTCGCGTCCGCCGAATATCTCGTTCAGTATTTCGACGCGCTCTTCGAGAGTGAAGATCGTTTTCTTCGACGTATTGTGCGCCACCGCGACGACGACGGTGTCGAACACCTTCACGCCGCGCTCTATCACGTTTCTGTGGCCGTTGGTCAACGGGTCGAACGAACCGGGATATATGGCTACCTTCTTCATCACTCCTCACCGCTCCTTCTGAAATAGCTTACGTGCGTTCCGCCGAAGGGCTTCGTCGTCCTGTCGAACCCGGGCGGTGCGTCGTCTATCTTGTGGTCGTGCTCGATTACCATTATCCCCGACTGTGAAAGCACGGGGGCCGCCGCGAGTATGAAGTCCTTCACCGTGTGGGTCGCATAAAGCGGATACGGCGGGTCTATGAATATAATGTCGAACGCCTCTCCCTTGGCCGAAAGCGCCCGTAGCGCCTGGACGTAATCCGAGCACATGGCGGTCGCCTTGTCCAGAAAGCCGCAGGTGGTGAGGTTCTGGCAAAGTATCTTGAACACCGACGCGTCCTTCTCTATGAAGGTTACGTGTGCGGCGTCGCGGCTGAGCGATTCGATTCCGAGACCGCCCGTGCCCGCGAATATATCGAGCACTCTAAGGTCGGATATATCGCCGAGGCTGTCGAAAATCGACTTCTTCACCCTGCTCGTCGTCGGGCGGATAGTCCTTCCTTTCGGAACCTTGAGCTTCCTCCCCTTCTGCGTCCCTGTTAGCACCTGCAACATAAGGGTTGATATAGTACCATAGGCTCTATGTTTGGCAAAAACGTGTTTTCCAGGTTGGAAGCGTAGTCTTCTTGTGCCGTTTTGCACAGTTTAATATGTACGTTTTCGTACGCTTTTTAAGGGGCCCCGGCCAAGGCGCGGAATATAACATTCCCGAAAAACTCACAATTGCATATTCATGATGATTGGCCCGTCAATTGCAATTACAGTTGTCAGTTTAATGGTAGTTGTCCTGTTTAATTGCAGGTCTTCTGTTAATTGCCTGTGTAATATCGCAATAACGACCAGGGGCCGGCCCCTGGATCCACGAGGAGGATGCATCCATGAAAAAATTCATGACCTTGGTTTTATTCCCGGCGATAATCGTCGCGGCCTCGTTTTTATTCCTCGGCTGTGACGGAGACGGGAATGGCGGAGGCGGGGGGAACGGACAGACCACCGTTATCAACGGGCGGATCTCGGACGTTATTGCAATGAACGGAGCGGAGGATAAATCCTTCAAATTCGCCGAGCTCATCGAGATGCTGAGCATCGTGAAGGACGCGAAGGCGCAGAGCGGCATAACGGTTTCCGCCATCGTGGACGGGGAGGTGCTGGATACGACCGTCACCGACCCCGACGGGAGCTTCTCCCTCAGCTTCAACCTCGAATCCGCAGAGGACATTCTCCTGGAATTCAATATAGACGGCACGATCGTCTCCATAAGCATTACTGTCCAGGCCGGATCGGTGCTCGATATCGTCGTAACCATAGACCTCAATGCGCCCCCGGGTGAAGAGGTAGAGATAGTCGAGACCGAAGGCCCCATACGCTGCCAGAACGGCACGCTCGAAATTATCAAGAATCCCGGCGAGGACATCGTGATCGACGGCGGCGGCGAAGACTGCATAAGGACCGAAGGGAACTGTAACCTCATAATCGACCCCGAGGACATAATACTTACAAACTGCGAAAGGTGCGTCGACGCGCGCGGCACTTCGCAGGTGACGCTGGCGACGACGGACGGCGATATTATCTGCGACGCGTTCGGTGACGGCATAAGAGCGCGCGGCAATGCGAGCGTAGTGCTGGACGTGGTCGGCAACGTGGATATTGCCGCGGCCGAGAACGGAGCCAAGGCCGACGGCAACTCGTTCATCGGATTCACCGCCGACGCATGTATATTCGATGCGGGGGAAAGCACTTTCGACGTGGTCGGCAACGCCGCCATAGACGCCGACGGATGCGGGGAGATCATAGAAGGCCCCGGCCCGGGCCCTAGCCCGAGTCCCGAACCGAGCCCTGCGCCGAGCGCAAGCCCGGCCCCCAGCCCCGAGCCGAGCCCCGAACCCAGTCCGGAGCCTACTCCCGAGCCGACCTAGGCCGTGAGACGAAAGAAGGGTTGCCCGTATATATACGCGAAGGGGGTAAGCGTCCGGAGAACGGACCTTACCCCCAAAAGCCGAATCCGGGCGGTACGGCAATAAAAAATTTCTTTGCCCGGCGGTTTTATACGATAAAATAATAAACTCCTGACCTGAATTACGCGCAAAGGAGGATTGACGTTGATTTTAGCAAGACAGGGATTTCATTTCTCTATTCTGATTTTAATACTCGCGACGTTCACCCCGGTTTCGCTCATCACGCCCGGCGCCCGCGCGGCGACCGCAGAGTCGAAGATGATGACCGGCGGCAGCGACCCCACAGCAAGGGAAATCAACGAGCTCAAGATAAAGAGGGCCCTCGAAAACAAGATAGTGGCGAACAAGCTCATGGGCCACGGGCTAACGCCGGACGAAGTCTCGCAGAAGCTCGGCTCGATGACCGACGAGCAGGTGCACCAGATGGCCGCCCTCGCCGACAAAATACCGGCGGGCGGAGACTCGGGCCTCGGGATAGTAATCGCGATCCTGGTGATCGCCGCCCTCGTGCTCTTGATCATCTACCTGTTCAAGAGGGTGTAGCACTGCCCGAACGGGTGAATCCGAAATGCTTAAAATCATAACGCTCTTCGCCGCGGCAGCCCTTCTCACCATCTCCGCAGCAGCAGCGTCCGAGTCGCGCCCCGGCGGAGCGCCTTCCGCACCGGGAAGGGTAATATTAGACGGCGTGCCGTTCGTGAAACAAAAAGACAAGTACTGCGGGCCGGCGGCCATGGCGTCGGTCATGCAGTTCTACGGACGCGGCGTCGGACAGGACGAGATAGCCGAGGCGGTTTACACGCCCGGCCTCGACGGCGCCCTCATATCCGACATGGAGAACTACGCCCGGGCCGAGGGCTACAGGACCGAAGCCGTAAACGGGGGCGAAGAGTCTCTAACGGCGCTAATCGACGAGGGCGTGCCCGCGATTCTCCTCGTCGATAGGGGAAAGTGGAAGGTGAGCGTCCCCCACTACTACGTCGTTTACGGCTACGACGCCGCGAAGGGGACCTTCATACTCCACACCGGGGACAAGGGCGGGCAGGAAATCCCGTTCGAAAAGCTCGACGGCGAATGGAAGAAGATGAACAGGCTCATGCTGGTAGTAAGGAAATGAACCCCGCCGTAAAGCTCGCGCTGACCCTGCTCGTTTTCGTAATCCCCCTTGGCGGCTGCGCCGCCCTCTACGGCTCGCTTTACACGGACGATCCTCTCACTGCCGAGGAGCACAACGACCTCGGCGTCATCTACGAGAGGGAGGGGAAACACGGCCTCGCCATAAGGGAATACAAGCGGGCTATCGCCCTCGACGGGAGCCTCGTGACGCCCCTCGTCAACCTCGGGAACGTTTACATGAAGGAGGGCGAATACACCGAGGCCGAGAGGTGCTACAGAAAGGCGCTCGACAGGGACCCGAAATCCATGGACGCGGCCAACAACCTGGCCTCGATCTACCTGGAAACGGGAAAGGACTATGAAAAAGGGCTCGATATTCTCCTCGCCGCCTCGCCTCGGGGCGACATGCCGGCCTACGCGCTCGATACGCTGGGGATGCTGTATCTCGGGCTCGGCGAAACGGACAAGGCAGTCGAGTCGCTCGAAGAAGCCTGCACGAAAGCCGCCGGTGACGAGGCGCTAAGGGCCGGGATATCGGCCAATCTCGTAAAGGCCGGCGTCCCGGGGGGATGCGGCTGACGGGGAGTCACGCGCTTCCGAGGATAGCGCCTTCGGCAATCTTTCTCCCGGCGAGAAACGCCGCCGCCTCGAGCCTCTTCCCGCCCTCTATCTGGAGCTCGACGATGTCGAGCGCCCCATCGCCCGCCGCCACGCGGAGCACGCCGCCGCCCGACTTTATAACCTCTCCGGGCCGGCCCTCGCCTTCCGAAACGGCGGCCATGAATATCTTCAGCATCTTTCCGCCGACGAAGGTATAGGCCCCCGGCCACGGGAGCATTCCCCTGACGAGGTTTCGTATGTCACGGGCTGGTTTCGACCAGTCTATGAGCCCGTCCTCTTTTTTTATAATCGGGGCGTATGTCGCCAGCGACTCGTCCTGTTTTTCGGGGCGGAGCCTTCCCTCTTCGAGGAGCGCCAACGTTTCGGCGAGGAGATCCCCGCCAACGATCGAGAGCTTCCGCGAAAGCGTCTCGCCCGTATCGTCGTCCTCGATCGCGACCTCGCGCCGGAGGAGCATGCCGCCCGTATCCATCCCCTCGTCCATGAGCATGGTAGTGATGCCCGTTACGCTCTCGCCCCTCACGATGGCCCAGTTGATCGGGGCGGCGCCCCTGTACTTCGGAAGAAGCGACGCGTGGACGTTGACGCACCCGTACAGCGGCAGGTCGAGGATGGATTTCGGCAGTATTCTCCCGTACGCCGTCACGCATATGAGATCGGGCGAGTAAGACGACAGCCCGGAGTAAAACTCCTCCGTCCGAATCTTCGACGGCTGAAGGACGGGTATGCCGGCGGCTTCGGCCGCGGTTTTCACGGGCGGCGGAGTCAGCACCTTCCCCCTCCCGCTCGGCCTGTCCGGCTGCGTTACTACGGCGGCTACCTCGTAACCCGCGCCGATAAGGGCGCTAAGCGAAGGGACCGCGAATTCGGGGGTGCCCATGAAGACGATTTTCATAGGCTGGGATTATATTCGGTTAAGGCGTGGTGTTCAAACGCGCTGCGGTGTTGAGAACCGCTGACCGGGATTTCGGTGAAGGGTTTTCAGGGATTCACGCCGGCGCTCCGTCCGGGGCAAAAATTACTGCGCCTCTTCTTCGGGCTTTTCGGTGACTGCCTTCGTGAAGAGATCGGTCACCCACTTCTTTATGGCGTCCTGAGAGCCCTTGCCGATCTCCTTCCTGACCCTGGCGAGCGGTATGACGGCCTTGGCGGCGGACCTGTGCCCGCCCGCGCTCCCGATGTCCTTGAAGAGCTCCCTCACGAGGCGGCCCGCGCTCTTCACGTACCCGACGTTCCTCACGGAAATGATGAGATGCTTGTTGTCGAGGATGCCGAACGCTATGGACCACTCGACGTCCTTCACCTGTATGCCGAAATCGGCCATCTTGGGTATGAGGTACTCGCGGTCCACCCTGCCCACGTTGACGAAAAATATGCTGCTCGCTATCCAGTGGTCCGCGAGCGCCTTGCCGAGCGATTTGATCTCGTCGGGCGGGACCTCGGCGCGCTCTATGCGTCTTAAAAGCCCGAGGTTCGCGAGAGGGTAAAGGAACGTGAACGCCTCGATGTCGTCCGGATCGGTGTCCCTGTTGAGTATCACGGTGTCCGTCTTGATGCCGTAAAGGAGCGCCGTCGCGAGCCTCTCGGATATGTCCGTCTGCGAGGCGCGGAGGTACTTCGTCAGTATGGTCGAAGTCGCCCCTTCCTCGGCCCTCACTTCCTTGAAGCGGGCCTCGTACGAGCCGACGAGCGGGTGGTGGTCGATGACCGTATCGACGGGCGGCAGCCCGGGGCCGAAAAACGGCGGCTGAACGTCTACGAGCGCAATGGAGTCGAAATCCTTTAACTGCTTCATTTCGAGCTCCTGGAGGTCTATTTCGAGGAGCTCTATCATGGCGACATTTTCGGGGCGGGAAATCCTGTCGCCGAGGTGGCCAATGATGGCCGTCTGCTTGTTACGTTTCAGAAGCGCCCTCAGCGCGAGCGCGCCTGCGATGGAGTCGGGGTCGGGATGGTCGTGGAGGAGAATCAGCATCTTCTTGCCGTTGGCGTGGACGCGCCTCAGCTCTTCCACCCTGAGCTCAGTCCTCGCGAGCTTTTCCTCGCGCGCTATTTCGTCCGTAAGGAGCTTGTGAAACGCGACGAACCTGACCGACGGAGGGGGCTCCTCCATGGGCTCGCCGTTGCTGACGATAAGCGGTGTCTGCGGGTAATGCGCCGATAGCTCGTTCGTAAGCTCTGGCGAAAAATACCGCTTGTCTATCATGATGACCGAAAAGTTCCCGGTCTGGTTAAGCGCCTCTTCGAGGGAGCTCACCCATATTACCTCGCCCCGTTTCGAGAAAATCCCGAGGAGAAAGGAATCGAAATCCCCGACGAAGAGATATCTTCTCAGCTCTTTCTGCATCAGCTTTCAGCCCTTCCGGGAGACGCGCCGTTATTCCTCTCGCAGGCCGCGCTGAGCCCGCCGACGAATCCCGAAAGCTCGTTAAGGAGCTTTTCCTTCTCGCTCCCGTACCGCTCGATAATCCTGACTATCGCGCTCCCGATGATAACCGCGTCGGCGTAGCCAGAAAGCCCCGCCACCTGCTCGGGGGAAGAAATGCCGAACCCTATCCCCACCGGGAGCCCCGTGGCCTGCCTTATCTCGTCCGTAAGCCCTTCGAGCGAATAATTCATCTCGGGCCTCTCGCCCGTGACGCCCGTAACCGATACGAGATAGACGAACCCGCTCGCGTTCTCGGCGACGAGCCCTATCCTCTCGGACGTGCTCGTGGGCGCGAGAAGGAACACTATGTCCATCCCGGCCTTGTCGGTATGCGCCTTGAACTCGCCCGCCTCTTCCGGCGGAAGGTCCACTATCAAGAAGCCGTCCGCGCCGGCTTCGGCCGCGTCCTTCACTACCTTTTCGAGGCCGTATTTGAAAAACGGGTTGTAATACCCGAAGAGGATTATCGGAATGGAGGATTTCTCCCGTATCTTCTTTACGGTGTCGAGCACCCCGGCGAGCGTAGCGCCGCCGGCGAGCGCCCTTTCCGAGGCTAATTGTATGACCGGGCCGTCGGCCATCGGGTCGGAAAACGGCACGCCGAGCTCTATTATGTCGGCCCCGCTCTCTTCGAGCTCGACGGCGATTTCGGCCGTCGTATCGAGAGACGGATCCCCCGCCGTGATATAGCTCACGAGAGCGATCCTGTTCCTCTGCCTAAGCTCATTGAACTTTTCTGATATTCTGCTCATTTGTCTTTGAATTTTCCGCGAATCGGGCAAAGAAAATTGGGAAGCATTTGTACCGAACCCTGAATTTCAGCAGATTACGCCGCTTTTCTTACTTCTTCTCTTTTTAAGTCAGGAAACCCGGCCCCTTTTGTATCGGACAAACTCTAACACTTCTGAATGTAAAGTCAAGATTTTTCCCCTGCCCGCTTCCCCCGCGAGGTCATCAAATTTCGTGTTTCTGCAGTGGATTACATTACGAACGGTCACTGCTTCCGCCCGCCGGACAGGAGATCCGCCACGGAATGCATATCCTTGTCCCCGCGCCCCGAGAGGCAAACGATGAGCACCGAATCCGGGGACATCCCGGGCGCCGCCTTCATGACATGCGCTATGGCGTGCGAGGACTCGAGCGCCGGTATTATACCCTCCGTCTGCGAAAGAAGCTTGAACCCTTCGAGCGCTTCCGTATCCGTAACATTAGTATAGCTGACGCGGCCAGTATCGCTAAAGTACGAGTGCTCGGGCCCGACGCCCGGGTAATCCAGCCCAGGCGCGAGCGAATGCGTCGGCTTCACCTGCCCGTCCTCGTCCTGGAGGAGGTACGTCTTGCTCCCGTGGAGGACGCCTACAGTCCCGGCGGAGATGCTCGCGGCGTGGACGCCCGTCTCGATGCCCCCGCCCGCCGCTTCGACGCCCGTCATGGCGACGCCCTCGTCGCCGACGAAGGGATAGAAGAGCCCCATGGCGTTCGACCCGCCGCCGACGCAGGCGACGAGAAGGTCGGGCAGCCTGCCCTCTTTCTGTAGTATCTGCTCCCTCGCCTCGGAGCCGATGACGGACTGAAAGTCCCTCACTATCATCGGGTACGGGTGGGGCCCGGCGACGCTGCCTATAATATAGAAAGTAGTCCTGACGTTCGTTATCCAGTCCCTCATCGCCTCGTTCATGGCGTCCTTAAGGGTCTGCGTCCCCTGGGTGACCTCCCTCACCTTCGCGCCGAGGAGCTTCATCCTCATGACGTTGAGCGCCTGCCTCCGGGTGTCTTCGAGGCCCATGAATATCTCGCACTCCATGTCGAGGAGCGCGGCTACCGTAGCCGTCGCGACCCCGTGCTGGCCCGCGCCCGTCTCGGCGATTATGCGCTTCTTGCCCATGCGGGCCGCGAGAAGCGCCTGGCCTATCGTGTTGTTTATCTTGTGGGCGCCCGTGTGGGCGAGGTCCTCGCGCTTTAAGTATATCTTCGCCCCGCCGAGCCTCTTCGTAAGCTGCTCGGCGAAATAAAGCGGCGTCGGCCTGCCGACGTATTCGGTGAGATAGTAGTCCAGCTCCTTCTTGAAGGCGGGATCGTCCCTCACCTCCTCGTACGCCTTTTCGAGCTGATGCACCGCGGGCATCAGGGTTTCGGAAACGTATTTGCCCCCGAATATGCCGTAATGACCCGAAGCGTCGGGGAGCGTGGGTTTAACCGCCATTTCTCACCGCCTGTATGAATTGTCTTATTTTCAAGTGATTTTTCCTGCCCGGGGAATCCTCGACGCCCGTGCTCACGTCCACCGCGTAGGGCCTTACGACTTCCACGGCCCCGGCCACGTTGTCCGCCGTAAGCCCGCCCGAAAGGATCACCTTCTTTCCGGTATCGAGGCCACGGAGAATCGACCAGTCGAAGCTCTTCCCCGTCCCGCCGTACATGTCGTCCGAGCGTTTATCGAAGAGGATAGCCTGTACGGGATAAAGTTCAACTTCGCCCGGGTCTACACGGTCGGCCACCCTCACGGCCTTTATGACCGGGAACGGCACGCGGGACGCAAGCTCCGGCGTCTCGTCGCCGTGGAGCTGCACGACGCCCGTGCCGGACGCCCGGACAGCCGCCGATATCTCATCGGGAGAGGCGTTGACGAACACGCCGACTGCTGCGACGAACGGCGGGAGCGCGGCCGTTATCTTCCGCGCCTCGGCGGGCGGGATATACCTCTTGCTCCCCTCGTAGAAGACGAAGCCGAGGGCGTCCGCACCGGCTTCGACCGCCGCCAGCGCGTCTCCTATAGACGTTATTCCGCAAACCTTTATCCTTACCATGAAGAAGGAGAATTATAGAACCGTGCCCGGGCTCTGTAAACCCGTCCGGTGCAGCGAGGGGGCGTTATCGGGCCTTTTCGAGGTAGGCGTTTATAGTCTCGGCGATTATGCGGTAGCCGCTGCCGTTCGTGTGGCCGCCGAAGTTTGCGGGGTAGAGCTGCTCGCTCCCGGCCTTTTGGCTGAGTGCGCCCAGGACGTCTACGTACGCTATGCCGTGTGCGTCGAAATACTCCTTCACCCGGGCGTTGACCTCCCTTTCGTTTGCCACGAGACGGTCGATCTTTTTCGAGGCCGGAAGGGATTTGTTACCTTCTATGTACCGGGCGTAGACGCTCTCCTTCGTCGGAATCATGACGACGAGGAGCTTCGTGTCCGTCCCTTCGAGGAGCATGTTCATGCGGCCGAAGAATTCGAGGCTGAGCCTGAGCCCCTCCTTCACCTCGGGGTCTTCGAGGTCGAGCCCCCGGAGCCTCCTTTCGGGGGTGAACCCGGCCTCTATGCCGGAAGCCGAGTCCTCGAACATGACTATCTCCTCCCCCCGCCTTAGCCTTCGCATCTGCCGGAGGTTGTCGCCGATGAAGGACGAGCTTACGAGCCTGTAAAATACGCTGTGCCCGGCGAGCCATTCCCCGAGCCCGGCGCCCGATTCACCCGGCTCGTCGTCATCGTCCGCTTTGTCCACGGAAAAGCCGGGCTGTCTCATACGCTCCCAGAGCCCTACACCGTAGACGGCGTTGAAAGAATCCCTGAGGTCGTTCCCGAGATAAAACCCGACTACGACGTAACCGGGCGCGAGCCTGACGGCCTTGTCGGCCATTAGGTAAAAATATTCTGCGGGGCCGTAGCCGCCGAGCGACAGGTTATAGACCGTCCCGCCCCTCATTTTGGCGAGCACCGACGGCCAGGAGTCTTCGGCCGTCGCGCTTATGCCGTAGGTGTGCGAGTCGCCTACGGCCACGATGTCGGCCTTCACGGGGACGGACTTGTTCCGGAAGCCCCACTTGTCGTGCGCCCCGGTGCCGGGCTCGATCGTATACCTTAGAACGGGGTCGTATACGCGCGTCGGCTTTAAGAAATCTATAGGGTCGAGGAAGAGGCGCGAAAGCCCCTCGGCCGCCGCGAGCGACACGATTACAGACCCGAGGACCACGAGAACGATTTTAATGTATCTTTTCAATCTCACCTCTATTATCTTCCGGCGGGCGGCCCGGCAGTCACTCAGGTAATATAAACGAGGCCGAGGGGACGGACAACAAAAAAAGGCGCCCCGTCCCGGCTTCCGGCTATGATATAATATGCACCTGAAAATCCGCTTTTAACCCATGAGACCCGAGACCTTAAAGAGCCGCTTCGGGCCGTCCGGTAACAGGCATCAGAACATATGAGAGAACCCGCGAAAAAGCCCCCGTTCAAAAAATCGACGCTGGTACTCGTCAGCATTCTTTTTACGCTCGTCGTCCTCGAAATCGGGACGCGCATATGGCTCGCGATCATCCCCGAAGAGGAGAGCCTCCAGTATTCCGTCTACTCGTACCTGAGCCCCGACGACCAGCGCTACGTCCGGCACCACTACCTCAACTACTACCCGAACCCTCATTTCAAAAGGGGCAAGGCGCACCATAACTCGCTCGGATTCAGGAACGACGAGTTCCCGCGCGAGAAGCCCGAGGGCGTCTTCAGGATCGCCGTCCTCGGCGGCTCGACGACCTATAACATAGGCATAAACGACAACGACAAGACGTTTACGGCCGTGATGGAGCGCGAGCTAAGGGACAAGTACGGCTACGAGAACGTCGAAGTGATAAACGCGGGCGTCGGCGGATACAACTCGTGGGAGACGCTTATCAACCTCGAGTTCAGGGTGCTCGACATAGACCCGGACCTCGTCATCGAATACGAGGGGACGAACGACGTCCACGCGAGGTTCGTCGACCCGGCGTCGTATAAATCCGACGACTCGGGGAGGCGTAAGCAGTGGGACCCTCCCCCCGTGCCGATTCTGGAGCACAGCGCGCTCTTCAGGGTTATTCTGAGGAAGACGGGCATCACGAAACAGGTCGGCATCGGCAACTTCGTAACGCCCGACACCGCGTACGGCCCATACTCGGTCGCGAAGCACGACCCCATGGAGCTGCTGGACAAGAACCCGCCGATATTCTTCGAGCGGAACCTCCGCAACATGGTCGCGATAACGAAGGCCGGCGGCGTCGATATGGTCTTCGTCACGTGGGCGTGGTCGCCGTACATGGACGATTACGCCTCGACCCCCCACTACCAGAGGGGGTTCAGGGAAATGAACGAGGTCCTCGAAAAAGTCGCCGCCGAAAACGGCATACCGCTCTTCGACTTCGAGGCCGTAATGCCGGACGACAAGAAGTACTGGGGCGACGGGAGGCACGAGAACGAGCTCGGCGCCGAGATAAAGGGCGAGCTCTTCGCGAAGTTCCTCCACGAGAACGGGCTGATAAAAAAGTCACCCGACGCCGCGCAGGATAAGTAGCCCTAACCGTGGTCCTTCCTTACGTAGTACCCGAATATGCCGTAGGACATGGCCGACTTTATCACGGCGAATCCAAGGAACGCCAGCGCCGCGCCTTCGTAGGAATAGGGCGGGACGAAAATCAGCATCAGCCCCAGGTAGACGACGGTCGTGAATATCGAGAAGACGGTCCTCACGCCCGACCGGCCCATGGCGAGGAGAGCCGGGCTTATCCAGTACGTAAAGCGCGATATGAGGACGCCGACGGCCAGTATCCTGAGCGTGTTCACGGCGGGCAGATACTCCGTGCCGAATATGTATTTGACCAGCGGCCCCGCGAGGACGACTATGACGGCCGTCACGGGTACGATGATCTTGAGGAGGTTTTTCGTCGAGGCCTTTATATACTTTTTAAACTCCTTGATCGCGCTTGCGCTGGTGAACCTCACGAGCTCGGGGAATATGGCCTCGTTTAACGTATCGACGATGCGGTTCACTATGCCCGAGGCGGAATTGGCGACCCTGTAGAGCCCGACGGCCTCGTTCCCGGCGAGGTATCCGAGGAGCATCATGCCGAGGTACTTGTCGCTCCCCATCTTGAGCGTCGCCATGAGGCTCGTGTTCCCGAGGAACCAGCCTATCTCCCTCCATTCGCCCCGTATCAGGCGGAGGTCCGACATGAGCCAGCTCCGGAGCCCTTTCTCCCCGAGCGTCCGGTCTACGAACGTCAGCCTTATAATAACGGTTACGAACTTCGAGATTACCAGCCCGTAGAGCGCACCCATTATCCCCCTCCCGAGGAGGAGAAAAGCGCTTACGAGTATAAGCTGAACGAAGTTTTCGAGCGTGTTCACGATGGCGATAATCCCGAACTTGTCGAACACGCGAAGTATGGCGTCCGACGTGAGCTTCGCCGTCTCGATGAAGAGGCTGAGGGCGAACACCCGGATGTAGACGTACGCACCGGGCTCGTGGAGGACGTAGTCGCTTATGAGCTTCGCCGTGAGCACCGCGATAACGAACGAGACGGCCCCGCTCCCGATGTCGAGGAGGTAGGAGAGCTTTATCATGGCGCGGGTCTTGTCCGCGTCGTGCGCGCTCCAGTAGGTCCCGATGTACTTGACCGCCGTCTCCCACACGCGGACGTCGAAGAGCTGGTTCATCATGGCGATGTAGGCGATGACGAGCTGGAGAAGCCCGAAGTCCGAGACCCCGAGAATCCTGGCCATTATGACCGTCTGTAGCGCGGCGAACCCGCCGGCGGCGGCCTTCCCGCCGAAGAGATACGCGGCGTTTAAAAAGAGCTTCCTCTGACTGCCCGAAGGTTCAGGCATCCTGCGCCGCCCCCCTGCTCCAGCTTTCGACCGCGCCCCTTATTGCCGAGGCGTAATTCTCCATCATCACCTTCATGGTGTGGCGCCCCGAGACGCGGGCCCTTCCCTTCTCGCCCATCCCGCGCGCAAGCCCGGCGTCCCTGAAAAGTTTCAGCACGGCCCCGGATACGGCGCTTACGCTTTCGGGGTCCACGAGAAACCCGGTGACGCCGTCCCCGACGGCCTCGACGGACCCGCCGTGATTCCCGGCGATGACGGGCTTACCACGGGCCGAGGCTTCGAGGAGGACGTTCGGAAGCCCTTCTATCTTGTCGTTCCAGTACCTGTTCGGCATTACGAATGCGTCGGAAAGATCGAAATAATCGGCGACGTCCGAATGCCCGACGCCGCCCGTGAATATAACCCTCTCCGAAACCCCGAGGCTCCGCGCGAGCTCCCCGAAGCTTTGGACGTATCTCCCGTCGCCGACGATCATGTAATAGGTATCCGGGAATTCCGCGAGAACGGCAGGGAGCGACTTTATGACGGTATCCTGCCCCTTTCGCGGGAGCACCCTTGCGACAGTGACAAGCACCTTCGCCCCCGGGGGTATACCGTACCTCCGGCGGAGGGCTTCGACCTTCGCGGCGTCCGGAGCTTTACTCAGCATCTCGTCCTCGACGCCGTTATATATCACCTTTATCTTTTCGGGCGGGACGCCGACTTCGCGAAGGAGCCCCCTGGTGCTTTCGCTCACCGCGATGACGAGCGGCGAGCTCCTGTAGAGCCTCGCCATCGGACGGCGCATGAGACGCTTTAAAGGATTATTCCCGAGAAAGCACGTCGTTATCCCCGACCCCGCGACCCTCGGTATCGGGACGAAAGGATAAGACGGGAGGAGGCCGCCCGCGGCCTCGGCTTCCTCCGTTACGAAAAGGACGGCGTCGGGCTGCTCGGCGGCGACGGCGCGTGAGAGATGCATGCGTCCGAGAACTATGTCCGCGAAGGGGACAGCCTTCGCAAGCCCCGCGCCGAGCGAAGGAATCCTCGTAACCCTGACGCCGAGGCCGCCGTCGTCCCCGTGGGCGCTCTTTCCGTATCCGGGGGCGAGCACCGAAACATCGAGCCCCGAGGCCAGAAGCCCGCTTGCGAGCTTTAACGACGTCGTCGCGAGCCCGCCCAGAAAGGGCGGGAATTCGTGCGTATATATAAGGACCTTCATGCGTTGGAGCCGCGTCTCGGGCGCCGCCGTCCCGCCGTCCTCCCCGGGCGGCCCCGATTGCGCTTCATTGTATAATACACTATATTTCATGGCTGAATTTCACGGCCGGTTCCGATGCCCTTTAACGCCCGGACAAGGTAAAGGCTTCAGCGACGCGATTCAGCGGAAGCCGGGAGAGACGTATGAACGAGCTCGAAATGGAACTCTTGAAACAGATGTGCACAGGCGGCGCGGGCCAGGGGAATACGAATACCGAAAAGCTCACGCGTAAGGTCGTCGAGTCGAACCCGGGCCTCGACCACGCCGGGACGAAAATAAAGGTAGTCGAAACCCTTAAGGACCTCCACGACAAGGGGCACATACAGATAATGACCGTCGGCTGGGAGCTCGGGGACGAGTTCCTCTACATCTGCACTAACATCATCGAATGAGCATCGCGCGGCTTCGGGCCACGGCAAACCGGGCCGGCAAATCGGTTAATCTTTTAAGAGCACGATATGACCGCACTCGATTATATCAGGATCATAGAGCTTTCGGACGTAGGGCCCGACAATAAAGGCGCGCTCGAAGTTACCTTTGCCATCGAATTCTCGGACGACAGGGAATTCAGCGAGTCGAAGTCCGGCGTCATCACGTTTAAAATGTCGGACGTCATCGACACCTCGGGCCTCGGGCACGAGGACGTACGCAGGATCGCGGTCGGTCTTGTCAGCGAGGTCTTCGTCAGGGAAAAGGACGAGGAAGGCTTCATAGACATTTATCACGTAGAGGGCCTCCCGCTCGCCGAATGGCTCCTCGCCAACACCCCGTATTTAAACCAGTAGCCTTAACCGCACGCTTTCCGGGCCGTGCCCGGGCAGTTGAAAACACCCCCGGCGGGGCCTTTAAACATGCCCCCGGTTTCTTTAACAATACCCCGCAACCCACCGGAATACGGCTCTTTTATAAATTTCGGGACAGGAGTTAATCCCTCTTTAATATCCGAACGCATTCGTGTATAATCAGTTCCAAGGTTTAAGTAATTTACTTAGTTCTTTGACAACCAGAACCTAGAAGCACATCCGGTCTACCGGATTCCCAACCCGGTATGGATCAAAACAGTTTTTGTCTCTCTAGGAGGTATAAGGCATGGCGATTAGGTATTCCCTGGTGGTTCTTTTTGTATTTCTCCTTCCCGTAACTGCTTTCACAGCAAGCAAATACACCGTGAAAAAAGGAGATAACCTTTACGGCTTGGCGTTAAAATTCGGCGTAACCGTTGAAGACCTGAAATCCGTCAATAATCTCGAAAATAACAGATTGGATATAGGCGATGTTTTGACTGTCCCTAATTCGGGCGGTTCGGCCGAAACAAGAAGCAATGCAGAGGATGGCAGCAATAATAAAGAGTACATAGTAAAGAAAGGCGACACCCTGGGCGAAATAGCCGAAAGACACGGCGTATCGACAGCGGCTTTACAGAACGAAAACGGATTAAGCAGCACAAAACTACAAATCGGGCAAAAACTTGCAATCCCCTCCGGACAGAATTCGAGCGTAAAGAGCGCCAAGGCACAGCCGGCAACGGGCGAAGTGTCCCAAGGGCCCGCAAAGGCCCCCGCCCCCGCAATCCCGGCGACCTACACGGTCAAAAACGGCGATACGCTCGGCCACATAGCGGCGAAATACGGCATGTCGAGCCGCGAGCTCAAGGCCGGGAACGGGCTGAAAACGGATAAGATAAGCGTCGGCCAAACCCTCCGGATCCCGGGCGGTGCGCCGGCGGCGAAGGCCCCCGATGCCGCCCCCGATGAAATAAAGACTGCCGAAGTAAAAACCGCCGAGGCAAAACCCGCTGAAACCACCGTTAAGAAAGCCCCCGCGGGCGGCGTATACGTCGTCCGTAAGGGCGACACCCCGGGCGGCATAGCACAGAAGCTCGGCGTCAGCACGAGCGACCTGATAAAACTGAACGACATCGACAGCAAGAGCCTCAGGATAGGACAGGAGCTCATCGTCCCCGGTTCCGCGGGTGCAGTCACAGCGGCCGCCGAAACGGCCCCCGTCCCCGTTAAGGCCGAAGAAGCCGAGGCTGAAAACGTAAAACCCGCTCCATCGACAATCACCTACTACACGGTCTCGAAGGGCGACACGCCCGGTGGCATCGCGCGGAAGCTCGGCGTCAGCACAAAAGACCTCGTCGAGCTCAACAGCATCGACAGCAGGAACCTCCGCATAGGGCAAAAGCTCGTGGTGCCCGGTTCGGCGAAGCTGGCCGAGGCCGTCGAAACGGCGGGCGCGGACGAAAAGCCCGCTCCCTCTTCCGCCGACAGCGCCCCCGAAGTCCCCGGCGTATACACGGTGCGTAAGGGCGACACGCTCGGCGGGATAGGCGGCAGGTTCGGCGTCTCGGTAAGCCAGCTCAAAAAGATTAACGGCCTTAAGAGCAATAATATCCGCATCGGGCAGGAGCTCGCCCTCACGCCGGCATCGCCCGCGGAATCCGAAACCGCGGACCCGGCTTTAACAGCCAAATTCGACGGCAGCTACAAGGTCGCGAAAGGCGACACGCTCGGACGGCTCGCGATTAAACACGGCGTATCCCAGAACGAGCTCAAGCAAGCCAACGGCCTTAAGAGCAGCAACATCAGGATCGGCCAGGTGTTGAAGGTCCCCGGCCCCGTAAAGAAAGACGTCATAGTCGTGGCCGAGCCTGCGGTCACCGCAGCCGAAGCGGTTTCCGCACAGGCCCCGGAAGAAACCGCCTCCGCCGAGGTATACATAAAGAAGAGATACGTGGTCAAGGAAGGCGACACGCTCGGAGGGATCGCGTCCGGCTTCGACGTGACTGTAGACGAGATCAAAAAGGCGAGCGCCTTAAAGTCCGACCGTATAGGCAAGGGCGACATACTCCTCATCCCCGTGCCCCAGGAAAAGGTTACGTCGTCCCGCTACACGGTAGCCAGGGGCGACACGCTCGGCAGGATAGCGAGCAGGTTCGGGGTTTCTGTAAGCGAGCTCAAGAAGGCGAACGGCCTCAGGGGCAACACCTTAAGGGCCGGAGCGAAGCTCAACATTCCGGGAATCACGGAAGCTGTGGACGCCGAGCCCGCGCTCGGAGTGGGCGCGAAGGTTATAGCGACGGCCAGCCCGAAGCGTGAATACGTCGTCGAAAAAGGCGACACGCTCGCGAGCGTAGCGGCCAAGTACGGCATCACGATTACCGCGCTCAAAACCGAAAACAACATCAAGGGCAGCACGATAAACGCGGGACAGGTGCTCTACATTCCGACCATCCCCGGGCAGGACGCCGCCTACGTCGCGGTAGCCGACAAGAGCACCATACAGTCCGGCGGCAAGGCAGATAATGCGTCCGACGATTCCGGGAAGAACGGAAGGTTCTCTAAGGAGAGCATCATACAGGTGGCGAAGAAATACCTCGGCGCGCCGTACAAATTCGGCGGCAACGATTTCATCACCGGCATAGACTGCTCTGGCTACGTCAAAAAGGTTTTCAGCAGGTTCAACGTCAACCTCCCCCGTACGGCGAGGGACATCTACTACAGGTCGGGCAAGAGCGTCAAGAGAGACGAGCTCGACACCGGCGACCTCGTGTTCTTCATCACGTACGCGAAATACCCCTCCCACGTCGGCATCTACATGGGGAACGACGAATTCATCCACGCGTCGTCCGCGTCCCGCAAGGTGACGATAGACAACATCAACAAGCAGTACTACAGGAAGAGATACATCGGCGCCAAGAGGGTCCAGCTCTCCGGGCTCTTCTACGACGAGATGAGCAAAGGGTACGGCGGCTTCGATAAGAACTGACGCCTCCGGCGCGCCGGGCCGCTCCCGAATCCGGGATGCTCCGCTCGGCCCGCCAGCCTCTCCGGAAATTCCAGCGAATTACAGGACGGCAAAGTCCGTCCATTGAAAGACCGGACCTGGTGATTATATTAATGTGAACTGCGCCATGGACCATTATCTGGACAGCTTCAGGGAATTTCTCCTCTCCGAAAGAAATTACTCGCAGCACACCGTCAAGGCCTACATGACCGACGTCGGCGAATTCGTCGGCGTCGCCAGGCAAAAAAAGCTCATCCCGGGAGAAGGGGAAGAATTCGACGCCAGGAAGCTCGACGAGGCCCCCATAAGGGCCTATATAGGCTGGCTTTATACGCAGAACAAGAAGGTATCGATTTCGAGGAAGCTCTCTTCCGTAAGGACGTTCTTCGAGTTCCTGATGAAGACCGGGGCGGTGAAATTAAACCTCGCCAGGCTCGTCCCGACGCCCAGGGGCGAAAAGAGGCTCCCGTCGTTTCTCACGGTGGACGAGGTCGTAAAGCTCCTCGACACGGTGTCGGGCGACGGCGCGCTCGACGCCAGGGACAGCGCCATACTGGAGCTACTCTATTCTAGCGGCCTCAGGGTAAGCGAGCTCGCCGGGGCCGACCTCGGCGACATCGACCTCGCCGGCCTGACGGTTAAAGTCCTCGGCAAGGGGAGAAAGGAAAGGCAGGTGCCGATAGGCTCCCGTGCGGCGGAGGCCATAAGGAAATACCTCGCCCACAGGCTCGACATGAAGCCGAAAGGAGACCAGCTCTTCGTGAATTCCCGCGGCGGGAGGCTAACGGTAAGAAGCGTGGACAGGATAATAAAGAAGCGCGCGATAGCTGCCGGCATCCCCAAGAACGTAAGCCCGCACGTGCTCAGGCACTCGTTCGCGACCCACCTTTTGGGGGGCGGGGCCGACCTCCGGGCGATCCAGGAAATGCTCGGACACGCGAGCCTTTCCACGACTCAAAGGTATACTCATACCTCGATAGAAAAATTAATGGAGATATACGACAAAACTCATCCCAGAGCATAGACATGGAACAATTTCACGGAACTACGATAGTATGCGTAAAGATCAAGGACGGCGTCGCGATGGCCGGGGACGGCCAGGTAACCCTGGGTCATGCCGCGGTAAAGCATTCGGCCAAGAAAGTGAGGAAGATATTCGAGGGCAAGGTGCTCGTCGGATTCGCCGGGGCCACGGCCGACGCCATGACCCTCTTCGACAAGTTCGAGGCGAAGCTCGAAGAGTACAGGGGGAACCTCCGCCGGGCTGCCGTCGAGCTCGCGAGGGACTGGCGGACGGACAGGATACTCCGGCGGCTCGAAGCGCTCCTCGCGGTGGCGGACAAGGACAGCATGTTTCTCATCTCCGGGAGCGGCGACGTGCTGGAGCCCGACGACAACGTAATAGCCGTAGGCTCGGGCGGCACGTTCGCACAGGCAGCGGCCAAGGCGCTCAGCAGGTTCTCCGACCTTTCGGCGAGGCAGATAGCCGAGGAATCCCTCAAGATAGCGTCCGAGATATGCATTTATACGAACGATAAAATCACGGTAGAGGAACTTTGACAAAATGAGCAATGAAACGTTTTTCACCCCGAGAGAGATAGTCTCGGAGCTCGACAGGTATATCATAGGCCAGAACAAGGCCAAGCGTGCGGTATCGATCGCGCTCAGGAACCGCTGGCGGCGCCAGCGCGTCTCCCCCGAGCTCAAGGACGAGATAGCGCCCAAGAACATACTCATGATAGGCCCGACGGGCGTCGGCAAGACCGAGATAGCCCGGCGTCTCGCCAAGCTCGCCCAGGCCCCGTTCTTAAAGGTCGAGGCTTCGAAGTTCACCGAGGTCGGCTACGTCGGAAGGGACGTCGAATCGATGATCAGGGACCTCACCGACATCGCCATAAAGATGGTGACCGACGAGGAGAAGCAGACCGTACGCACGAGGGCCGAGGACCTCGCCGAGGAAAGGATGCTGGACCTCCTCTTCCCCACGCCCCAGGCCCCGCAGGCGCATCAGCCCCCGCAGGCCGAGCCGGCGCAGCAGGCTGAGTCAAGCAGCGAAACGCGCGAGAAGCTGCGCAGGCTCCTCCGCGAGGGGAAGCTCGACGAAAGGTTCGTGGACATAGAGGTCACGTCGAAGAATTTTCCCATACAGGTGTTCTCGCCGTCCGGCCTCGAAGAGATGGACGTCAACATATCCGACATGCTCGGAAACCTCTTCCCCAAAAAGACCAAGAAGCGTAAGGTCCGCGTCCCCGACGCGATGGAAGTGCTGATACAGGAAGAGGCGCAGAAGCTCATCGACATGGACAACGTCATAAAGAAATCCATAGAGAGGGTCGAGCAGTCGGGGATAATCTTCATCGACGAGATAGACAAGGTCGCGGGCCGCGAAAGCTCGGCCGGGCCCGACGTATCGAGAGAAGGCGTCCAGCGTGACCTCCTCCCGATAATCGAGGGCTGCACGGTCAACACGAAGCACGGCATGGTGAAGACGGACCATATCCTCTTCATCGGCGCGGGGGCGTTTCACGTCTCGAAGCCGTCCGACCTCATCCCCGAGCTACAGGGCAGGTTCCCGATAAGGGTCGAGCTCGAACCGCTGACTACGGAAGACTTCATCATGATCCTGACCCAGCCCCGGAACGCGCTCATAAAGCAGTACGTCGAGCTCCTGAACACGGAGAACGTAGACCTCATCTTCTCGGAGGATGCGATAAGGGAAATCGCCGAGACGGCCCACACCGTAAACGAATCCATGGAGAACATCGGCGCGCGAAGGCTCCACACCATAATGGAGCGGATGCTCGACGAGATATCCTTCAACGCCCCCGACATGGGACACGAAAAGATTACGATCGACGCGAATTACGTTAAGGAAAAGATAGCCGACATCGTAAAGGACAGGGACCTCAGCAGGTACATACTCTAGGCGCGCACGGGCGATTCCGGCGCGCCGCGTTTTCGTGGAGAGGCGGTTACCCGACCGGGGTCTGCCACAGGACGTTCCCGACGAAGAACGGCCCCAGGCTTTCGAGGTACATCGACGTCTGCTTCGTCCCGCGCATGGTCTCTATCAGGATCGAGAGCGGGTAGAGCTTTGCGCCGAGGACCGCGATTACGAAGTCGTTGTCGTTCCTGTCGAGCCCGTGACACGCGAGCCTGATATCCGTTCCGAGCCCTGCCTGGCCGAACTTGAACCCTACCTTGCCGTGCTCCCCCAGCACCGAGCGGCGCTCGTCTTCCGAAAGCGTCTCGAAGAGCTTGTTACGCTGGAGCGGGTACCATATCGCCCACTTGAGCGCGGGGTTAAGCACCTTCTCACGGGGCCCGTGGACGAGGGTCCTTTCGAGGTCGGGCTCGTAGCCGAGGGAATACGTCCTCCCGAGCATGGTGTACTCGGGCTTGGGCGTAAGCCCGGTGAAGGCCGGGCGCGCGAGGAACTCGCGGAGCTCGCCGACGAAGAAACCCGGGTCCTCGTTGAGAGACAAAAGCCCGACGCCGTAGGGGTCGTTGATGTCGGCGTAGAGGACGAAGTCCGTGCCCGAGCCTTCGAGCTCCTTTATTATCTTCCCCGTATCGAGGCAGCCGCCGAACGCGAGGAGCTGCATCAGCATCCGCCTGTCCGAGGACAGGACCGTCCCGTCCTTCGCCCTCCCCTTTTCGCTTATATCCAAAACAGAATTGTCGTTTGCTTCTTGCATGTTTCACTCCTTTCCGGGAAAAATATAACAGCTTAAAACCCCCTTGGCGATTCGGGAATTTCCGGAAAACGGGCGCTTCGCCGCCCCCCTTTTTATAACCGTCCGTCAATTTTGGGCAACTTTAAAGCCGGATTATTTTCGGGACAGGGTTCCGGCGGGGTTTTCCTCCCTATTTGCCTTTCCGCGGGCCGAAAAGATTTTATTGGCATAGAACCATATTTATCTTATAATAATCAGCTTTATTTACCGGCGCGGCAGAATAAATGAAAAATCTCATTCAAAAAGCTAAAACACTCGTCGAAGCGCTCCCTTATATCGAGGAGTTTTACGGCGAAACTATCGTAATAAAATACGGCGGGAGCATCGGCGACGACGACCTCCACGACTTCGCGCGCGACATCGTGCTGATGAAGTTCGTGGGCATTCACCCCGTGGTCATACACGGCGGCGGCCCGCAGATAGGTAATCACCTGAAAAGGCTCGGCATGGAATCCGAGTTCATTGCGGGGCTCCGTGTGACGGACGAGGCGACGATGGAAGTCGCCGAGATGGTGCTCGTCGGGAAGATAAACCAGAAGATAATCGAGGCGATCCAGGCGATGGGCGGAAAGGCCGTCGGCGTTTCGGGAAAGGAAGGCAAGATGATCCTCGCACGGAAGCTGAACCTCGATACCTTCGCGGCCGAAAACGGCATCGAGATACCGGCCGGGTCCGACCTCGGCATGGTCGGCGAGGTCGAGTCGGTGAACCCGCACCTGATCAAAGTCCTCGAAGACTCGGGATTCATTCCCGTGATCGCGCCGACCGGGTTCGACAAGGAAGGCCGGACGTACAACATCAACGCCGACCACGTGGCCGGGAAGATAGCCGGCGCGCTCAAGGCCGTAAAGCTCATACTGATGACGAACGTCCCGGGTATCTTCGACAAGGAAAAGAACCTCCTTTCGAGCATCACCGAATCCGAAGCGCGCGAGCTCATAAGGCAGGAGGCGATCTCCGGCGGGATGATCCCCAAGATCATGTGCGCCATAGAGGCCCTTCACGCAGGCGTCGACAAGGTGCACATAATAGACGGCACAATAGACCACGCCCTCATCCTCGAAATATTCACCGACGCGGGCGTTGGAACGGAGATACTTCTTTGAGCAGCGAAGAAACGATAGCCGAAAGCGGCGAGTACCTGATGAATACGTACGGCCGCTACCCCATAGCGCTTGTCCGCGGCAAGGGATGCCGGGTGTGGGACGAGGACGGGAAACAGTACCTCGATTTCATCACGGGCATAGCCGTCAACAACCTCGGCCACTGCCATCCGAACATAGTCCGCGCCGTCACCGAGCAGTGCAGGACGCTGATGCAGGTGTCCAACCTCTTCCACGTCGAAAAGCAGGCCGAGCTCGCGCGGCTCCTCGTCGAGAATTCCTTCGCCGACAAGGTGTTTTTCTGTAACAGCGGGACGGAGGCCAACGAGGGCGCGATAAAGCTCGCCCGAAAATGGGGCGGGGCCAACGGCGGGCGCTACAAGATAGTCCACGCGCGCGATTCCTTCCACGGAAGGACCCTCGGCGCGCTCAGCGCGACGAACAAGAAATACCAGGCCGGCTTCAAGCCGCTCCTCCCGGGGTTCAAGGCCGTGCCTTACGGAAAGATCGAGTCAATAGAAAAGGCCCTTTCCGACGAGAAGGTCTGCGCCGTAATGCTCGAGCCGATACAGGGCGAAAACGGCGTAAAAATACCGTACGAGAATTATCTGAGAGACGTAAGGCGTCTCACCAGGAAGAAGAAAGTGCTGCTCATGCTCGACGAGATCCAGGTCGGGATGGGCAGGACCGGGAAGCTCTTTGCATACGAGCATTACGGCGTCGAGCCGGACATAATGACGCTCGCGAAGGCGCTCGGCGGCGGCATACCCTGCGGCGCTTTCCTGGCGACGGACCGGGTGGCCAGGCACTTCACGCCGGGCGTACACGGCACCACCCTCGGCGGCAATCCCGTCGCGATGAGCGCGGGGCTCGCCGTCATAAAGACTATAATGGAAGACGGCCTTCTGGACCGGGCCGCGTCGTCCGGGGAATATTTCCTCGAAAGGCTCGCCGGGATAAAAGAGGCGCACCCCGGCCTCGTAAAGGAGGTAAGGGGCAAGGGGCTCATACTCGGCGTCGAGTTCAAATCCCCCGATATCGCAAAGGACGTCGTAACGAGGGCCGTCGGCAAGGGGCTCCTGACGATACTCACGGAGCAGCGGGTCATGAGGCTCCTCCCCCCGCTCATAGCAGGCAAAAAGGAGATAGACGAGGCAATTGACATTATCAGCGAATCACTCGACGAGGCCGGGAATGCCTAGAAGCTTCCTCAGGATTGCGGACATAGGCAAGGAGGATTTCGAGCATCTCTTCAGGCGCTCGGCCGAGCTCAAGGCCGCGAAGAAGGCCGGCACGCCGACGCACACGCTCGCCGGGAAATCGATAGCGCTCATCTTCGAGAAGCTCTCGACGAGGACCCGCGTTTCTTTCGAGGTCGCGATAAACGACCTCGGCGCAAACGCGCTTTATCTTAACCCGAACGATCTTCAGCTCGGGCGCGGCGAAACGGTCGAAGACACCGCGAAGGTGCTCTCGTCGTACCTCGACGGCGTTATACTCCGGCTCTTCGAGCAAGAGAAGCTGGAAGAATTCGCGAAGCACTCTACTATACCGGTGATAAACGCGCTTACGGACCTCGGGCATCCGACGCAGATCGTAGCCGACCTCTTCACGATAAAGGAAAGGGGACTCGACGTCGGCGACATGAAGCTCGCCTTCATCGGCGACGGCAACAACGTCGCCAATTCGTTCATAGGCGCGGCGGCGATACTCGGCTTTAAGCTCGCTATAGCGACCCCGCGCGGCTACGAGCCCGACTTCTCGTCGCTCGGCGTAAGCGGCGAGGGCGTAGAGGTGACAAACGACCCGGACGAAGCCGTAAGCGGCGCGGACGTCATATACACCGACGTCTGGGTAAGCATGGGCCAGGAAGAGGGGACCGACAAGAGGATGAAGATGTTCAGGCCCTACCAGGTAAACGCAGAGCTCTTGACCAGGGCCTCGAAAGACGCCCTCGTCATGCACTGCCTTCCGGCACACAGGGGCGAGGAGATAACGGCGGAAGTCGCCGACGGCCCGCAGTCGATAATCTTCGACCAGGCGGAGAACAAGCTCCACGCGGGCAAAGCCATACTCGAAATGTTCATGAAGGACTGAGAGTTTACGGAAGCGGCCCGTAGAACACGAAACCGCCCCGGTTTTCCTTATGTTCCCTTAATAATCGGAGTCGATGTTCATCGAGGGATCGGTGTCGATGTTAAACGCCCTGTTTATCGGATCGACGTCCAGAACCCAGTAGGTGCCCTTGACGAAAAGGGTCGCGATCCCGAGCGGGGGCCTCGCGGCCATGCTTATGAGCTTGAACGGATGAAGCGCGTCGCTCGGGTTATAGTTGTAGTTGGTTATCCTAGGGGAGTCCGCCCCCATCGCGGCCGAAGCGAAGACCATGATTCCAAGAAGCATTCCGGCAAAGTATTTCATGTTCCACCTCCTCAAGCGGTCATCAGGTTCCTACGCCAAATTATAATAATCGTCCCGAAAATAGTCAATGGGATAAATCCGCCCCGGCAAACGGTTAAACGGCATACTTAAAGCGGCGAATCATAAAAGCTCCGAAATTATATTAAAGAACGGGAATTTCCGGCCTCTCGCCGGCGGAGGGGGTATAATATAGGCATAGCTTGAAAAGACTGCCAGAATTCTTAGAATAATAATCCGTGAGGCGGCGCTTATGAGAAGAGGAGAGAAGGTTTACTACGTTAAGGATTTCATTCAGACAGTCCCTCTTCCCTCACCCAAAAAGATATACGCGGAGCTCGAAAAGCTCGGATACAGGGGCCAGCCGCTCGCCCGCAAGGCGGTGTCACTCGCCTCTTACAGGCACGTCAAGAGACTGAAGCTCCTCCATACGAAAAACACGCCGCGCACCGTTCTGCCGCCCCGCCCGAACACCATACTCATGGGGCCGACGGGCTGCGGCAAGACGTATCTCATCGAGCTCCTTTTCGGCGAAATATTCAAGCTGCCCTACGTCATCATCGACATGACGAAGTTCACCGAATCGGGATACGTCGGCGACGACGTCGTGAACATCCTGGTCCAGCTCGTCTACGCGGCGAACGAGAGCATAGACATCGCCGAGTGCGGCGTCATCGTGCTCGACGAGTTCGACAAGATAGCCGGGGCCTACAGCAGCGCGAGGTTCGCCGGGCAGGGGACGACGAAGGACGTCTCCGGGTACGGCGTACAGAGAGAGCTGCTGAAGATTCTCGAAGGGACGGACGTCCAGATACCGCTCGACTTCGGATTTTCGAGCAGGGGACCGAGGGCGCTCATCTCGACCCGCGACATAACGTTCTTTTCGGTGGGCGCTTTCTCAGGCATACGGAGCCTCCTCGAAAAGCGGAGCCTCGGCTTCATGCAGAAGCTCGAGGAAGGAATGAGCGAGGACGATTCCATAGCCTACAGCCTGACGGAAGACGAGGCGGACGACATATCGAAGTTTCACATGTTCGGGTTCCTGCCCGAGCTCATTTCGCGGTTCAACCGCATAGTGCCGTTTTCGCCGCTAAACAAAAATACGCTCATGGAGATAATCCACATCAAGACCCGGAACTACCAGAGGGAATTCGAGGAAGAGGGCTTTTTGCTCCGCATCGAGCCGGGCGTCGCCGAGTTCATAATCGACGAAGCCGTAAGGCGGCAGACGGGGGCCCGCGGCCTGGATGTTATAATATCGAGGCACCTCGAAGAGGTGGCGTTCGAGAACTTCGGAAAGGGAGACGAGGGAGAGATAATCCTTACGATGGACTCGGGCAGGGTTTCTCACATCTTGAAAAAACGCGCATGAAGATATCCATAGTGAGCCTCGGCTGCTCGAAGAACCTCGTCGACAGCGAGATCATGAGCGGAGCTTTAACAAGGTCCGGCCACGAGATCTCGCCCGAAGACAAAGCCGACGTAATAATTGTAAACACCTGCGGCTTTATAGGAGACGCGAAGAAGGAGTCCATCGACACGATCCTCGATCTCTCCGAAAGGAAGGTCAGCGGGAGCTGCCGGAAGCTCATCGTCACGGGATGCCTCGTCGAGAGATACGCCGAGGTGCTGAAGCACGAGCTGCCCGAGGTAGACGCATTCTGGGGGACGGGGAACCTCCTCAAGATAGGTGAGGTCCTCGAAGACAGGCGGCCGGGGACGATACACAAAAATCCGCCGGGGACGATATACGACCCCGACACGCCGCGTGTCATGCTCACGCCGAAGCACTACGCCTACGTGAAAGTCTCCGAAGGCTGCTCGCGTACGTGCTCCTTCTGCATCATCCCGAAGATGCGCGGCGTCATGAAGAGCAGGCCCGTCGCCTCCATAGTCGGCGAGGCCGAGAGCCTCGTCAGGCAGGGCGTACGGGAGATAAACCTCATCGCGCAGGACATGACTAGCTACGGGCGCGACATCGGGACGAACCTCGAAACGATGCTCCGCGAGCTGGCCACGGTGGACGGCCTCGGGTGGATAAGGATTCACTACTGCTACCCGTGGGGAATAACAGACTCCCTCGTCGAGCTCATAGCAAAGGAGGAGAAGATCCTCCCCTACATCGACATGCCGCTCCAGCACATAAGCGAGCGCATGCTGAAGGCAATGGACAGGAAGACCCCGCCCGCCCGCATAAGGGAGATACTGAAGAAGCTCCGGGACGGGATTGACGGCGTCGTCCTCCGGACGACGTTCATAGTCGGCTTTCCCGGAGAGACGGACGACGAATTCGAGGAGCTCCTGGAATTCGTAGAAGAGACGGGGTTCGACAGGGCAGGCGCGTTCAAGTACTCGCAGGAAGAGGGAACCCCGGCGGGTGTCATGGAAGACCAGGTGCCCGAAGAGGTCAAGGAAGAAAGGTACGAGCGGCTTTTAGAAGCGCAGTCCGAGGTGTCGCTGAGGAAGAACCTCTCCCTCGTAGGAACCGTCCACGAAGGGTTCATCGAAGGCGAGGAAAACGGCGATTATATAGCCAGGATTCCCTCGCAGGCCCCCGAAGTTGACGGGTACACGTACGTGAAGAAAACCGGAGAGCTGAAATTAAAGACCGGCGACCTCGTGAATATAAAAATCACCGACGCCGACGTTTACGACCTCAGGGGAGTAATACTTTAGCGTTACAACTTTATGAATTCTGCAAGGAACCTCGGCCGTGCATAAAACGCTCTCGAAATGGAACCGTGGCCGGGCCCTTTTGTACGGGGTTGTATAAAATAACCCATCTTTCCTGATAGAGCACTGAACCCCTTAGACGGATCCAAGATCATTTCTCTAACCAAATCGTAGTCCTTTTTCACCGCTTCGTACAGCTCACCATCCAGATCAAACTCCACTACTGAATGTATATATGTGGGCTCACTCACTGAAGCCCCAACCGTTCTCGCAACAACGACTGCTTTTTGCAATTTTGCCAGAAGATGGCTTTCATGAAATTCCTTCTGCGCAACATTAACAGGATCTATCATAGTAATTGCCATGGTTTCTTTGAAAGTCAGCAAGCCGTTCCGTTTGAGCTTCAGAGGAATACATTTCAACTCCCAAGACCCGAAATTGGGAGATTGTGCTGAATTCAAAGGGATCTGAAGATGTCTCTCAAAAACGTGGCCAGCCCAGCCCTTATTCACCTTGTCGTTTTTGTATACGGTGACACCGTAGAGTTGCGCGAGCTCGTGTAAATTCTTTCCCACAAGCTCATTCAGTTTTCTTATTGCTTCAATTCTTTCCATGGAGAATGTTACGGCAAGATTCCGTAGTCCGCTTTTTCATCTCTTGCCGCTTTTGCGTTGTGCTTTTTTTCGTTATATGTAAGCAAAGAGTTCTTCTCAATGACATCCTTAAGCCTAGGAACAGCATACGTATCCAGATATGCCCTATCCATATCAATACCGACGAATTTTCTATTATGTCTCAATGCAACTACACCTGTCGTTGCGCTCCCACAAAACGGATCGAGTATGATGTCATTTTCGCTGCTACAAGTGAGGATAATACGTTCCAGCAAAGCTTCCGGTTTTTGCGTAGGGTGCTTCCCATACTTTTTTTCACCATTCTTTGGTGTGTTAATAGCCCATACGCTTCTCATCTGCTTCCCAGGCTTTTTCAAAGAATCTCCATTCCAATTATAGTTCTTGGCAACGTCGTAATTAAAAAAGTGTTTCGCGCTTTTGCTCTTCCTAACCCACAACAGCGTTTCGTGACTGGCAGTAAACATCCTGCAAGCGAGATTGGGCGCGGCATTTGGCTTGTACCAGCTAATATCGTTAATCATATGCCATCCTTGAGTCTGAAGGGCGAATCCGCAGGCATAGATCGAATGGTAAGTCCCCGATATCCAGAGTGAGCCATCGGGCTTCAGCACCCTTCGGCACTCTTCGATCCACTTATAATGAAACTTATAATCCTCTTCTACGCCGTTACTCTTATCCCATGAGCCTTTATTGACACTCACTCTGCGTCCGGCGTGGCATGTAAATCCGTTGTTGGAAAGATTGTACGGCGGGTCCGCAAATATCAGATCGATACAACCATCGGGCAGTCGACGCAACGTGTCTAAAACATCGCCAAGGTAAAGCCTGATATTTTTGCTAGTAAAGAAAGGATCCAAGATCACTGCTCCGAAAGTGTCGTTCTAAGCTCTCTTATGCCATCAAAGGACATGTCCCTGCCCTTACCGGTTGGGTAGTTCACATCCTCTTGACCCCAAATCCACTTGTATGCTTTTAGTAAAACCTCGGGCAACTCCCCACAGGGATTGACCAAGTTTACCGAAGCCAATACTTCATCCGGCTCTTCACCCACATAAACCCTTTCAAGAGCATCGATTATTTTAAGGGTTGCTGGAACATCCTGATTGCCTTTTTCCACCAGGTCCTCATAGATATTTTTATGAGAAATTAACCACATGGTTTTATCCGTTGGATTGTGAACAAAAACCATGAAATCTTCTTTTTTTATCTTGCCGTACGTGAATTTGCCACCCGGCTTCGTAATAACTATTTTTCGTCCATCTTGTATATTCTCGACTTCATATCCTCTATACTCTAGGGCTTCAATCGCTTCTCTAAAGTCTTCTCTTGGAGCATTTCGTATATTTAATGATTTCAAATCAATATCATGGACGTATACATTCTTTTTCACTTTACTCATGAGAAGACTTCCCACAATCATTATAGAACACAACTATCTTAACACTACACTGCAGATTTGTTAACAAGAGGTGCGCTACTGAAATAACAATTTAGATGAGAAAAACTCTCTTCTGGTTCAACAAAGGGATGAGTTACATAGCCACAAGACGCCTTAATTCACCCCGTCCTTATCGAACATCCGGCGAATGCCGTACGTGGTGGTCCTTTCGGCGGGGATTCGGCCTATCTCCCTCGTGAGACGCCTGAACTCTTCGGGCGGGAAATACTGCCCGTAGCTGGCGCCGGCGGAGCGCGAAATCTGCTCCTCCATCAGCGTGCCTCCGAAGTCGTTGGCCCCCGCCGTCAGCGAGAACTGCGCGAACTCGGGCCCCTGCTTCACCCACGAGACCTGTATGTTGTTTATCCACCCGCGGAGCATGAGTCGCGAAACGCCGTACATCTTGAGCTGGTTAACGTCGCCCGGCCCTTCCTGCACCTTGCCCTTCGAGTGCTTGAAGAGCCTCGTGTTCCAGGGGATGAACCGGAGCGGGACGAATTCCGTGAACCCGCCCGTCTCTTTCTGGATGTCTCTCAGTATGCCGATGTGCTCGGCCCAGTGGTGGGGCTTGTCGACGTGTCCGTACATTATCGTGGACGTCGTCCGCATGCCCGCCTTGTGCGCCTTCTTGACGATCCTTATCCACGCCTCGGTCGGCATCTTCCGAGGAGCGATTATCTTCCTCACTTCCTCGACGAGTATCTCGGCCGCCGTCCCCGGGAAGGTGTTGTGGCCGACGTCTTTTAACTTCACTATGAAATCTTCTTCGGAAATGCCGAGCGTCTGCGCGCCGTAGAATATCTCGAACGGCGAAAAGGCGTGGGTGTGCATCTCGGGGACGGCTTTTTTCACGGCCTTTATGAGCTCGACGTAAAAATTCCCGTCGATGTCGGGGTGCATCCCCCCCTGCATGCAGACTTCCGTCGCCCCTATGTCCCAGGCCTCCTTCACCCTGTCCGCTATCTCGTCCATGGAGAGGAAATACGCCCTCTCGTCCCCCTCCGGCGCCATGAAGTTACAAAAGCCGCAGTACGTGTTGCATATGTTCGTAAAGTTAATATTCCTGTTTACGACGTAGGTGACCACGTCGCCCACATCCTCTTTCCGTATGGCGTCGGCCGTTACGGCCAGGGCCGTAAGCTCGTCGGGGTCGGTTATGGCGAAGAGGTGGATGGATTCCTCGACCGAAATCTCCTCCCCCGAGAGCGCCTTGTCCAGAATCTTTCCCGTGGCGCCGTTCACCCTGCCGAGAACGCCGTCCAGCCCGAGGCCTCTCGTGTCCTGTATGTATGATATGGCGTCTTCAATTCGATCCATCGGGGTCTGTCTCCTCAAGCGGCACGTAGCCGGTCTCATCGACCGCCGCCCTCACCTTTTCCAGAAGCGGGCCGTCGATGTATTTCTCGCTAATAAATTCCGGGTATACAGGGAGCCTTTCCCTGAGCGTAAAGCCCGCCTCTTCCGAAAGCTCTCTCATGCTTTCGAGCTTCGGCCACGGGGCCTCCGGATTCACGTAGTCTATGGTTATCGGCGAAACGCCGCCCAGGTCGTTTACGCCGGAATATAAAAAGAGCTGGTAAGTCCCCGGGTTCAAATTGGGCGGAATCTGTACGTTCATGTCCTTTCCGAAGACGAGCCTCGTTATCGACACTATCTTCAGCATGTCCACGAAATCGGGGGGCGGGTACTTTTCCATGATTATCCCCTGCTTCGGGCAGAAGTTCTGTATGATTAATTCCTGTATGTGCCCGTAGGCGTCGTTGAGGTCCTTTATAGCGAAGAGGGAATCGATCCTCTCTTCCCACGTCTCGCCGATGCCGACGAGAATCCCCGTCGTCCACGGGATGCCGAGCTCGCCCGCCGTTTCCATAGTCTTCATGCGCTGCTTCGGAACCTTGTCCGGGCACCTGTGATGCGCTTCGCCCTTTTTGAGGAGGCGCATGCTGATGTTTTCGAGCATGAGCCCCATGCTGGGGTTCGATTTCTTAAAGCCGAGGAGCTCGTCGTGCGTCGCGAGCCCGAGGTTCGTGTGCGGGAAAATCCCGTAGGCGAGCGACGCCGCGCCCATGTCTACGAGGTATTCGGCGGTGGTTCCGTAGCCCATAGCGCCGAGGGCGTCCCTGTATTCTTTATATTTGAGCTCGGGCTTGTCCCCCGTGACGAAGAGGAGCTCCGTGCAGCCGAGCTGCGCCCCCTTCGACGCCATATCGAGAACCTCTTCCGGCGTCAGGAAGAGAGCCCCCTCCCCGGGCTCGTATTTAAAGGTGCAGTATCCGCAGTGGTTCCTGCAGAGCTGCGTCAGCGGGACGAAAACGTTCCGTGAGAACGTGAGCACTCTTCCCTTACCCCTGTCCCTTATCTCGGACGCGGCCAGGAGTATATAGGGAAGCTCGTCGTTCCCCAGCCCGGCGATAGTAAGGGCGTCCTCCCTGTTTATCGCCTCGCCGGAAAGGACCTTCTCTATTATGCCGCCCGTTTTTACCGTCGCCGCGGCCCCGGCACCGAGCATGTCCGTAATACCGCGCAAACGGTCGGGAAAGGGAGTATTATCCCCCGAAGGTATGAGAGCTTCCATGTTCTTCATATTAAGAGACTTTCCCCCCGCGGCCCCGCGGAAGAAATTGCTTTAACACCTGGAAGGCGCTTTCACCCCAAGCGTATCAAGTAATATTCTCACAAACGGGCGGATAAAGTCAAGCCGAAAGAACGGCGTCAAAGGAGGCTTGTCACGGTATTGGCCAGCGCCGCCGCCCTTTCGGGGACGGGCATAAGTATGTCGGTTACCAGGGGCTCGATTCCGAGGCTTTTTATCTCGTCCGCCTCGTGGGCGTCCCGTGTATCGATGATCATGACGTCGAGGAAGTCCCCGTATAGCTCGGCCACCTGGACGGAGCTCACCCTTAGCCCGAGCCCCTTCATGAGCCTGTCGGCGGGACCTTTCAGGGGCGCGTCGCCGACGAGGGGGCTTATGGCTATCTTTTTGGCCCCGGACTGCCTTATGGCGTCCCTTACGCCCCCCAGGGCGAGAATCGGCCCGATGCTGATTATGGGATTACTCGGGCAGATCACTACCCCCCTCGCCCCCCGGATGGCGTCCAGGACCGCGGGCGTGGGCGCGGCGCTCTCTATATTTTTGAGGGTTACGCCCAGGACCTCGGGCTTCATCTTCTTCTTTACGAGATATTCCTGAAAGTGCATCTCCCCCTCGGGCGTCTCTATCCACGTCTCGACGTCGTCGTCGGTCATCGGGAGGACGTTTATGTTGCCGGGCAGACCGAAAGCGGCGGCTATCCTCAACGCCGTCTCCGTGGCCGTAACCCCGCACGCACGCAGGTGCGTCCTGAAAATGTGGGTCGCGAAGTCCGAATCCCCGATATTGAACCATGTCTCCCCTCCGAGCCTCGAAAGGGCCGAAAGGCACCTGAACGTGTCCTCTTTCAGGCCCCAGCCCCTCTGCCTGTCCACGCGGCCCGAGAGCCTGTATATGACGGTATCGACGTCCGGAGAGACCCTTAAACCGTGGATCGTAACGTCGTCCCCCGTGTTTACGACTGCGTTAAGGGGTTCACTGCCGATTACGGCGGAAAGGCCTTCAAGGAATTTCGCGGCCCCGACCCCGCCTCCGAGAGCAGTTATCATGAGGTTAAACCTTTTAGAGAGAAGTTAGCTCCTTCCCTCGGCAAAAGCGGCCGGGAGATTGAGCCGGTAAGCATATTTAACCCCCCCGGGGCTGTCAAGTTGCCGCGCGCGCGTGAGCCCGCCTACGCCCCCCTTCGCCGGGGAAACCGCCCCCCGCCCGTTTCCCGCCGCGGGCCCGGCGAGCCGGCCCGTTATTCCCGCGCTCAGTTGAAACTGAATCCGAAGTGATATAGATTTTTATATAAATTATCCGCCCGAGGGGTATATACACAGATGAGTCTTGATATAATAAGGAGTAAAAACGCCTGGTTCGTAAGGGGCGTTCTGATTTTACTTGCAGTGATAATGGTGCTCGGACTGGGGTTCATGTCCGACGATTTCGCCGGGATGATGTCTACGCCCGTAAACGTGGCGGCCGAGGTCAACGGCGAGGAAATAAGCGCGGCGGATTTCGCCATCATGCGCGACATAATAAAGTCCCAGATCAGCCCGGACGCCGACCTCACGCCCGACCAGATGCTCCAGTTAAACGCCATAGCCCTTAACCAGCTCATAAATACGAAGCTCCTCGCCCAGAAGGCAAAAGAGCTCGGGCTCAGGGTAACGGACGAAGAGCTGGTCGAGTCCATAACCTCGAACCCGGCCTTCCAGATAGACGGCAAGTTCGTGGGCGGCGAGATGTTCGCGAATTTCATACGGCAAACCCGGAACCAGTCGGTCGAGGACTTCGAGGCGACATACAGGGAAGAGATGCTCGCCGATAAAATGTCCGGGATAATACAGAACACGGCCGTCGTCACGGACGAGAATCTTCTGAGCGCCTACACCATGGAGAACGAGAAGGTAAACATCGCGTACATACAGCTCTCGGCGGAAGATTTCGCAAGCGAAGAGAACCCGGCCGAAGACGAGGTAAAAAGCTATTACGAAAAGAACAGGGCGAAATTCGTAATGCCCGAAACGAGAAAGATACGGTACGTAAAGCTCACCCCCGAAGCCTTCGAATCCAGCATAAAAATCACCGACGAGGAAATCAAGTCTTACTACGACGCCTATTCGGACGAGTTCCAGACCGAAGACGGCGAGGTCCGCCCGCTGGAAGAGGTCAGGGGCGACATAGAGGCCAGGCTCAAGGCCGGGCGCGCCGAGGCGGCGAGGCAGCGGCTTTCCGGCGAGACGGGGAGCGCCTCGGCGAAATCGGTAGACGCCGTAGCGGCCGAATACTCCGCCGGGCCCGTGCTCGAAGCGGGGCCGTTCAGGCAGGCAAGGGTTATCGACGACATCCCTCCCGTAATCACGCGGAGGGCCTTCGAAACCGAATCCGGGCAGACGTTCCTCACCCCCGTCGGGAGCACGGTCTGGGCCGTCGAGGTAACGGAGGTAACTCCAAAGCGCGAGCAGACGTTCGAAGAAGCGAAAGAAAAAGCGGCCCTCGCGTTAAAAGAGGAGAAGGCAGCCTCCGTTGCGTCCGAAAAAGCCGCCGCGATAGTCAAGGAGCTGAACGCGGCAGGCAGGGCGAACCTCCAGGCCGAGGCGAAAAAGCTCGGGCTCGAGATAAAGGAAACGGGCTACTTCTCCCGGAGGGATAACGTCCCCGGGATAGGCTCGGCCGAGCTCAGGGCCGAAGCCTTCCGGATAGACCCGAAGCTCGCGGTGTCGAACAGGGTCTATACTAGCGGCGAGAATTTCTACATAGTCTCGTTTAAAGATAAACAGGGCGTTTCGATGGACGATTTTCAGCAGAAGAAAGAGGAAATAAGGACGCATCAGCTCGACCGCCAGCGCGCCGAGATCATGCAGAACTGGCTTCAGGACATGAGGCGGAGGGCCGAAATAATACCGAACGCCCAGTTATTCCCCGCACAGGGATAAAATGCATCAGGGAGCAGCAGGTAACATTGTCTAGGAGAGCTCTTGTCATCGGTTCCGACAGGGATTACTGCTACGTAATCAAGGAATTCCTGGAGTTAAGAGAGTTATATACCACCGTGGTCCTGAACTACAAGGACGGCCTCGACAGGCTGTTCTACGAGAAGCCCGACCTCGCGGTTCTGGAGCTCATAGACCAGGAGCTGAGCCCGGCTCTTCTCACGTCCCTCAAGTCCTCGAACGATTTCGAGACGTTCGATTTCGCGGCCGGCGGCGCTCCCGCACCGGGGCGAAGGCCCATCCTGATATTCGACGACAAGAACCGCCTGACATCCCTCTTCGACTTCATCAAGCAGAACTATTCAGAGAAGACCCCCAAGAAAGAGCCCGCGAACACCGAGAGCGAAGGCAGCATGGGGTCTACCTTCTTCCCCTGCATCCTCGCCGACATATACGAGAAGAAAAAGACGGGGATACTTTCGATAAAGTCGAACTCCAATCTCGACGTCTACTTCACGGGCGGCGTTCCGACGTTCGCCGAGGGCGGCGACGTCGAAACCGCCATAGGGCGCATACTCCTCGACAGGGGTAAGATCGACCGCGAGAGCTACGAAAAGGCGATAGACATTTCCGCAAGCACCGACCGGAAATTCGGGGAGATACTCTTCGGCATGGGCATCACATCCCCCCACGAGCTCAACAGCTACCTCGAGCTCCAGATAGAAGAGAAAATACTCCGGGGGTTTTATTACCTCCAGGGCAGGTACGAATTCAAAGAGGGCGCGAATTCGCCCGGCGAGGCCGTATCGTATCAGCTGAGTCTCCCCCGGCTCGTATACGAAGGGATAAAAAGATACGTCGACGTCGAGGACCTCGTGGGCAGAAACCCCCTCGTCGAGGTCAAGCCCAGGCTTAAATCGGAAGTCGGCAGCCTCGGGCTCAAGCCCAAAGAGCTCAGATTCGTACAGCTTTTAAAACCGAGGGCGCATTTAAGGGAAGTGCTCGAATCCTCGCGCCTCGAAAAGGACGAGACGCTTAAGCTCCTCTACTTCCTATCGCTTTTCAGGCTCCTCTCCATACCGGGCCTGGCAGTGGACAGGGTAGGACGGGCTTCGATCGAAAAGAGGCTCAGCGAAATGGAGCCCGAAAGGGACGCCGCCATGGCGGACATCGCCGCCGAAGAGGCTTCACACGCGGCCGGGACGGAAGAAGCGGCGGACGTCACGCTGGAGACTCCCCCCGGCACGGCCGAAGAGGAGATGGAGGAAAAGGTCTGGGAGATCGAAACGGACGATCCGCCCGAAGACGCCGGAGATACGGACGACTTCGCCCCCGGCCTCGAGGACAGACCGCCCGGACCCGGCGAAAGCGATCTGCCGACCGGGGACAATTGGGAGGAGCTGTCCCTCGATACGGAGCTCGATTCCGGAATGGAGCCCGGGCTCTCGCTCGAAGAGACATCCGAAACGAACGAAGCCCCGGAACCCGGGGAAGAAGACCCTCTCTCCGGTATAAAAGACCTCCTTCTCGACCTGCCGGACGACGACGAAAAGCCCTCCGGGGAAGCTTCCGGCGGCTGGAAGCCCTTTCAGAACGACGAGTCGCCGATGCCGTGGGAGGTGGAGAACGAAGAGGTTCCCATAGAATCGATATCGATGGAGTCCGAGGGCGAAGAGACGGGAGAGGTCTTCGAAATCGAAACCGGCCCCTCGGCCAGCGAAACGGAGCCGGGGCCAACGCCCGGCGAGGCCCTTGAAACGAGTGAGCCTCCGGATACGAGCGAGGCCACGGAGGCCGGGGAAGAGCGGAAAGAAGAGAAGGTATGGGAGATCGATTTCAGCTCTTTCGACGAGCCGGAAGAGAGCGCCGCGGGAGAAGAGCCAGGCTCCGGCGAGGCGGGCTTCGAGAGCGCCTTCTACCTCGAAGAAGACGAGACCGGGACGGCCCCCACGGAGCCCGGGGCGAAAGACGCCGCCCCGTCCGGCGAGGCCGGGGGCGCCGGCGCCCGGGACCCGTTCCATTCCTCCGTCGAGCCCGGCACCGCCGAGCCCGAGCCCGAGCTCGTCCTCGACTTCGACAGGGACGCCGCGCGCGAGGAGAACGAGGAAGCCGAAGAAAAACCGGCCGACGAGCCGTTCGAGCACAACTGGGGCATCCCCGAAAAGGGCGCGGGCGACGTTTTCACCGAGCGCGTCAACAGCTTTTACGAAGGGCTCGATTCGAAGGACCATTACGAGATACTGGGCATAGAAAAAGGCTCCAAGGGCGAGGAGATACGCGACGCTTACTACAAGCTCGTAAAGAACTATCATCCCGACGTCCACCCGGGCGCCGACCACGATACGAGGCTAAAGGCCGAAGAGATATTCACGCGCATCACGTCGGCCTACGAAACCCTCTCCCAGAGCGACAAGAGGGAGGAATACGACTCGCAGGAAGAGCTCGCCGACCTCAAGAACCAGGCCAAGTACATATACGAGGCCGAAATGGCGTTTAAAAAGGGCATAACGCTCCTCATACAGCGCGACTACGCCGAGGCGGAAAAGAATATACGCGAGGCCGTCAGTATGAATCCCGAGGAGGCGGCCTACGTGGGCGCCCACGGGTGGACGAGGTATCTCGCCGCCGAAAACAAGTCGAACGTGCTCGGGGAATCGATAAAAGAGCTCGAAAAGGCGATCAGGATGAACGGGAAGATACCGGAGAACCACTACTATCTCGGGTCCATCTACAAACACCAGAACGACCTCAAGAACGCCGAAAAATGCTTTCAGAAGGCCATAGAGATCGAGCCCGATTACATCGAGGCCAAAAGAGAGCTCAGGCTCATAAACACCCGCAAATCCAGCGCGAGGAACGAAAAAAAGCCCGAAAAGAAGTTCTGGTCGAGCCTCTTCAAGAGGTAGCCGGCCCTGCGCCGCCCTTTCGCCCGCCGCGATTTTCCCCGGCGGGTTATTTACTTTTGCCCCGGTTTTGATTATCTTGAACGAGACTCCTTGCAATGAAAATAAAGTCACTGGAAATATCCGGCTTTAAATCCTTCTACGATAAGACGCGTATCCACTTCGACCACGAGCTCAATGCGATCGTGGGGCCGAACGGCTGCGGCAAGTCGAATATCATAGACGCCATAAGATGGATCCTGGGCGAGCAGAACCCGCGCCAGCTCCGTGCGAACGTCATGGAAGAGATTATCTCGAACGGGAGCGAGTTTTTAAAGCCCCTCGGCATGGCAGAAGTGTCGCTCGTGATGGAGAGGGTGCCCAATTACAACTTCGAGCAGGTCGAGATAAAGCGCCGCGTGTTCCGCTCGGGCGAGAACGAGTATTACCTTAACGGCGTCCAGTGCAGGCTCAAGGACATAACCGACATATTCATAGACACCGGCTCGGGCGCGAGGGCATTCTCGATTATCGGACAGGGCCGTGTGGACCAGCTCATCACGGCCAAGCCCGAGGACAAGAGGACGGTCATAGAAGAGGTCGCCGGTATAAGGAAATACAAGCTCAGGCGGCGCGAAACCGAAACCCGCATCAAGACCACGCGCGAGAACCTCTCCCGCGTCAAGGACATGACGAACGAGGTCAAGCGGCAGATGGAAACCCTGAGCCTCCAGGCCAAACAGGCGGCCGAGTTCAGGGAGCTTTCCGAGGAAGCCCGGGTCCTCGAATACCGCATCCTGCGCGCGAAGACCCGGAAGCTCGAAGTCAGGAGGCGGAAGGTGCTCGCCGAAAAGGCTACGCTCGACCGCCACGTCTCGGAAGCCGAGGCCGAAATCCTCCAGGCAGCCGGGGTGCAGAAGGCGCTCGGACAGCGAGCGCACGAATCCGAGGAAGCGCTCAGGAACCTCGAGGAAGCCATATTCAGGACAAGGACCGAGCTTAACCAGAAGATATCCTCCCAGGAGCTCATAAAAACCGAGATATCCAACATCGACAGGTTCATCGAAAAGATCGAGAGCGAGACCGGGCTCATGACGAACGAGCGCGTCAGCCTCCTCTCCGAGCTCGACGCCAAGAAGGCAGCCCTGGAAGAAGTGCGTGAAGCTCTCAGGATAGGCCGCGAGGACATAGCCGGAAGCGAGGAAAAGCTCGCGGCCGTAAAGGCGGGCTTCGCCGAGATAAGGACCGAGCACAGGGAGATAAGAGACTCCCTCTTCAAGACCCTCGACGAGTACAGCTCGCTCAAGGGCGCGGCGCTCGGATACGAAAAGGAGCTGAAGGAGCTTTACTCCAAGAAGGAATCCATAGACGGTGAAATAGCCGAGGCCGGCGAGGAGAAGGAACACCTCGTCTCGGAAATCTCGCGTACGGAACGGATACTCGCCGACTACGAAGCCCGTAAGGCCGGGATAAGAGAGAAGAAAGAAGAGCTCACCCTGGCCATGGGGTCCGCCCGCGAGGAAAGGGCCCGGCACGCCGCCGAAAACGAATCGGCGCGCGAGGAGCTCAAGGAAAACGCGTCGCGGCTCAACGCGCTAAACCAGATAGAAATAAATTACGAATGGCTCCCCGAGGGCATAAGGGATTTCATACTCGAAAACAAGGGGAACGGCGTCCTCGGCACCGTGTCGGACTTTATATCGGCCTTCGAGGGCTACGAAAGGGCGGTCGAATCGGCCCTCGGCGAAAAGATAAAGTGGATAGTCGTCGGCGGACACAACGAGGCCGTCCGCGCCGTCGGGGCGCTCCGCGAAAGGTCTCTCGGGCGCGGGACGTTCATACCGGGCGGGATGCAGAACGGCGCGGGGCACGGAAGCCCGCTCCCCGACTGCAAGGCCCTCTCCGAGCTCGTCGAGCTCGGCCCGGACGGCCCCGAATCCGTAAGGGAAATGCTGAAGAGCATATACCTCGTCCCCACGCTCGGCCGGGCGGTCGAGCTCAGGACGTCGGCCCCTGAAAACGCCTCTTTCGTTACGGCCGAGGGCGACTACATGCACCCGGGCGGCGCCGTCTCGGGCGGCACTGCGCAGCCGGGCGTCCTCGAAAGGAAGCGCGAGATAGAGAACTTGAAATCCTCCGTCGCGGCCCTTCAGAAATTCATAGACGCGAAGACGGCCGGGATAGAGGGCCTCGACGCCCGTATCGAAGGGCTCGACGCCGACATAAAGAGCCGCCAGGCGGAGCTCGTCGGGCTCGACATAAAAGAGGCCGAGACGCGTAAGGACGTACACAACTTCAAGAACAACCTCGAAAAGCTCGAAAAGAGGATCGAGATAATAAACCGCGTCCTCGCCGAAACGTCCATGGAGACGGACAAGAAGCTCGCCCTCATGGAAGAGACGCGGAAGAAGATAGAGAAGCTCGACGCCGAGAAGGCCGTTTTGGAGCAGAGGTTCGGCGACGTCGAGGCCCGGATAAAGAGCGCCGAGGACGAGGAGCGCGCCATAGAGCACGAGATAGCCGACAAGAAAGTCAGCCGCGCCTCGCTCATGCAGAAGGAAACGGGCGTCACCGAAGACATCGCCGGGCTCGAAAGGCGCGTCGCGGCCATAGACAGGCGTTTAGAGCTCGAATCGCAGGGCATCGAGGAGAAAAAGCTCGAAAAGCTGAGATTCATCGACAGGGACAAGAGCACCGTAGACGAGATAGAAGAGATAAAGAAGGCGCTTTCCGAGAGCGAAGGAAGGCTCGGGAAGATGCGGGACGACAGGGCCGCGATACTCGCCGAGCTGAGAGCCGCCGAGGAGAAGCGCGAGGCCGTGAACGCCCGGCTCTCCGAGCTCAGGATAAAGAACAACTCTTTAGAGCTCGACTTGAACGGCCTCCAGATCGAGATCGAGAACATATCCGAGGCAATGAGAAGGAGCAGCTTCGCCACGACCGGCTCAGAGGAAATCCCGGCAGAGCCCGAGGACACGGACGAAGAGGAGATCAACCTTTCCGCCGAGGAGCCCCGCCTCAGGAAGCTCCAGGCCCAGATCGAGAAATTCGGCCCGGTGAACCTCCTCGCGCCCGAGGAGTACGGGAAGCTCGAAGAGAGGTACCAGTTCTTAAACGAGCAGATGGACGACCTCCTCCAGGCTATTTCGTCCCTCGGAAAGGCCATAAGCAAAATAGACAAGGAATCCGAGAAGAGGTTCTCCGAGACGTTCGAGATAATGAACACGAAGTTCCAGGAGATATTCAGCAGGCTCTTCAAAGGCGGCGAAGGAAAGCTCGTTCTCACGGACCCCGAAAACATGCTCGAATCGGGCGTCGAGGTCATGGTGAGGCCGAAGGGGAAGAAATTCCAGTCGATCACGCTCCTCTCGGGCGGCGAAAAGGCCCTTTCGGCTATCGCGCTCATAATCGCGGCGTGCCTCATAAAACCGGCGCCGTTCCTCCTTTTCGACGAGATAGACGCCCCTCTCGACGACAGGAACACGTCCTACTTCCTCGAGCTCGTAAAGGAAATCGACGACCATTCGCAGGTCATCCTCATCACTCACAACAAGAAAACCATGCAGGAAGTAAACTCGCTCATAGGCATAACGTCCAACAAAACCGGCACGTCCACGGTCGTTTCCGTGGACCTCACCTGACCTCGCCCCGCGCGTAAAAGTCCTATATACACCTTCCACCGGCGGTTAGATTAATTTGTGATAGGGGGTTTTTACACATATACTTTTATATTTTCTCAGGGTAACCCGGAGGTTTATTACAAGAAATGATTTCATACATAATGAAGAAAATAATAGGCTCCCAGAACGACAGGGAAATAAGAAGGCTGGCCGGCCTTCTCAACCCGGTCGTCGAGCACGAAAACGATTACAGGGAGCTTTCCAACAGGGATTTTCAGGAAAAGACGCAGGGTTTTCAGGAAAGGGTCAGGAACACCCTTAACGGCAGCGGCGAGTCGCCCGACGACGCGGCGTTCAAAAGGCTCGAAGACGAGCTCCTGGGGATCATGCCCGAGGCGTTCGCCCTCGCGCGCGAGGCGTCGCGGAGGACGCTCGGCATGCGCCCCTTCGACGTCCAGCTCATAGGCGGCCTCGTGCTTCACATGGGGCGCATCGCCGAAATGAAAACGGGCGAGGGTAAAACCCTCGTGGCCGCCCTGCCGCTTTACCTGAACGGGCTTACCGGGCTGGGCGCGCACCTCGTCACCGTAAACGACTACCTCGCCCGGCGCGACGCGACGTGGATGGGGCCCATATACAAGCTCCTCGGTATAGACGTCGGCGTCATAAACCACGAGATATCCTACCTCGTCGAATGGGAAGACCCGGCCCGCGCCGAGAAAGCCATCGAGAAGAACCAGAGCGTGTGGCCGAACGAATACAGGGACATGGAGATACCGCCCGAAAGGAACCTCGACGTCCTGGCCGCCTTCAAGACGAGGCTCGTCGAGTGCACGCGTAAGGAAGCCTACAGGGCGCACGTCACCTATGGCACGAACAACGAGTTCGGCTTCGACTACCTCCGCGACAACATGAAGTTCTCGCTCAGCGACTACGTCCAGCGCGAGCACAACTTCGCGATAGTCGACGAGGTGGATAGCATCCTCATCGACGAGGCTAGGACGCCGCTCATCATATCCGGCCCTTCCGAGGACTCGACCCAGCTCTACTACGACATAAACGGCGTCGTCAAGAACCTCAAAAACGAGGTCGATTTCACGCTCGACGAAAAGACCCGCCAGGTAACGCCTACCGAAGAGGGCTCGAACAAGGTCGAGCGCGCGCTGGGCGTCAGCAACGTCTACGACCCGGCCAACATCGAGCTCCTCCATCACGTCATACAGGGCCTACGGGCGCACAACCTCTTTCACCGCGACGTCGATTACATGGTAAAGGACGGCAAGGTCATAATCGTAGACGAGTTCACCGGAAGGCTCATGCCCGGGAGGAGATGGAGCGACGGGCTCCACCAGGCGATAGAGGCCAAGGAAGGGGTCGAAATCGAGAACGAGAACCAGACCCTCGCCACGATAACGATCCAGAACTATTTCCGCATGTACAGGAAGCTCGCCGGCATGACAGGTACGGCGGATACGGAGGCTTTCGAGTTCAAGAACATCTACAACCTCGACGTGAACGTCATCCCCACCAACAGGCCGATGGTCAGGGTGGACAGGAACGACCTCATATATAAATCCGAGCGCGAGAAGTTCGACGCCGTCGCCGGCGAGATACAGGAACAGCACGAGAAGGGCCGCCCTATACTCGTCGGCACGACCTCCATAGAAAAGTCCGAGAGGCTGAGCAAGCTCCTCGAAAAGCAGCGTATCCCGCACAAGGTGCTCAACGCCAAGCAGCACGAGAACGAGGCCGAGATCGTGGCCCAGGCGGGGAGGATAGGCTCCGTCACGATAGCGACCAACATGGCCGGGCGAGGCACCGACATCATACTCGGCGGGAACCACGATTCCCTCGCGAGGAGCATACTCAAAAAGAACTTCCAGGCGGAGCCGCAGGACGCCGAGCCCGAGCAGTTCGAGTCCGCCATGCTCGAGGCCAAGGCCATTTGCGAGGACGAGAAGAAGCGCGTCCTCGACCTCGGCGGTCTTCACATCATAGGCACCGAAAGGCACGAATCCCGAAGGATAGACAACCAGCTCAGGGGAAGGTCCGGAAGACAGGGCGACCCGGGCTCGTCCACGTTCTTCGTTTCGCTCGAAGACGACCTCATGCGAATCTTCGCCTCGGAGACAATTACGAAAATCATGGACAAGCTCGGATGGGAGGAAGGCGAGCCCATCGAGCACAAGATGATAACCCGCTCCATCGAAAACGCGCAGAAGAAGGTCGAGGGGCGGAACTTCGATATCCGAAAGCACCTCCTCGATTACGACGACGTCCTCAACAGGCAGCGCGAGGTCGTGTACAGGAAGCGGAGGGAATTCCTCGCCGGCGGCGACAACCTCAAGGAAAACCTCTACGAGATGGCCGACGATATAATCGAGGTGCTCGTGGCCGAGACGATCCCCGAAAAGGGCGTGCCGGACGACGAAGCGCTCGAAGAGCTTAGAGAAGCCGTCAAGAGCACGTTCAACATCGACGTCCCGGTTTCCGAGCTCACCGCGAACGGCGAGCGACGGAGCCTGATAGCCGAAGCGATAGGCGATAAGGCGAGGGCTTTCTACGAGGCCAAGGAAGAGGAGTTCGGCCCCGAGATGATGCGGCAGATAGAGCGCTACATAATGCTCCAGACCCTCGACTACCTCTGGAAGGACCACCTCCTCAGCATGGACCATCTGCGTGAGGGCATAGGACTCCGCGGCTACGCCCAGAAGGACCCGCTCCAGGAATACAAGCGCGAGGGTTACGACATGTTCACCGGACTCATGGAGCGGCTCGGGAACGACATATGCGAAAAGCTCTTCCGCGTACAGCCCGTGAGCGAGACAGACATGGAAAGGCTCGAAAGGAGGAGGCGCGCCGAACAGCAGCACATGACGCTGAGCCGGGGCGAGGAAGAGGGAGAGAAGAAAAAGCAGCCCGTCAGGAACACCGCCAAGGTCGGAAGGAACGACCCGTGCCCGTGCGGCAGCGGCAAGAAGTACAAGAAGTGCTGCGGCGCCAACGCCTAGGATTCGTTTTGGACTCACTCGAATTCACGGAAAGGATAAAGAGCCTCGAAAAAAACATCGGCGGCGTCGTTAGGGGGAAGCCCCGCATAGTGAAGACGGCAGTCATCGCCCTTCTGTCCCGCTCGCACATGCTGATAGAGGACGTCCCCGGTGTGGGGAAGACGACCCTCGCCCAGGCCCTCGCGAGGTCCACCGAGCTCTCGTTCAAGCGCATACAGTTCACGAGCGACCTCCTGCCGTCCGACATCCTCGGCGTCTCTGTCCTCGACCGGCAAGCGGGGGATTTCAAGTTCAAGCCCGGGCCCGTATTCGCGAATATAGTCCTCGCCGACGAGATAAACAGGGCGACACCGAAGACACAGAGCGCGCTCCTCGAAGCTATGAACGAGGCCCGCGTGACGATAGACGGCGTCGAGTACACGCTGCCCGCGCCGTTCATGGTAATCGCGACGCAGAACCCCTTTGAGTACAAGGGCACGTTCCCTCTCCCCGAAAACCAGCTCGACAGGTTCGCCGTCAGGATAAGCATCGGCTACCCCGACCCCGAGAGCGAAAAGGAGATACTCTCGTCCTTCGGCCCTACGAACACCTGGAGCGATATACGCCCGGTCATATCGAGGGACGACATCCTCGCCCTCCAGGTCATGTCCGAAAAGGTCAGGCTCGACGATTCCATACTCGACTACATACTCGCGATAATAAGCGAAACGAGGAACCGGAAGCTGTTCACGCTCGGGGTCAGCCCGAGGGGGGCCATAGCGCTCAAGAGCGCGGCCCAGGCGCATGCGCTCACGGACGGAAGGACGTACTGCATCCCCGACGACGTGAAGGAAATGGCCGTCCCCGTGCTGGCGCATCGCGTAGTCCTGAGAGACGAGCGCATCGGCGGGCAGGGCGGAGAGGAAGAGACGATAGAGGAAGTTCTCAGGAACGTTCCCGTGCCGGTCTGACCACGGCCGAACCCAACTCGTGGTAAACTATATGTACGCCGGACGCCGGTTCTTTCGGGACCCTGCGTCTTTAACGGAGGCAAAAAATGAATCCCAACAGAAGAATATTTTTCTACCAGGGAGGGAGCCAGGGCAAGCCGCCTGCATACCTCCTCCCCCTGGCCATTATCATAGGGCTAGCCTTATTCGCACTACTCGCTATTTTCGGACTCGTAATCGGCATAGCCATAGGCATCGCCGTAATAGTATTCGGCGCGGCGAGGTTCGTCTCGTCGTTCGGAAAAAAGAAGAAAAAAGTCCACACCACGCAGGAAAACGGCAGGACGACTATAATCCTGGATACCGAGGACTACGAGGTAATAGAAAAGAAAAAGGGCTCCTGAGACGGACCCTTACGACAGCCCGTCTATCTCCTTTGCGAGATTGAAATCCTTTTCAGTAAGCCCCCCGGCGCTGTGGGTCGAAAGCGTAAGGGTAACGTTCCTGTACTGAATCAGTATGTCGGGATGATGGTCGGCCTTCTCGGCCAGGACCGCGACCTCGTTCACGAAGCCGACGGCCTCGACGAAGTTTTTGAGCTTAAAGGCCTTGACGATTTCTTTTCCCTTGAGCTCCCATCCCGAAAGCCCCCCGAGCCCCTCGGCTATCTCTTTTTCATTTAGCAGCGGCATAACTTCACCTCCCTTTTCACAAGACTAATTAACGGCGGCTGGATAGTCAAAGGAATCTCGATTAACATTACCCCGTGGCCAGGGCCTGGATAAGCATTGGATCGAACCTCGGAGACAGGACGGCGAACTGCATGCTCGCGGTGTCGATGCTGTCCGCGTTCGCGCGGGTGGCGGCCGTCTCGTCGGCTTACGAGACGGAGCCCGTCGGCCCGAAGGACCAGCCCGATTTCATCAACTGCGCCGCCTGTATAGAAACGAACCTCCCGCCGGAAGAGCTCCTCGCCGAGCTCCAGTCGATCGAGGACACGCTCGGGCGCGTCAGGAGCGGTAGGTGGAGGGAAAGATCGATCGACCTCGACATCGTATTCTACGGCGGGCTCATAATTAACACGGACGCGCTCACCATACCCCATCCCCGCGCGCACCTCCGGCGCTTCGTCCTGGAGCCGCTGGCGGAGATTAGCCCCGGGCTCGTCCACCCCGTCCTCGGGGCCACGGTGTCGGGGCTCCTCGGCATGCTCGAAGACGGGGAGAAGGTCGTTAAAACAGCCCCGCCGTCTGCAATTTTTCCACAGAAGCCCACAGGTTATTAACAGGCGCGCTTTTGTTGCCCGCAAAATTATCCACCGATCCATGCACAGGCTTTTTTCAGTATATGCATTTATCGGCGGAGAGTTACGAAGTATTTTAGGCTCAGAGGGTTAAAGACTGTGGATAATTTTCTCGCGTCGAGAGGCATGTTATCCACAGCCGCGGACAGCGTCCGCAGGCACCCGCTTCCGCCATCCTTATAGTTTGTCATTCCCAACGATTTCGAACGAGTGAGAAATCGGACGCCGCTGATTTATTACACAAACGCTTATCCGGTACCGAGCGAGACCTGCCTATACATCGGGAATCCAGCACGCCACGCGTGCATGAATCCGACGTCGCGGCGCACAGCCGCGACACCACCCTTCCGTCATTCTGAACTTGTTTCAGAATCTCATCTTTTACTTTGTCATCTCGAACAACGGTTTCGAGCAAGCGAGGAATCAGACGCCGTTCCCAATGTTTGTCATTCCCAACGGTGCCGAGCGAGTGCAGGAACCGGAAGCCCTCTCTTATCTTCTCAGCTATCTTCTCAACGTGAATCCAGTACCGGTACCGGACCCAAATCAAAGTAAAACAGGGGGATTTATTTTTGTGGATGTATTTAATTCCCAATACATCCTCCTCAAATCTCCACCTTGCCGCGTGCCCACGCTAACCCTTCCCCGCGGCAAAAGACTTCGCCGATTCGAGCGTGTTCCATAGCAGCATGGATATCGTCATCGGCCCTACCCCGCCCGGGACGGGCGTGATCCAGGACGCCTTTTCCTTTACTGCCTCGAAGTCCACGTCCCCGGCGAGCTTCCCCTGCTCGTTACGGTTGATGCCGACGTCTATGACGACGGCCCCTTCCTTCACCATGTCGGCCGTGATGAAGCTCGCGCGCCCGATGGCCGCCACGAGTATGTCGGCCCGCCTCGTGACCTCACCGAGGTCCCTCGTCCTCGAATGACAGATAGTCACCGTCGCGTGCGAATGGAGGAGGAGTATCGCCACCGGCTTTCCGACAATGTTGCTCCTCCCGACGACCACGGCCTCCTTCCCCTTGACGTCTATATTGTAGTATTCGAGCATCTTCATTATCCCGTGCGGCGTGCACGAGATGAACCTCGGATGCCCCTCGACGAGGAGGCCGACGTTATAGGGATGGAACCCGTCCACGTCCTTGAGAGGCGTGACGGCCCGGAGTATGCTCGTTTCGTTTATGTGGCCGGGGAGAGGGAGCTGTACGAGTATGCCGTGGATCTTGTCGTCCGCGTTCAGCTTTTCGACGAGCGCGAGGAGCTCCTCCCCGGTCGTCTCTTTCGGGAGCCTGTGCTCCTCGGAATACATGCCCGCGTCCTCGCACGCCTTCCGCTTGTTCCTTACGTATATCTCCGACGCCGGGTCGTCCCCGACGAGGACCGCAGCGAGCCCTGGGACTATCCCCGCGGATTCCGAAAGCTCCTTCACGCCGTCGGCGACCTGCTTCCTCACGTGCGCCGATACGGCCTTTCCGTCAATTATCTCAGCCATGGCCAGCTATTCTCCTTCTTCCGTTTTCCAAAAGTGATTTAATGGACCGTTCCCCGAGCCGAGCGTGAAAGACCTTTCTATCGCCCCGGTCACGTACTCCTTCGCGGCCCTTACCGCTTCTACGGGAGACGCTCCTTTCGCCAGGCACGCGCATACGGCAGCCGAGAACGTGCAGCCCGTCCCGTGCGTGTTCTTCGTGTCCACCCTCGGCGACTTGAGCTCGAAAAACCCCTCGCCGTCCAAAAATATGTCCACCGCGTCCGGCTCGCCCGCGAGGTGCCCGCCCTTTACGACGACGCATTCCGGGCCGAGCTCCCTTATCGCCAGCGCGGCGTCCTTCATTGCAGCGACCGAGTCTATGCGGAGCCCCGTGATTACCTCGGCCTCGGGGATGTTCGGGGTTATCACGCGCACCAGCCCGAAGAGATCCTTCTTGATGGCCTCGCGCGCCGCGCTTTCCATGAGGACCGAGCCGCCCTTGGACACCATCACCGGGTCGAGGACGACGTTCCCCTGCCCGTGCTCGCGGAGCTTCCGGGCGACGACCGAGACTATACCGGCATTGGACAGCATCCCTATCTTGACGGCGTCGGCCCCTATGTCGGACAGGACGGCGTCGATCTGGAGCCCCACGAATTCCGGCGGAAGGTCGTTTATGGCGAGCACCGAAACGGTGTTCTGCGCCGTCACGGACGTGACGACGGACATCCCGTACACGCCCAGCGCCGTAAAGGTCTTGAGGTCGGCCTGGATGCCCGCGCCGCCCCCCGAATCGGACCCTGCTATCGTAAGTGCCCTTGCCGGAAATTGCCCCACGCGGATTTATTCTACTAAGCTTTCCGGCGGTTTACAAACGCCATTCGCCCGGCTGGACTAAAAATTTTTTAAATGTAATATATAGTCTGCTAAAAATCGCAGAGGAGACTAAGTCATGGCACAGATCACTGAAAACGATGAGGTTCTATTCCCTGAACTCTTTAAAGTCGAAGGCTCGGGCGAGGTAAGGCTCGTCGCCGGATACTCGAAGGAAGCCGACAACTGGACCTTCCCGAAATACCTTGCCGACCCGGTCAGCTTCTCGGACGACGTCGAGGAAAAGCTCCTCAGCCCGTTCGGCGAGCTCCATTCCTTCACCGTGGTAAGAAGGAGCCTCCCGGAATTCCCGGTTCCGTATGCTCTCGCCCTGGTTGACTTCCCCGAGGGCGTAAGGGTCATGGCGCAGGTCGAGACGGACGATCCCGAGGGGCTCAAGATCGGGCAGAAAATGGGAGTGACCGTGGGCACGGTAAAGAAGTCCCAGGACGGAAAGGACGTGAAGTCGTACAAGTTCTACCCCGTAAAGTAAACCTCCGGCAGTCCGAAGCATATTACAGCCAGAAACGTCCCGCCCTGCGTATCCTGCGCAGGGCCCGAGCGTGATTGCGCCCTGCCCGAATATCCCCCGGAGCGCCAAGGCGGGGTCGAGCCCAAAATTTAATATTTACTTTTATGTATTTATCGTATATGCTGGAATTATAACGACTAATATTATAGTCAGCCCGATGAGAACTCCCCTCTTCATAGTCCTGTTTCTTACAGGATTCGTCATCACCGGCAAAGACGTATCCGCTGTAAACACCGAAAACGTCTATTCGGAAGAGAAGTCCTACACCGAACGGCCCGCGGGCGGCAACGAGATACTGGCCGTGGACGTTTCCAAGTCCGACCTCCGCCTCGACCTCCTCGGCACTGTGGTGAACGGCAACATATCGAAGGCCCTCGTCAAGAACCCGGTAACGGGGGAGATAGCCAACTACGTCGCGGGCGAAGTGCTCGATCTCGTCTACAACGAGACGGTCAGGGTCGTCGAAGTCGCCAACTGCGTGGTCCTGCTCGAAAGGGCGAGCGGCATGATCGAGACGATAGAGTGCAACAACAAAATGCCCACCGTGGTCTTCACGGGCCCGGCCGCGCTGGCCAAATACAGGATAGTCCGGCCTGGCGAAAAGGAAGATGCATTCGCCCTCTCGGCTAATTTCTCGTCCGACTACGACAACGAAATCATGACCGCGAGCGTAAAGCACGACGTGGACCCCTACCTCGTAAAGGCCGTCATAAAGGCCGAGTCCAACTTTAACCCGAACGCAGTATCGCCGAAGAACGCCCAGGGCATGATGCAGCTCATCCCGGCGACGGCCAGCGACTACGGCGTCGACGACCCCTTCGACCCCATCTCCAACATAGAAGGCGGGGTGAGGTACCTGAAAGACCTGATGGAATATTTCGACGGGGACATGAAGCTCTCTCTCGCGGCTTACAACGCCGGGAAGGGCGCCGTCATAAAGCACGGATTCACCATCCCCCCCTACCCCGAAACGACGGACTACATAACGAAGGTGCTCGGGTACTACAAGATAATGAAGACGAAGAACTATGTCTCGAAAAACTGACCGCCGCGGCGATAAAAAAGGCAGCGAAAATGAGACACCCGTTTAAATTCCGAACGCCGGCAACTTCGGGCGGGGGGCCTTCTTCCGGGTATTACGAGGAATTTTGCGGGCTTACACACGGCTGATTTGACAAAATGCTATTTTCATCTAGAATACTAAATTCACTAAACAATTTTTTGAGGGCCCATAGCTCAGTTGGTTAGAGCGACGGACTCATAATCCGTTGGTCCCTGGTTCGAGTCCGGGTGGGCCCACACATTAAGCCTTTGTTTTTTGACTCAAGATGGAAGTCGAGATAATACATAACCTCGCAATAACAGCCTCGACCCAAGTCCCCGCTATAGTACAACCCTTATACATTCCATTTATTCCACTCAGGATCAAACCCACTAAAAGAAGGAGAAAAAGATGAGGGAACAGCTCGTCGTTCTCGATACGCTCCAGCGCATTGATTTGGAGCTGAGCAAGCTGGAACGGAATTTAAACGACTATCCAAAGAAAATTTCGGATTTCGAATCAGAATTGGAAACCGTTAAAAAGCGCCTCGAAGGCCTGCAGGGCGAAAGCCAGACACTCCAGAAGGAAAAAGCCAACCTGGAGCTCGAAGTTTCAAGCAACGAAGATCTCATCAAGAAAGCCGAGCAAAAGCTCTTCGAAATCAAGACCCACAAAGAATACGAAGCCCTTCAGAAAGAAATAGCCGACACGAAAAGAAGAAACCTGGAGATCGAAGACAAGGTCCTCGAGCATATGGCCAGGCTAGAGCAGGTCGAGGCCGAGATAGCCACCGGCAAGGAAGACCTCGCCGCCAAGGAAGCCGAATACGGCGAGAAGATAAGCGAATACAAGGAAAAGCTCGAAGAGATAAAGAGCCTCTACGAGCCGAAGAAAGAAGAGAAGGAAAAAATAGCGTCCCGCATCAGCCCCGAGCTCATGCCCATATACAAGAAAATCAGCAAGAGAAACGGCGGCGTGATCGCGCTGGCGAAGGCCGAAGTCTGCACGGGATGCAACATGAAGATACCGTCCCAGCTTTTCAACGAGGTGCTCACACACACACGGTTCATACAGTGCCCCAACTGCCAGAAAATCCTCTACACGGAAGACGAACTCAATAGTGCCGCAACGCCAGAATAGCCTGCCTTTCAAAGACGGCTCCGGCGCGCGCGTGGATATATTCATCGACGGCGCGGCAAGGGGCAATCCGGGCGAATCCGGCATCGGCGTCTTCATCACCGAGGGCGGGAAAACCCTCCGCGAGATAAAGAAGTACCTCGGCACGGCCACCAACAACCAGGCCGAATACACGGCGCTGATCACGGCCCTCGAATCCGTAAAAGACCTTAAAAACAGGCAAATCCGGATATTTACAGACTCCATGCTGCTCGCGAACCAGATAAACGGCCTCTGGAAGGTGAAGCACCCCGGCATCGCCGAGCTTCACAAAAAGGCCAAAAATCTCCTGAAAGAGTACGCATCCGTATCCATCAGCCACGTCAGGCGCGAGTACAACCGCGAGGCCGACAGACTTGCGAACGAGGCTATCGATGAATATCTTTAAGCAGTAGAAGCAAGCAGGCCGGGCAGCCGCCGGCGTGCGCTTTCGGGCGCGTGCCGGAGGAAAGTCCGAACTCCAGAGGGCAGAGCGCTGGGTAACGCCCAGGTGCCGCGAGGCAACGGAAAGTGCAACAGAAAACATACCGCCAACGCCCTTCTCACGGAGGGCACGGTAAGGGTGAAAAGGTAGTGTAAGAGACTACCGCGCCGGCCGGTGACGGCTGGCGGCATTGTAAACCCCGCTCGGTGAAAGACAAAATAGGGAAGCGCTTTTCCTCGTGAAAAATATGGCGGCCCGTCGAAGCTTCCGGGTATGTCGCTAGAGGCGTTCAGTAATGAACGTCCCAGATGAATGGCTGCTCAAGACAGAATTCGGCTTACAGGCAGGCTTGCTTCTACCCCTTAAAGATAACCCTCACGAACTCCTTCTTGCCTATCCGGAGCTCGACCTCGTCCCTTACGGGCGCGTGGGCGTTCGCGTCGGTGAGCTTCTCGCCGTCCGCGCTCACCCCGCCCTGCGCTATGAGCCTCTTGGCCTCCTTCCGGCTGGGGACCTTCTGCGAGGCCCTGACGACGAGGTCGAGGACGGTGATGTTCTCGCCGGCGGAAAGGACGAGCTCGCGCGCGTCATCGGGGAACTGCCTGTCCGAGAACTTCGTATCGAAGTCCTCCGCCGCGGCCTTTGCGTTTTCGTCCCCGTGGAGCCACGCGGTGAGCTCCCTCGCGAGCGACCTCTTCGCATCCATCGGGTGCCCCTTTTTAAGCGCCTCGATCTCCTCTTCCGGCCTTCTCGTCAGAAGCTCGTAGTAGAGCCACATCACGTCGTCCGGGAGTGACATGACCTTTCCGTACATATCGACCGCCGTGTCGTCGACGGCTATGTAGTTGCCGTACGATTTCGACATCTTCCTGACGCCGTCGAGCCCGGGGAGTATCGGCAGCAGTATCGCTATCTGCGGCTCCTGCCCGAAGTGCTTCTGGAGCTGCCGCCCGAGGAGTATGTTGAACGTCTGGTCCGTCCCGCCGAACTCGACGTCCGACTTCATGTGCACCGAGTCGTACGCCTGTATGAGCGGATACATGAACTCGCTTATGTATATCGACGTCCCCGCGGCGTAGCGCTTGCTGAAGTCGTCCCTTTCCAGCATGCGGGCGACGGTTTCGAGCGTCGAGAGGCGGATGAGGTCGGCGGCGCTAAGCTTCCCTAGCCAGTCGGAATTGAAAACGACCTCCGTCTTCTCCCGGTCGAGTATCTTGAACACCTGCCTCTCGTACGTCCGGGCGTTGGCCCCGACCTCGTCCTCGCTTAGCGCGGGGCGCGTTTCCGAGCGCCCGGAAGGGTCGCCTATCATCGCGGTGAAGTCGCCGATGAGGAAGAGGACAGTGTGCCCGAGGTCCTGAAAATCACGGAGCTTCCGGAGAAGGACGCAGTGCCCGAGGTGAAGGTCCGGGGCCGTCGGGTCGAACCCCGCCTTTATCCTGAGCGGCGTATTCTTTTCGGCGGATTTTTTCAGCTTCGCCAAAAGCTCCGCTTCGGAGATTATATCGCTCGTCCCTCGTTTTATTGTCGAAAGCTGTGATTCGGGGTCCTGAAAGCTCAAAACTATTACGCTCCTGTTAAAAGATTATTATCGGTATACCGAAAAAAATATCCGTGTACGGACAAGTCGCTCAAGAATATAGAATATCAGGGGGCTTAGTCAATCCCCGGAGTAAACCGGGCCGCGGCAGGAACCGTCCTCGCAATATCACACTCCCCGAAATATCGGATAAAATAAACGCCGTGACTTACGAGATCGGAGGAAAGATACCCCGCCTCATAATATCCGCCGAAGAGATACGCGCGCGAATAAAGGAGATAGGAAGGGAGCTCACCGCCGCCTACGGGGGGAAGAATCCCATCGTCGTCGGAATCCTGAAGGGCTCGTTCATCTTCCTCGCCGACCTCGTCAGGGAGATGGACTGCGAGGTCGAAATAGATTTCGTCCAGACGTCGAGCTACAGGGAGGGCATGTCGCCCGGCGCGCTCGAGCTCCTCATGGGCCCGTCCATACAGCCTTCGGGAAGGCACGTCATCCTCGTCGAAGACCTTCTCGACACCGGGGTCACGAGCAGCTTCGTGCAAAGACTGCTGCTGTCGAAAAACCCGGCGTCCTTCGCCCTCTGTGCGCTCGTGGACAAAAAGGAAAGGCGCGAGGTTCCGATAGAAGCGGACTACGCCGGGTTCGCGTTGGAGCATGGCTTCATCGTCGGCTTCGGCACCGACTACGCAGAGGCCGGGAGGAACCTCCCCGGTATCTACGTCCTCGAATGACCCTGCCCCGGCGCCTGATATACTTACCGGGATAGGTATAATTAATCCCGTACCTTACGATTACAGAGCGAAAGAGCACAACGGAGAACACGATGAGTTTACGCGAGCAGATTCCGCAGGACTTGAAAGACGCCCTCAGGAGCAAGAACAGCCTAGAGCTGTCTGTCCTGAGGATGCTGGAGGCCGCGATAAAGAACAGGGAAATCGAGAACCAGAAGCAGGCTCTCAGCGACGAGCAGGTTATAGGCGTCGTCTCCGCCGAGATAAAGAAGCGGCGCGACGCCGCCGCCGAGTTCGAGAAGGTGAACAGGCAGGAAGCGGCCGACGCCGAGAAGAAGGAAATAGAAGTCCTCATGAAATACATGCCCGCCCAGATGAGCGAAGACGAGATACGGGCCGAGGTCGTAAAGGCCGTCGGCGAGTCCGGCGCCGCCGGGATAAAGGACCTCGGCAAGGTGATGAAGCTCGTCATCCCCGCGGTCAGGGGCAAGGCCGACGGAAACCTCGTCAACAGTATCGTACGGGAAGAGCTCGAAAAGCTCGGCTAGCGGCGGCGCGTCGTTTCGAGCGCTCGTGGAATGCGGGCGGACGGAAACGGCGGCGCGCGAAAAATCACCGAACCAACAGGAGGCAATCATGGCGGAAACGGCGAAGCATCTCAAAACAGGCTCCGAAGGCGTCACGTGGGACCTCTCGGACCTCTACTCGGGGCTCGGCGACGAGCGGATAGAGAGGGACCTCTCGGCGCTCATCACGAAATCCCGCGCCTACGAGAAGAAATACAGGGGCAGGATAAATTCCCGCTCCATCACTGCCGGGGCGCTCTTAAAGGCGACGAAGGAGCTCGAGGCCCTGAGCGAGCTCTCGGGGAGGCTCCTCTCCTTCGCCTATCTCGTATTCGCCGCCGACACCGGGAAGCCCGAGCACGGCGCGTTCCTCCAGAAGATACAGGAGAAGGCGACCGAGGCGAGAAAGCACCTTCTCTTTTTCGAATTGGAGCTCGTGGCGATTCCCGAAACCAGGATGAAGAAGCTCCTCGCCGACGAGAAGCTCGACCACTACCGCCACTTCCTGGAGCAGGAGAGGCGCTACAAGCCCCACAGGCTGACGGAGCCCGAGGAGAAGATACTCGACGAGAAGGCCAACACGGGGTCCCGAGCGTTCAGGCGGCTCTTCGACGAGGTGCTCAACAACGTCCGTTTCACGGTCAGGCTCAAGGGCAAGGTAAAGGAGCTCTCCGAGACCGAGACCCTGGCGCTCCTCTACGATCCCGACCGCGAGAAGAGAAAGGCCGGCGCCGAGGGGCTGACGAAAGGGCTCCTAGACAACGCGCACGTCCTCACGTTCATATTCAACACACTCGTACAGGACCACTACGTCAACGACCGCCTGAGGGCTTTCACCGACCCGATGCAGTCGCGGCACCTCGACAACGAGATCGACGCCGAAACGGTCGGGGCGCTCATGACGTCCTGCGAGAAGAACTACGACATGGTCGAGACTTATTACAAGCTCAAGAAAAAGCTCCTCGGCCTTAAAGAATTTTACGACTACGACCGCTACGCCCCCGTGTTCAGCGAATCGAAGACCATAAGATACGACAAGGGACGAGACGTCATACTATCCTCGTTCGGCGATTTCTCGCCCAGGGTGGCGCGCATAGCGAAGGAGTTTTTCGACAAGAATTGGATAGACGCCGAGCTCCGCGACGGGAAGCGGGGCGGGGCGTTCAGCCACGGCACCGTCCCGGGCGCTCACCCCTACGTCTTCATGAACTATACGGGCAGGCTCCGCGACGTGATGACGCTCGCCCACGAGCTCGGCCACGGAGTGCATCAGTACCTCTCGCGCAGGCAGGGCTACTTCCAGTCGAACACCCCGCTGACGACAGCCGAGACTGCGAGCGTCTTCGCCGAAATGCTCGTCTTCCACAAGCTCGCCGAAACGGAAGAGGACCCGAAGACGAGGCTCGCGCTTATCTGCAGCAAGCTCGAAGACATATTCGCGACGGTGTTCAGGCAGGTAGTGCTGACGCGCTTCGAGGAAAGCCTCCATGCGGCCAGGAGGACGAAAGGCGAGCTCACGCAGGACGACGTAAACGAGCTCTGGGCCAATGCCAACCAGCCGATGTTCGGAAAGTCCGTAAAGCTGACGAATAACTACAGGGTCTGGTGGATGTACATACCGCACTTCATACACTCGCCCTTTTACTGCTACGCCTATTCCTTCGGCGAGCTGCTCGTGCTCGCGCTCTACAACATGTATCTGAACGAGGGCAACAGGTTCGTGCCGAGATATATCGAGCTCCTGTCCTCGGGAGGGAGCGAGTCGCCCGACGTACTCCTCGAAAGGGTCGGAGTGGACATAAAAGACCCCGGGTTCTGGCAGGGCGGGCTCGACCTTCTGAGGGTCATGGTGGACCAGGCGATAGACCTGTCCGGCCAGGTGCTGAAATCCGGAAAGCGGAGGAAGTAAGGACCGGTTATTCGGGAACGGCTAGTTGTTCCTCTGCGAAAGGACGTAGTGCAGCACGTCGCTCAGCTTTTCCATCTCGTAGGGCTTGGGCAGGACGCCCTTAAACCCGTACTTCTCGTACTTTTCGAGTATCGGGTCGCTCGAATACCCGCTCGACACTATGGCCTTCACCTCGGGATCGAACCTGAGGAGCTTTTCTATGGCCTCCTTTCCGCCCATGCCGCCGGGAACCGTGAGGTCCATTATAACGGTATCGAAAGGCTTCCCCTCCTGCTTGGCGCTCTTGTAGGCCCGGAGGAGCTCGCCGCCGTCCCTGGCGAATTCGACCTCGTATCCGATGTGCGCGAGCATCTCCCCCGCCGCCTCGCGCACTTCCATCTTGTCGTCCATTATAAGAACCCTGCCGCTCCCCCGCTTGATAACCGCGTTGATTTTCGATTCCGTCGTCACCGTATCCCCCTTCGCCGGAAGATATACGTAGAATTTCGTCCCGACGTGCAGCTCGGATTCCACCGTTATATATCCCCCGTGGTTCTTTATTATCGAGTACGAAGTCGCAAGACCAAGCCCGCTGCCCGACTGCTTCGTCGTAAAGTAGGGATCGAATATACGCGATGTGTATTCCCTGGGTATTCCGATCCCCTGGTCCGCAATGGTCGTTTTTACGTAATACCCCTCGGTGAGCGGTATCCCCTTTTCGTTCTTCGCATCCACGTTTTCGATCGTTATGGTTATCTTCCCGTCGTTCGTCATGGCCTGTGCGGCGTTTATTATCAAGTTGCTTATGACCTGGCTTATCTGCGCCTCGTCGGCCTCGACCGCCCACACCTTGTCGTTGACGACGAACTGGAAATCGACGTTCGACCCGCTCATGGTAAAAGCGGCCGTATCCCTTATCACCTTTTCGAGGTTCGTAGTTTCCTTGTTTTCGAGCGACTTGCCCTTCGAGAACGTCAGGAGCTGTGAAGACAAATCCCTGGCCTTGTGACAGGCGCGGAGCGCTTCCAGGAGCCTCTGCTTCACCTTGCCGTCGGAGATGTCGGGAAGCGAGCTCAGCGAGATATTCCCCATGATGGACGTGAGGAGGTTGTTGAAGTCGTGCGCGACGCCGCCCGCCAGGACCCCGATGGATTCCAGCTTCTGGACCTTGAGCAGCTCCTCTTCGAGCTTTTTCAGCTCGGTGATGTCCCTGAAGACCAGGACGACGCCGATGATTATGCCGTCCCTGTCCCTTATGGGAGAGCTGCTCGCCGAAACGTACCGGCATCCTTCCCTTTGCTTCGTGACGAGAACCGTGCCGCTTTCGAGGCCGACGACGCTGTTGGCCCTTATAGCCTTGCTGACGGGGTTCTCTTTTATCTCGCCCGTCTCGACGTTGACTATGAAGAACACCTCGTCTATGAACCTTCCGACGGCCTCCGTGCGGAGCCACCCCGTCAGCCTTTCGGCGATGCCGTTTATGAGCACCACCCTGCCCCCGGTGTCCGTAGCTATGACGCCGTCCCCTATGGAGCTGAGAGTCACGGCGAGGCGCTCTTTTTCCTCGAAGAGCTCGCGCTCGATTCTTTTCCTGTGGTTGATTTCCTTCTGCCTCTCGAGCGCGTACCTTATCGAACGCGTGACCTGGTCCTTGTCCACCTCGCCCTTGACGAGGTAATCCTGCGCCCCGAGCTGGACCGCCTTAACGGCGCTGTCTTCGTCGGCGACCGCGGTGAGAGCTATTACGGGTATCCCCGGAAAATTGCTGTGGATCTTTTTAAAGGTATCGAGGCCGCCCGAGTCCGGCAGCAAAAGATCGAGCAGTATAAGGTCCGCCGGCTTTTCTTCGAGCATCTCTATCCCCTCGACGAGCGTCCCGGCGGTTCTGGTGTTGAATTGTATATGTTCCGCATTCCTGAGGTTCCTGACGACGAGCTTCGCGTAGCTCTCGTTATCCTCAATCAGCAGTAATTCTACAGGCAACGCAGTCATGTATATCTACCCTCTCCCTTCCGTATTGAATACCCCCCAACCGCTAATCAAATGTCACCAAAACATATTTGCAAGAATCATACCACCCGAATTTCCCATTCCCTAACCATTTTAAAACAAAAACTATTTGGGGAGCCTTGTGCAATATTTGCACGCCGGGCAATTACAAATTCCGTAACATTCGTGCCGCAAAATGACAAACTTTTACCCGTAGCGGAAGAGCAATCATTAATAATGGAGACGGTTGAGTAAGATTGAGAAAGTCCGTGAGAAATACCGGAGTGAGAAACTCGGGGGAGAAACGGGGTTAAGGCTTGCGGGCGGGACCGCTAGCTATACTTGCTCATATCAATGACATTACCCTTCGGCGTTTTTTCGTATTTTTTGTTCTTCTCCGAATACATGAGCTCGTCGGCCTTCAAGAGAAGCCTGTCGATGCACCCGTTCGTACCCGGGTCGTGGCTGGCTATGCCGATGCTCATCGACAGCCTGTAGGGCCTCATGCCCTTGGCGTTGTGCGCGTCTATATTTTCGTAAAGCCGCTTCCTTATCGATTCCGCGGCCTTCCCGTCCGAGTCGGACGTGATAGCGACGAACTCGTCGCCGCTCACCCTGGCCGTCACGTCGGAATTCCGGAACGTCTGCTTTATGGCGTTGGCGGCGTCTATGATAGCCTGGTCGCCGATGTTGTGGCCGAACGCGTCGTTTATCTGCTTTAAGCCGTCGATGTCGATAAGTATCAATAAAGACTGCTCTTTCCTCCGCTCGGCTGCCTTTATGTGATGGTCGGCGAACGTAAGGAACCCCCTTCGGTTGTAAAGCCCGGTGAGGTCGTCCGTTATGGACAGGCTCCGGAGCCGCTCCTCCATCTTTTTCCTCTCCGTCACGTCGCGCGAGTTCACGACGACGCCGAGCCCCATTTCGGCGGGGCAGAGCTTGCCGATGGACTCTATCGTAAGCCAGTAGCCTTCCTTGTGCCTTACGCGGAATTCCGCCGAATAAAGGCGGTCTGCGTTCTGAAGACCCTCGGTAAACACGTCGAAGACGCGGGGGAAATCCTCGGGATGAACGAAATCGAACACGCGCCTTCCGAGGAGCTCCTCGTCTTCGTATCCGAGGATGCGGCGGTGCGACGGGCTCACGTATTTCATCGTGCCGTCAACGTCCAGGATCGTAATGAGGTCGAGCACGTTTTCGATCATCAGCCTGAACCGCTCTTCCGTGCTCTTGAGGGCGTCGTCGGCCCTCTTTCTTTCGATCGCATATCTAATGGAGCGGACGAGGAGCCTGGCGTCCACCTGCCCCTTCATCAGATAATCCTGCGCGCCCATCTGGACCGCCTTGAGCGCGAGATTTTCGTCGTCCGTGCCGGTGAGGACTATGATCGGGACTTCGGTCGCCCCCTTGACGGCCTGGAGCGTGTCGATGTTCCCGCTGTCGGGGAGGTCGAGATCGAGCAGTATGAGATCTATCCCGCCCCTTTGCGCCCTGTCGAACCCGCCCGCGAAGGTGTCGTAATGCTCGACGTTCATGGCGTCCGGGGACTTTTTGGTAAGGATTCGCTTTATAAGCCGGGCATAGTCCAGATTGTCTTCTATGAGTAATATTCTTATCGTTTCGTCGGCCATCGCGATAAATTCTACTGCAAGATCATCCCACTTTCTACAGGTTCACAGGCCCAGGGCTATAATGATGCCGCATCGTCCAGAAGGGCGCGCCGGTTCTCCTGGATTCCTTGTCCCTGTACATCGACAGATCGGCTTTCGACAAAAGGGCGTCTATCGAGCACGGGACGGAGGGGTCGAACGAAGCGACTCCCGCGCTCACGGATAACGTGTACGGATTCCGCTTGCTGAGATTATATACGTCGAGCTTTTTTTTCAGCCGTTCGAGCTCGGCCTTGAAGCGCGCCTCGGGCGAGCCCGGAGCGAACACCGTGAACTCGTCCCCCCCTATACGGGCGATTATCGTCCCCTCGCCGAATATCTTTTTCAGCTTGCCGGAGAACACCTTGAGCGCCCTGTCTCCCTCGCCGTGCCCGTACGTGTCGTTGATCTCCTTCAGGCCGTCGATGTCGAGGAAGGAAAGCATGCAGCTCCTCCCGATCTTCTCGGCCATTTTGAGCTCGCGGCCGACCTTCTGGATAAAGCCGCGCCTGTTCGAGAGCCCCGTAAGGTCGTCCGTCGTGGACAGGTTCCTGAGCTGAACGTTCATCCTCTGCCGCTCTATGGCGTAGAGTATCGACTTTACGAGGTGATCCCCGGCGATGTCCCGCTTCACGAGATAATCCTGCGCCCCCATCTGCACGGCCCCTACCGCCTCGGACTCGTCGAGCGAATCCGATAGCACGATGACGGGCGTCTCCGGGGCGAGGTCCGACAGCTCGGCGAATGTTTCGAGGCCGGAAGAATCGGGGAGGTTCAAATCGAGAAGGATAATGTCCGCCTCTTTACGTGAAAGAAGCCTTACCGCGCCCGCGAGCGAGCACGCCCTCGAAACGCTGAAAGAGATACGCCCGGCCGCCTTGGAAAGAAGGCGGTCTATTTCGTATCCTTCGGGCGAGCCTTGCTCTACGATGAATAAATTTACCTTCTCCGCATCCATGCCTGGCTTACCTCTTCCGTCTCCGCCACGGACAATATTAAGTGAATTCGCGCGGCGTAGACAATAAAACCTACTTACAAATATCATGCCGCTAAAAGATAATTCTAATTTATACCGTCCAATTCATCGTAATCATTAATATATTTCTCCACCAGGGTCTTCCGCGCCGGGCTCGACCCGCGAAAAACCCGGCAAAAAATGTCACAGAAAGGCCCCGCACAGAAGAAATCGTGACGAGAATCGTCCCCCGGTGCGCCATGCGATGCCTGAATCCGCCTGTTTTTATTGGGAAACTTTGCCGACAGAAAACCCCGGCGGCCCACAAACGGGATAGTCTAACCGCGGCCGGCATGCTATAATTCCCGAGTCCATGCCTTCTATAAAAGACACACGGCACCAGATGGTCCAGTTCGTTTCCCCCGAGCACGCCAACACGCACGGCACGCTCCACGGCGGGAGGCTCATGGAATGGATAATGCTCGCGGGGAGCATCAACGCCTCCCGGACGGCGCGGGGCATAACCGTCCTCGGCGCGACGGACAGCATCGACTTCGTCAACCCCGTCAAGGTAGGCGAGATAGTAATCCTCGACAGCACCATCGAATACATAGGCTCGAGCTCGCTCGAAGTCGCCGTCGCGGTCCATTCCGAAGACCCGAGGACGGGCGAGAGGAAGTTCACGACGTTCGCGCACCTGGCCTTCATATCCGTCGACGAGAACGGCGAGCCTAAAAAAATCGCCGAAAAGATAACCCCCGCCGACGAAGAAGAGGAGGCCGTCCACGCCGAGGCGAAGAAGCGCAAAAAGCAGCGCGTGCCGAAACTGGAGCGCCGCGACGAGCAGGCCCGGAACATCATCGACGAAACCGAGATAGTCAGGATGAGGCTCGAAACGACGAAGGTCGTTCTCCCCGAAGACACCTTCTACGGGAGCTTCATGTCCGTCGGGAAGCTCATGCACGACATCGACGAGACGGCCGCCATACTGGCCATAAGGTTCGTAAGGGGCGTCCTTGTCACGGGGTCGGTGGACGAGCTTTTCTTCTACTCGCCCATAAGGGTCGGCGACATAATCGTCTTCAAGGCGGGCATAAGCTACGTCGGGACGTCCTCGCTCGAAGTCGGCATAAAGGTCATATCCGAAAACGTCCTCACAGGCGAGCAGAGGCACACATGCACCGCCTTTCTCTCATTCGTTCACCTGGGGCCCGACGGCAAGCCCCGTCCCGTCCCGATATTCGAGCCCGAAACCCCCGAGGAGAAAAGGCTCTGGAAGAAGGCGCTCGAACGGAAAGAGAAGAGGTCCGGGAGACTAAAGCGTATCGCCGATATTTCGGGCGGCCTCTGAAAAAATTTTGACGCGGCGGCGCGTATGTTAATCTTTAACCGCCGCCTGCGCTCACATGCCCTCGCCGGGCGGCTGACGAGATGCTATACAGGTGCTTCTTCTTTCTTCTGGGTTTCGCGGCCCTCGACATAGCGGCCGTGCCCGTCGATATGTTCCCGCCCGAAGGACACGTGCGCACCCGTACCGAGCGGCTGTACGGAACGGCGGGCGCTTCTTCGGACGACAGCGTCGTCCAGCTCCAGAACGGTATGAGCCTTTTCGACCTGGTGGAGACCGTGAGCGAAATAAACGGGGAGGTCTACGTCATAGACAGCTCCGTCAAGCCGGCCGGGATAAAAATAGTCACGCCCGAGGGCGGGCTCACCAGGGACGACCTCCTCGCCCTCTTCGGGACGATACTCAGGGTGAACGGCCTCGCCGTGATCGAAACGGAAGGCGTAAGCAAGATAGTCAACTCGGGCGACGCCGTCCACAGCGCCACGCCCGTAAGAACCGCCGATTAAACCTCGGGGAACGTCACTGCACCCCGCCGCTCCCCCCGGCCCTCCTCACGACGATGTAATTCGAAAGCAGTATGAACGCCCCCCCGAGGAGCGTGTAGAACCCGATGTGCTGCACCAGGAACGCCCACGCGAGCACGGTTGCGCTCGCGGGCTCCAGCAAAAGCACTATCCCCGCGACCGACGCGGGCACGCCCCGGAGGCCCCGGTAGAAGAGCAGGTGCGGCACCGCACCGCCCAGCACGGATACGATTACGAGCGCGAGCCAGTCCCCGGCCGGGAGCGCGAACGCGAGGCCCGAAAATTCGTCCCCCGGCAGGAGGAGCTTCATGAGCGGGAGGAGGAGAAGGAGCCACGCGCTCGCGAACGCCGACCAGCCGAACGTGGTCGTAACGTAGTGCTGCCCCGTAACCGAAATCCTCTTCCCGAGGACGACCCACAGCGATAGCAGGATCCCCGACAGGAGCCCGCACGCGATGCCGATGTAAGAGGCCGGGCCCGCCCCGGCCTCCCACGACTGGAGAAGACACGCGAGCCCCACGAGCCCGAGCACGGCCGAGACGAGCTTCCGCCCCGTAATCTCCTCGCCGAGCGCCAGCCGCCCGATGAAGATCGTCCACACGGGCTGCGTGTAGAGGAGGAGCACCGCTATCGCCACCGGGACGCCCAGCGCGAGCCCGGCGAAGAGGGCGAGCTCCAGCAGCCCCCCTACGAGGCCGTAAACGGCCAGGGGCCCGAGCGCACCCCGCCCCGGCATGAGGTCTCTTCTCGCCAGGACCGCCGGGAGGAGAATGAGGCCGACTATGAACGGCCTGTAAAATGCCGTCTCGAATAGCGAGAGCCCCCTGCCCAGGAGGAGCTGACCGCCCGGGGCTATCGTTCCGTAGAATATCCCCGCGAGTATCAGGTACCAGTATTCGCGTCTCATGATTTAAGTTCCGATTTCCTCCGGCGCGGATGCGGGCCGGAGAGCGCCCGGCGGCCGCCGGAACGGTCACCCGAGATCGGCCAGCCTGGGCATGACTTCCCCGGCGAGGAGCTCCATCGACTTCACCCACTTGCCGCGCGGCTTCCATTCGTGCCCCATAACGAGCAGCACCCCGAACCCGCCGACGTACTCGTAGAGCTCCCTTATCTGCCTCGCGACGTCGTCCGGGCTCCCGGCTATCCAGAGGTTGTCGAGGAGGTAATCGGGCGTAACGTCCGAGTCGGCCATGGTCTTGTCCATCTTGAATATGTCGAGGTTCCCCCTTATCCTCGGCACCATCTTGAAGAAGTACTCCGTGAAGTCACGGGCGAGCGTCCCCTCCCTGACGTCCCTCCTGGCCTCTTCCGTCGTCTCGGCGACGTAGATGTCGCGGGCCACCCTCCACATGCGCCTGTCGGGGGTCCTGCCAGTTTCGAGCGCCCCGTCCTCGACGGATTTCCAGTGCGTCCGGAGGACGTCCTTCGTTATGAAGTTTATGCTCATCGGTATCCAGCCGTTCGCCCCCGCTATGCGCAGAGTCCCCGAGCCCGCGGTGATACCGGCGACGCCTATCGGGGGGTGGGGCTTCTGATAGGGCTTCGTGTGCACGCCGAGTCCGACCTCGGCGACGGGATTCGGCACCCTGAATTTCCACCTTTTGTTCTTGTAGAGTCCCGGCTTCGGGTCGTTCCAGAGATTGAGTATGAATTCGAGGGATTCGTTCGTGAGGTCCCTCTGCTCGCCCGTCTTCGGATCGATGCCGAACACCTCGAAGTCGCCGATGAAGCTCCCCGCGCCGACGCCCCAGTAGAACCTCCCCCTGGCGAGGTGGTCGAGCACCGCTATCCTGTGGGCGAGGACGAAAGGGTCGTGGTCCGGGAGGCAGGACACCCCCGTCCCGAGGATTATGTTCTTCGTGAGCGGTATGGCCTTGGCTATCAGGAGATCCGGGGCCGCGAGGTTCTCCCACCCCGCCGTGAAGTGCTCGCCTATCCACGCTTCCCTGTACCCGAGCCCGTCGAGCGTGACTATCTGGTCGAGGTCCGCGTCGAGCGTTTCGGTCAGGTCCGAGCCCGCCGGGTGAAGGGGCATTGTGAAGAATCCGATTTCCAATCGAGGCTCCGCCCGGGGCCGGTTTTACCCCGGTTTCAGGATATTAACACATAAGATATTTTTCTACAAAGCGGCGCGGCGGACGCACCCGGCACGCTGCAGCCGGGGGGCGATTTTTTTGGATATCGGGGCGGCGTATCGTATACTTTTGCCCTCTACGGTCAAGCGCCATGTCGATATCAACCCGTGCAGCCAACGCAATCCGTGATTTCCTCGAGCTCGAATCCGCGAGCGGAATAATCCTCGTCGGCGCTGCCGCCGTCGCGCTCGCGCTCAGCAATTCCCCGCTCTCGGGGCTGTACAATCTTCTCATAGAAACGCCGTTCGAGGTGAGGCTCGGGGCGCTCGAAATAGCGAAGCCACTCCTCCTGTGGATAAACGACGGGCTGATGGCGGTGTTCTTCCTCCTGGTCGGGCTCGAAATAAAGCGCGAGGTCCTGGACGGCCAGCTTTCGAGCCTGGACCAGGTGGCGCTCCCCGGCATAGCCGCCGTCGGCGGCATGGCGATGCCCGCGCTTATCTACGTATTCTTTAACTTCAACAATCCCGGCGCGATGAGCGGCTGGGCCATTCCGGCGGCGACGGACATCGCCTTCGCCCTGGGCGTGCTCGCCCTTCTGGGGAGCCGGGTGCCGCTGTCGCTGAAGCTCTTTTTGCTGACCCTCGCGATAATAGACGACCTCGGCGCTATAGTCATAATCGCTATTTTCTATTCGGGGAAGCTTTCGCTTCTTTCGCTGGGCCTCGCCGGGGCGATGATCGCCGTGCTCGTGGCCATGAACCTCCTCGGCGTGAAGAGAATAGCGGCCTTCATTATAGTCGGCGCCGTTCTATGGGTGTGCGTTTTAAAGTCGGGCGTCCACGCGACGCTCGCGGGCGTCGTGCTCGCGTTCACGATCCCGATGCGGACGAAGGAAGGCGAGCCCTGCCCGCTTCGCGACCTCGAGCACACGCTCCACCCGTGGGTCGCTTTCTTCATCATGCCCGTGTTCGCATTCGCCAACGCCGGCGTGTCGCTCGAAGGAATGACGCTCTCGGGCCTCATGGGGCCGATACCGGCGGGGGTCGCGCTGGGGCTCTTCCTCGGAAAGCAGCTCGGCGTATTCGGGTTCGCGTGGGCCGCGATAAGGTTCGGCCTCGCCCGGCTGCCCGAGGGGGCGACGTGGCGCTCTCTTTACGGCACCGCCGTCCTCTGCGGCATAGGTTTCACCATGAGCCTCTTCATAAGCGCCCTCGCCTTCGACGGCTCGACGGCGGGCGCAAGCGTCTCCTCGCGGCTCGGGATTCTCGCCGGCTCTTTTGTCTCGGCGATCGCCGGCTACCTCATAATCAGGAGCGCGATCTCGCCGCGTAAAGAATCATAGGCGAATCCCGGCCGGGCCCGGAAAGGGTATAATAATGACCGACGACACCATGCCCGAAGAACCCGCGCGCCCGAAGGCTTTCCTCCACAGAGTGAAGGGACTCGTCCTCTTCGCCTCTCTCTTTTACCTGACTTTTTACGTCCCCATGTCGCTCACGTTCTATTCGTCCGGGTGGATGAAGCTCAACTGCCGCTGGCACGAGCGCTGCGAAATGATAGGGGTCGATAACGCCTACAGGGGGATGGACGAGCTCGCGGCGTATTTCAGGCACCAGGGCGGGCTCGACAGTTTCAGGACGAAGAAAGAGAAGCTTCACCTCGAAGAAGTGAGGGGCATGTTCGACAAGATGCTGGCCGCTGGGGCCGCGGCGGCCGTGCTCCTCGCGCTAACGTTCGACAGGAGGCGCGCGTCACGCTGCGCGCTTATAAACATAGCGATAATATTGAGCCTGTTACTGGTTCTCCCGTTCTTCGGGACGTTCTGGAAGGACGTATTTCACCCGCTTCTCTTCAAGAACAATCTCTGGATGAATAACCGCTTCGACCTCTCGTTCTATCTCATGCCGAGGGATTTCTTCAAGCACACGGTCGCGCTGCTGGTATTCTCCACGGCCGCCGTGAACGCCGTCATATGGCTCGGGTCGAGGCCCCGCCGCGCGAAGCCCGCCCGCTGAGGAAAGAAGCTTAATCGAATATGTCGCCCGGATTGCAGTTCTGTGGATTTATGCAGGGCTCGAAATCGCCCTGGTTACTGTGGTCGGACGCCATGCCGTACCTGTGCCCTAGCTCGTGCTTCCACACGGAAAATTCCCCGCACCCCTCGAACCCGCCCTCGGCTATCGCTATGGCGTCGAGGTCCCCGTAATAGACGCCGCCGCAGACATTCCTGCCCTCGGCTTCGCATTCGAACCGGTTGGGGACGACGTAAACGCGGAGCTGGGACAGCGGCGGGACGACGGTGCCGTTTTCGAGCGGGACGTCCTCGAAGCCTAGCCGCTCGCCGTCTACGAAGAGGCAGTTCAAAAACTGTCTCGCCCTGTTGTCGAGGAGGTTGAGAACGTGATTCGTCCCCGCGCTGACGCCGCCCGATATCGCGACCTGCATGCCGTAATACGGCGTCACGAGATTATAGTCCTGCGACTCCAGCACCCCGGCGTCGATGAGCGGGCCCACCGGCCCGGTGAAAAAATCCTCGACGTCGTCGCACGACGAAAAGAAAAGGAATACGAAAAGAGCGGAAAGTACTAAGGCGGTTTTCATCCCCCGGCCTCCGGCGTTTTTTGAAATATGATAACTTATGAAGTTTTCCTATGCTATTTTAGTTGTGTGAAGAAACGATACGGAGGCGAGGCATGAGTATAAAAGCCGTTTCGGCAACGGCACTTCTGGTTCTTTCGACATTCCTTCATTTCCACACTTCGCCGGCGTGGGGAGGCGAAAACGCGCCGCCCGCGGGATGCGCCGGGACGGGGTTCAGGCAGGAAGGCAGGGCAGGTGATTCTGAACGCGGGCTCAGCCGACAGGGAGGGCATCTTCTTGCTCCAGAACGTCTCGGGCGCGGCGTTCCAGGTGACGCATCCCGTGAAGAACGTCGGCGCGAGCGCCGGGTGGACGTCCGAGATCGGCCCAGGCAGGTGGTCGGCATTCGCGGCGGAGGGAGAGGATTTTGCGCTTTCCTGCATGCAGCTCACGGACGGGGACATGAAAACCCTTCCCTGCGAAAAAGTGCTGAAGGTCTGCGAATTGCCGGACCCGAAAATGCCGGCAGATTTATCGGGCAGCTTCTGGGTTTCGGAGGACAAGGAATTGAATGCGCTTCTCGAAGACGTAAAGTCGCGCGGGATAGGCTGGGGAGAGTAAGGCTAGTCCTTCCCGCCCCTGTAAGACCAGTCGAGGAGCTCCACCGGGTGGGCGGTTTTCATGCCTAGCCCCTTCTGCCTTATGCCCTTTTCGATCTGGAGGAGGCACCCCGGGTTCCCCGCGACGATGTATTCAGCCCCCGTCTCGGCGACGTGCGACGTCTTCCGCGTAAGGAGCCTCTTCGACATATCCGGCTGGACGAGGTTGTAGATACCGGCGCTCCCGCAGCAGACGTCCGACTCTACGAGCTCCGTGAATTCTATCCCCGGTATCTGCCTTATGACGCTCCTCGGCTGCTCCTTTATCCCCTGCGCGTGGCCCAGGTGGCACGCGTCCTGGTAGGTGACCTTTATGTTCAGGTTTTTCAGCTCCCCAGCGAGCCCGGCCTCGGAGAGGAACTCCATCACGTCCCTCGCCTTCGCCGAAACAGCCCCGGCCCTCGCGGCGTACTCCGGGTCGTCCTTCAGGATATAGCCGTACTCCTTTATCGTAGAGCCGCACCCGGCCGAGTTTATAATCAGGAAGTCGGCGTCGAGCCCCTCGAATTTCCCTACGAGGCCCCGGGCGAATTCCCTCCCTTCCGAAAGCCTCCCCGAATGCACCGAGAGTGCGCCGCAGCACCCCTGCCCCCGGGGGATGACGACCTCGCAGCCGTTCTCGGCGAGCACCCTCACCGTCGCTTCGTTAGTCCTCGCAAAGAAAACGCTCTGCACGCACCCCGTGAGGAGCGCTACCCTGAATCGTTTTTTACCCTTGGCGGGGACGACCTCGGGCAGCGGCCCGGGCGGGAGGAGCGAATTCACCTTCGGCAGCATCTCCTCCATCTGTGCGAGGTTTTGCGAAACCGCGCCGAGTACGCCGGAAGATTCGACGAGGTAACGTATGCCGAGCTTCTCGTATAGATAAAAGAACGGCGTCATGAGCCTGAGACGCCCGGGATACGGGAAGAGGGAGAATATGAGCGACCTGAAGAGCCTCTGGAACAGCGGCCTCTCGTAGCGCCTTTCTATCTGCGAGCGGCCCGCCTCGATGAGGTTCCCGTACTGCACCCCCGACGGGCACGCCGGCATGCACGCGAGGCAGCCGAGGCACTTGTCGAGGTGAGTGACGAGCGAGCCCGCGAGCGGTATCTTCCCCTCGCCCGCCGTTTTCATGAGATAGATCCTTCCCCGGGGCGAGTCGAGCTCGCTGCCGGTTTCGAGGTAGGTCGGGCACGCCGAAAGACAGAAGCCGCAGTGGACGCAGTCGTCTATCAGCCCCGGGCTCGGCCTGTCCACGTCGTCGAAGGCTTTGAAGGCGGCGCTTTCCATATTCTAAATGTTTAGCCTTTTCCTATGGTGAAATCAAGGGCGAGCGGCTCTGCGTCCCTGAGCGCACGCCTGAGATCGCCGTCGCTCGTAAACGACTTCCGGGGGAGGCGGAGGGCCGGGACGCCGCACTTTATAACTGGCTCCGTGAACGGGTACGGGGCCATCGTGAAGTTAAATCCGTCGGCCGATGCCATTTTAACTAGCGCCGCGCCGCCCTCGTAATCGACGGGGACGTCCTTTATCTCCATCTCCTCCCACCCGTGGCAGAGCGTGAGGGATATGATGTCGCCCACCTGTACGAAGCGGAGGTTGATTTTCACGTCGGGAGGGAGGGAGCTCGTATCCCCCGACGGATCCACGCCGAGATTGCCGGACACGAACTCGTCGATTTCGCGTTCCAGCAGCTTCGCCTTGCTGTTCTCCGGATTCTTGCCGAGCGACTTTTCGTTGAATCTGTCGAAGTGAAGCGCGATGAGCGAGGATGCATACGGATGCCCCCGCGCGGGGCCGAGGTAGGAGCCCTTCCAGATTTCGTACTGGTCCCCGGGCTCCATTTCCATGAAATTCGCCGGGTAACCGTTTTCCGGGTTTATCTTCGGCCGGGAGTCCCATTCCCTCCAGCCCGAGTCGTGCTCGGCGACGGCGAAGACGACCTCATCGAACGGCCTCGGCCGCATGAAAGCGCCGTTCCCCCAGAGGGCGATTATCTCCCCCGCCAGCACCGCGTGGTCGTGCTGGGATACGAGTATCCAACCTTCGCTGTCTTTTCTCCTGATCATTCCGTGTTAATCGTTTCGCAGCGGGGTAAACGGGGATATTTACCCGAAGTCCAATTATGCTAACAAAGCGAAGGGAGCGCCGCAAGCGTTTTTTTGAGCGGGAATAATATTCAGACGAGCCTTCCGGGGTTAAGGATATCGAGCGGATCGTACCCGGATTTTATCCTCTTCATGAGGCCGTAGCCCGACCCGAGGTCCCCCCACACGCCGGCTGCGGACTTCACGCCGGGCGAGGCGTCGTTTATCACGAGCGTCCCCCCGCCCGATTCCGCGACCATGCGGAGGGAATCTATCGCGCCCGCGAGCGCCTGGTCGCCGCCCCTGAGCTCTATCATGATTATCCCGTTCCCGGCGCGGGCCGATGCGAGCGCCTCTACGCCGCCTTCACGCAGCATCTCTATAACTTTGAACACCGACGGGACTTCGCTTATGACTACCCCGGCCTTCAGTACCGCCCTGCCCTCTTCCGCGGAGCCTCCGGGGAACTCTCTTATTACGCTCCAGAAGGAATCCTCGTCGCGGCCTTCGACGACGGACGCCTCCGCGCCGTGGCCGCCGAGTATGGCCGTCACGTGCTCCATCTGGTCCCTGACGGCCTTCTCGACGTTGGCTATACGGACGGCGAGGTGATAGGAGCCGCGCTTCATGAACACGTCCGCGCGCCCAGCGGCGGCCCCGGCGAGCGCCGGGGTCAGGTGTTCGAGCGAGGTCATGACGAGGTCCGAATTTAAGAGCGCGTGGACGGCGGCCTGCGAGTCTTCGAGCGAGCCGAACCCCGCTATGCACGTCCGGGAATATTCGGGGACGGGATAGAGCCTGAACGTCGCCTCGACGAGAATCCCGAGCGTCCCGAGCGAGCCGACGAAGAGCTTCGGGAGGTCGTACCCCGCGACGTTCTTTACGACCTTGGCCCCGCCGTTAAAGACCGTGCCGTCGGCGCGGACGGCCTTCATGCCTATCAGCAGCTCGCGCGCGGTGCCGTATCTCAGCCTCTCGGGGCCGCTGTCGCCTGAGGCGATTATCCCCCCGAGCGTCGCGCCTTCTTTCACGTGCGGAGGATCGACCGGGAGGAACTGTCCCTTCCCGCCGAGCCCTTCCTGGAGCGCCGCGAGGGTCATGCCGCACTCGGCCGTCGCGACGAGGTCGGCCGATTCGTGTTCGAGGATTCTATTCAGCCTCTTGACGGAGAGTGCGACGTCCGCCCCCCGGACGGCGTCGCCGAGCCCGCGCTTCGTGTTCGAGCCCATAGGTATCACCGAGAGCGAATCGCGGGACGCCGCCTTCATAATCTCGGAGACCTCTTCGACGGTGCCGGGGAAGAGGACTATCCGCGGGGCTACGCCGCCCACGGAAAATTCCGCCGCCCCGTCGCCCGGGACCGCGTTTTCCCCGCCCACGATCCCGGCAAGTGTTTTCAGTATCGCGCTGTCGCCCATGTTATAAGGATTTTAATACATAGCATTCGGCAAGAATTCAAATCGAGGCAATAATCAGAACATCTCCCCCATGCCCGCCTTCTGAAGCGGGTGCTCCGCGTAAGGCTTCGCCCCCTGCTCGACGCACGTCCTCGGCGTCGGGAATACCTTCCCCGGGTTCGACAGCCCCTTCGGGTCGAACGAGCAGCGGACGACGTTCATCGCGTCGAGGTCTTCCTCGGCGAACATCTCGGCCATGTATATCTTCTTGTCGTTCCCTACGCCGTGCTCGCCCGTGATGCTCCCCCCTGCGTCCACGCACGCCCGGAGAATCTTCCCCGCGAGCTCGTGCGCCCGCTCGGGCTCGCCCTCGTTCGCCGCGCTGTAAAGGACCAGCGGATGGAGGTTCCCGTCCCCCGCGTGAAAGACGTTCGCCACTTTAAGGCCGTACTCGCGGCTTAGCTCCTCGACCTTCCCGAGCACCTCGGCGAGCTTGCTCCTCGGTATGACGCCGTCCTGGACGTAATAGTGAGAGCTCACCCTCCCCATCGCCGGGAAGGCGTTCTTCCGCCCCTTCCAGAAGAGGTCTCTCTCCTTCGCGTCCCTGGCCGTCTTTATGAGCGTCGCGTTATTCTCGCGGAGCACATCTTCGACTATAGGCATCTCGGCTTCTACGCCCGCCGACGGCCCGTCGAGCTCGACGAGGAGTATCGACCCGGCATCGACGGGATACCCCGCGTGGACGGCCTCTTCGACCGAGCGTATGCAGAGGTTGTCCATGATTTCGAGACCGGCCGGGATCACGCCCCGCGCCGTTATGCCGGAAACTGCCGCCCCGGCGTCCTCTATCCTGTCGAAGGCCGCGAGGAACGTCTTCACCGTCTCGGGCTTCCTCACTATACGGAGGACGACCTTGGTCACTATGCCGAGGAGGCCCTCGGACCCGACGACGAGCCCCGTGATGTCGTACCCCGGCCTGTCGAGCGTCTTCCCGCCCGTCTCTATTATCTCACCGCCGGGCAGGACGACTTCGAGCCCGAGGACGTGGTTCGTCGTGACGCCGTACTTCAGGCAGTGCACGCCCCCGGAGTTCTCGGCGACGTTCCCGCCTATCGTGCAGGCGACCTGGCTCGAAGGGTCGGGGGCATAGTAGTAGCCGTAGGGGGAGACGGCGTTCGTGACCGCGATGTTCACGACCCCCGGCTCGACTACGACGCGCTCGTTGGCTATGTCCACTTCGAGTATCCTGTTCATGCGCGAGAGGGATACGACCACTCCCTCTTCCGTCGGGAGCGCCCCGCCCGAAAGGCCCGTCCCCGCCCCCCTCGGGACGAAGGGGACGCCCTCTTCGTAGCAGAGCCCGAGGACGGCCGACACCTGGGCGGCGCTCTTCGGCAGCACGACGAACATCGGGATTATCCTCATCCCCGTAAGCGCGTCGGCGTCGTAGGCGATGAGCTCGTCCCCGGACGAAACGACCCCGCCCTTTCCGAGTATGTTTTCGAGCTTTTTCCCGAAGGCGCGCTTCCACCCGTGCGTTCTGGTATGGTAAGATTTATCGTCCGATTTCATGTCACCTCACTCTCGGATGATTATAGCACCTGACCGGCTCCGAGACCAACCGGCGGCGAGGGGCGGCTTTTGCTTGACAATCGGCGTGGAGACGGTAAATTTCACTGTTTAATCCCAAAGGTTTGAGGCGTGAAAATGAGCAGCTACATGGCGAGAAGTGAAGATTTCGAGAAAAAATGGTACATCATAGACGGTGAAGGCAAGACTGTGGGCAGGCTTTCAACCAAAATTGCCACGATACTGAGAGGCAAGGACAAGCCCCAGTTCACCCCGCATGCCGACATCGGCGACTTCGTCATCGTAGTCAACGCCGACAAGGTGAAATTCACCGGCAAGAAGTGGGAACAGAAGAAATACTACTGGCACACAGGGTATCCGGGCGGTATAAAGTCCATCACGGCCGACGATCTCATGAAGAAAAAGCCCGGCGAGATAATCAGGAAAGCCGTTTGGGGAATGCTTCCCAAGAACAAAATGCAGGATAAACTCATAAGCAGGCTAAAGGTTTACGCGGGGAACGAGCATCCGCACGTCTCGCAGCAGCCTGAAAATCTGGAGGTTTGACGGACGAAATGGCCGAAGTGAACTATTACGGAACAGGAAGAAGGAAGACGTCCACCGCGCGCGTATGGCTCCGCCCGGGCGACGGCAAGATTTCCATAAACAGCAGGGAAGCCGCCGAATATTTCCCGAGGGAATCGTGGCTCCTCCACGCGCTCGAGCCCCTTCAGACGACGCAGACGAAGGGCAAGTTCAACGTCTTCGTCGATGTAAAGGGCGGTGGGCTCACGGGCCAGGCCGGCGCGGTAAGGCACGGCATAGCGAGGGCGCTCCTCCAGGCCGACGACACCTACAGAAAGCCTCTCAAGGTCGCAGGGCAGCTCACGAGAGACCCGCGTATGGTCGAAAGGAAGAAGTACGGACTCAAGAAAGCGAGAAAGGGACCACAGTTCTCGAAGAGGTAATTTTCGCCTTGGCGGACACTAAAAAGAAATCCACGAAAAAGCAAAAAAAGATACAGAAACCCTCGGGCAAGCTGGGGGTTCTCATACCGGGGATGGGCGGTGCGGTGGCCACGACCTTCATCGCCGGGGTCGAGGCCATAAGGCGCGGGCTCGGAAAGCCCGTCGGCTCCCTCACCCAGATGGCCCGTATAAGGATCGGCAAGAGGACGGAAAAGAAGTCCCCCCTCATTAAGGACTTCATCGAGCTCGCCGGGCTCGACGATCTGGTCTTCGCGGGCTGGGACATCTACCCGGATAACTGCTACGAGGCTTCCATAAAGGCCGGGGTTCTCGAAAAGGACCAGGTCGAGGCCCTCCGCGAGCCTTTGGAGCGGCTGAAGCCGATGCCCGCCGTATTCAGCAGGGACTACGTCAAGAATCTCGACGGCAGGCACCTCAAGAAAGGCAAGACCAAGATGGACCTTGCCAGGCAGCTCATCGAAGACATAGAGAATTTCAAGAAAGAGAGCGGCGTTTCGAGGCTCGTCATGGTGTGGTGCGGGAGCACAGAGGTCTACATAAAGCAGTCGCCCGTGCACGCGTCCCTCACCGCTTTCGAAAAGGGGCTCAGGGAGAACCATCCCGACGTAGCCCCGAGCATGATCTACGCCTACGCCGCGCTCAAGTGCGGCGTGCCCTACGCCAACGGCGCGCCCAACCTGTCGGTGGACTTCCCCGCGATGATGGACCTCGCGAAGAAGAACGGCCTGCCGATCGCCGGCAAGGACTTCAAGACAGGTCAGACGCTCATGAAGACGATCCTCGCCCCGGGCCTCAAGAGCAGGATGATAGGCCTTCACGGGTGGTTTTCGACGAACATACTCGGGAACCGCGACGGCGAGGTGCTCGACGACCCCTATTCCTTCAAGACCAAGGAAGAGAGCAAGCTGAGCGTCCTCGAATACATGTTCCAGCCCGAGCTCTACCCCGAATTATATTCGGATTATTACCACAAGGTAAGGATCAACTACTATCCTCCGAGGGGCGACGCCAAGGAAGCCTGGGACAACATCGACATATTCGGCTGGCTCGGCTACCCGATGCAGATAAAGGTCAACTTCCTCTGCAGGGACAGCATACTTGCGGCCCCGATAGTGCTCGACCTGGTGCTGTTTCTGGACCTCGCGAGCAGGGCCGGTCTCGACGGCATACAGGAATGGCTCTCGTTTTACTTCAAGAGCCCTATGCACGGCGAAGACCTCTACCCCGAGCACGACCTCTTCATTCAGCTCATGAAGCTGAAGAACACCCTCAGGTACCTGAAGGGCGAAGAGCTCATCACGCACCTCGGCCTCGACTACTACAACCTGATGTAATCAGGGCTGTATATCCGAAATCCCGGATTAAAGAGGGAAATTCCGTAACGGGAGAGCTGTGCCTTCCGGCGGGAGAGTCATGCGCGTGCGGCCCGGAGAGAAGACGTCGCGGCTTTGGCCGCGGTGCATCCCCGGGAACGCGTGAACGGCAGCTACGCCCGAAAAGCCGCGGCGCGGGAATTCCACGCTTCGTGCGGGGCTCCGCCCCTTTCCCACGCTTTCAAATCATGATATGTATCCGGGGAATTCCGCTTTCGCGAGGAGGGGGTTTTACGCAGCCTGTGCGGCTTGCGTTATGGGAGAATTCAACTTAACTTTCAGCGGAGAAGTTTTCCAGTCTGTCATTCCCCGCAACGATTCCGAACGAGTGAGGAATTGGACGCCTCAGGCTGACTGCACAGAAGTCCATCCGGTACAGCCCTAAAGCAGCTCAACACAAAATAGCAGGAATCCATTCAGTTTCTGTCATTCCCAACGATTGCGAGCGAGCGAGGAATCGGACACCCCGGCCTTGAAGCGCAAACGCTTATCTAGTACAGCGCGCAACTTACTTTCCTCAACAACAAGCCTGTACTTGCCGCGGCGTAGCCCACGGGCGAAGCCGGGTCGGGAATCCAGTCTTTTGCTTTTCTTTTTAATTCCCCTCTCCCCAGCGCGGAACGGATGCGAGCAAGTGAGCATTCGGTCGTCCTTCGCCGGCTGCACAGTAGCTCATCCAGTACCGCTCGAAAGCAACCGAAACCAAAACAGGGATAAAGGGTGAGGAGGACTCTCAGCAATAGGCGGCTTGTGCCGGGTAACGGCGGAGCTTTATATGCGTCCTGCGTGACGCGGGAGAATTCTGTCTCGGGTGGAAACGAGCCCTTCTCAGACCTGGGAGCTTATGGCGAGCCACTTGCGGGTGATATAGAGGTTTCCGTCGCTGTCCCTCTCGCCGTGCTGCTCCAGGGCGGGCTGTACGGCCTCTCTCATCGCGCGGACGGCCTCGTCCACGGGGTAGCCCCTGAGAGCCCCCGCCGCGTACTGCTGGAAGGAGCTTATGTATTCCCAGGCCTCGCGCTTCATGTCCACGGCGAACTCCTTTACCTCGACGAGCTTGAAGCCCGACCTCTGTACGAGCTCCTCGTAATACGCCTTCGGGAGGAACTTCGAAGCCTCGGTCCTCGAATCGTCCTTCAGCCTGCTGACGCCGCGCTCCCTTAGATACTGAACGGCCGTCTTGACCTGCGTGCGGTAAAAGGGCAGCGTCTCGACGGGCCTGGCCTCTTCGTAAAACGCCGTGTTGAAGAAGAAAAACCCGCCCGGTTTTAACGCCTGCTTTATTCTCTTGATGCTGTCGAGCTGGTCCTCTTCGGACAGATAATGTATCCCGTTGCCCCAGACGGCGAAGTCGATGCTGCTGTCGTCGAGGGTCATGTCCTCGACGAACGAGTGAACGAGCTTCAGCCTTTCGACGGTCTTTTCGAGCTTCGACTGGGCGAGCTTAAGGGCCTCGCCCGACTGGTCGAGGCACATCACGGCTGCCTTGCGCCAGCTCTCGGGAAGGTAATCGAATACGATCTGAACCATGGTGCCCGCGCCGGTGGCGATGTCGAGGATGGCATCGATACTGTTCGTGCCCTTCTTTTTCATCAGCTCGACCCAGCTGTATATACAATCGCCGTTCACCTGTCTGTACTCTTCGGTGTCTGCGAAAGGCTCGTAGTCGTATTTTTCCCTTATCTCTTCCATTATCAACCTCTGCATCTATTCACTCCCCATACATAATAAATGTGCAAAACCGCTTGCGGATTATAACATAATGACCATTAAAAACAACAAGGCGGATTCCCGTACCGGGAACTATTTATTATACACCACGTTTGTTCCCCCACAGAATTTTGTGGAGCTGCGGCAGGACGCGCACCCTGCCGAGCCTGTCTGCGAGGACGCGGTCCGTCAGCGCCCCGAGCCCCTCTCCGCCCACAGGCTGGAATATGATATTAGCCCTGATTTCATTGTCGGAAATAACCTTCTTCGCGTATTCGTAATCGGCGTCGCCGCCTATGACGAACTTGAGCTGGTCCCCGGGACGGAGCTTCGAAAAGAGGCCGAAGTCCATCCGCCCCTCCATCCCCGACCCGGGGCACTTGCAGTCCATGCTGATGACCGTGTTTTCCCCCCAGAACTCGGGCGGTGGCATCTTGTGCCCGCTCGTTTCGAGGACGATGCAGTATCCCTCCGCCGTAAGCATCGCCGCCAGCGCCGCCGCCTCCTTCGCCTGGATGAGCGGCTCGCCCCCCGTGATGCATACCCTCCGGCACCCGTATGACGCTATCTCCTCCATGACGGCCTCGACGGTCATGTCCTTAAAATCCCTCCCCTCGACGGCGTACATCGTGTCGCACCACGAGCACCGGAGGTCGCACGCGAAGAGCCTGACGAACACGGTAGGGAGCCCTATCTCTATCCCCTCGCCCTGGAGCGAGAAGAATATCTCGCTTATCTTCATGCCCTGTACCCCGTCGGGTCGGGGACCCCGGCCTCGGCGAACGCCCTCTTGCGCTCCCTGCAGGAGCTGCACACCCCGCAGTGTATCTCCCCGCCCTTGTAGCAGCTCCAGGCGAGCCCGAACGGCACCCCGAGCCCGGCCCCGAGCCGGACTATCTCCGACTTGTCGAACCCGGCGTAGGGGGCCTCTATGCGAAGCTCCGGCATGTCCGTCGCGAGCCTCTCCGCCGCCTGGAACGCCTCGACGAATTCGGCCCTGCAGTCGGGATAGACGCCCCTGTCGGAATGGTGCGCCCCGAAGAGAACGGCGCCCGCCCCCGAGCTCACCGCGTACCCGACGGCTATCGAGAGGAATATGGCGTTACGGTTGGGGACTATAGTCGATTTCAGCGTCTCGTAGTGCTCCGACGTCTCCGGCACGTCCGGAATATCGACGCCCGGGTCGGTCAGCGCCGAGCCGGAAAGGAGCGGCTTCAGCCCCGAAAGATCGACGACCATGTGAGGGACTGACATACGCCCGCATATGGCCCGCGCCGAGCTTATCTCCCTCTCGTGCTTCTGCCCGTAGATGAATGTGAGGGCCGAAACCTCGTAGCCCTTCGCCGCCGTATCGTACAGCAGCGTCGTGCTGTCGATTCCCCCCGAGAGGATTATTACGGCCTTCCTGTTCATCAGATAATTCTATATGGTTATGGAAATACGGACAAGAAAACGCCCCCGGGAAAATAGGCCGCGAACTAATGAGGACTCAGGAATATCCCAACAACTCTTTTTCAGTAACTTTCAGATTGGCGCAAGCCTTCTTTAAATCATCCGTATAAATATATTTGGACCTGTGCATTACCCACATTGCAGTTGGTACATCATCGGAATCATTTTCAAAGGGAATTATATACTTGACACACATAGGTAGTTTTTGATTCGTTTTTCGACGGCTTCCCGGTTTTTCAATTCGCACTCCCAAATAATAAGGACATCCCAATTCAGGGATTTAAGCTCACTAACGTGTTTTTTATCTCGCGCCTGATTTCTTGCGAGTTTAGGCCCCCAGTAATCAGTGTTTGTGCCGGGAGTATTTCTACCCGCGCGGCAATTATGCCCATGCCAAAAACAGCCATGTACAAAAATGGCTTTCTTCCGCTTGATAAAAGCGATATCGGGCTTTCCCGGCAAGTCGGAGCGATGCAGGCGATAACCCCGTTTGCCCATCTTCCACAAAATCTGTCTGATTTTTATTTCGGGGGTAGTGTTTTTCGCCCTCACTTTCGACATGTGAGACTTTGAACTCATTCACGTAACACGCTCTATCCAGTCATCGTTAAATTGAATCAGCCTTAAAACATGCTGGGGCTCGATAAGACCCGGATGTTTGGTGATGCGGAACCTGTAAGCCGATGCAGGAACAGATTTGAAAACAGTGAACTGAGAGCCATGCGGTTGCCAAGTAAAGCAATGCTCGCCCGTTTTCGCGTCAAAACCCTCGAAATTGTTGTTCCTATTTTCTTGCCAAGTATAGTTAGAAGGAACGTAGCGACCAGCTTCAAATTCAAACAACGTAAACTCTAGCGTATCCATGTTCCTCATTAACACTACAATCCTTAAGTCGTCATGTTCATTTAAAGATTGGTTGACTCGTTCATTCCAAATGCTTAAGATTTGCCTGCCCGTTTTTTGAATATCTTCTGTTAGGTTAGTTGCGCCATAGGAATAAGTGGGAGAGTTTCGGCCAGCTATCAGCCTGACTTGCGGTTGAGTGAATGGCTTTACGCTCTTGATTGTTTTTACCGACCATGAACATCCATTCCATATTACGTCCGTAACCCCTAATGGCTTGTTTCTATGCTCGCCGCTAATAGATTTGGCGAATATTCCCGCGAAATCATCTCCATTAATATCGGCATGCCCTATCGCCAAGCGATGCACGATAAGCTTTCCGATTCCCTTAACTACATCATCGGGGAACTCGCCTAGCGGGTACGGACTATTGCGCGCTTTGTTTTTTCCTTTGAGTTTTGGAGGCTCCGATGACATTCAATATTCCTTCAATACCTGCTTTGACTAGCGGGACGGGTACGGCGTTACCCGCCTGTTTTCTGGCTTGAGTATCGTTGCAAACAATTTCAAAAGAATCCGGGAATCCTTGCAAGCGGAGCATTTCTCGGGGAGTTAGCCTTCTTTCTCCATTCACCAATAAGTAATTATATGACGCTCCGGCCCTTAAAGCGCATGAATAGGGATAGCTCGATATATTGCCCTGTTTGTTCTCATGCCAAATGCCAGGATTGTGCTTGCTCGTATGCGCGGCTTGTCTGCGTTTCAGAATCCGCTCGCTTACGAAATGTTTGGGGTCGGGGTCTTTCTCCAATATTTCACTTAAAGGCTTCATCGGCTTATTGCCTTCCGGCCACGTGAAATCCGTAAAATCGTCTAAAGTGCCTGCGATTAAGATTCTCTCACGTTTTTGGGGCAACCCGTAATCTAATGCATTTAAAATCTTCCATGAAATGTGATAGCCTAAATTTTCCAGCTCCTGAACAATTCGCTCTAGGGTGCGTCCCTTATCATGCGATACTAATTGCTTCACATTTTCCAAGAGTACGGCGCGCGGCCTTTTAGCTTCCAGTATTCTAACGATTTCAAAAAACAGAGTTCCGCGAATATCGCTAAACCCTTGACGGTTCCCTATTATCGAGAATGGTTGACAAGGGAAACCGGCGAAGAAGATGTCGTGATCCGGTACGTTGTTCGGTTTAATGCGGGAAATATCGCTTTCTGGCCTAATGTTAAAATTGTGCTCATAAGTTCGACGAGCCTCTTCGTCTATATCGCAAGCGAATACGCACTCCATGCCAAATGCTGACGCCGCCAAATGAAATCCCCCAATGCCACAGAACATATCAACGTATCTTGTGATGCCGTGTAAAAACGGGGGAGGGTTTTTCGATTTTACCACGCTCCGCACCATTGCTGGGAAAGTGGGATATTCCTCTCGCTTCATTGTATTAAGTCCTTGTATTTCAGCCTACGCCCCTCCATGCCTACCACGAGTGCCCTAGAGAACGTTATGCCGCAATTTCCGGGCTTCCTATCAAAAGCGGGAAGGCCCCTTGTGTTCAGGCGAAAACAAAATTCGTCGATATACCTATTTAAATGTTTCTTGCTCCACTGGTGGAAGGTTCCATAATGCCCGCGCTTTATTAGAGCCCACATGCTTTCTACGGTGTTAGTATGAACTTCCCCACGGACGTACTCGCCAATGTTGTGATTTAAAGATTCATGCCGATAACCATTAACCGTTTTATACGATCTATGTTCATCCGTGTACAGCTTCGAGCCTTGCGCGACGTTTTTTGATAAAGCAGTTTGAATCGTTTCGCCCTCGGTGTCCTCGATAACCATAGCTCTCACTTCTCCATCGCGGCTACACGTTCCAAATACGGCGGTTTTACCTACCGGGCCACGTCCCAAACCAAGCTTTTTGTTCTTATGACGGTTTTTTTCTTTGCCGCCGATATAAGTCTCATCCGCTTCGACTACGCCGCTAATTTGTCCATCCATATGACAAGCCTCTCGTATTCTGTGAAGCATAAACCAAGCTGATTTCTGGGTGATGCCAAGCTCTTTCGATAACTGTATTGAGGATATTCCTTTTCGGGCGGTACTAACGAGATACATCGCATATAACCATTTGCGAATGGCAATATGAGAATCCTCCATTACTGTGCCTGTTCTTATTGTAAACTGCTTTCTGCATGATTTGCAAGTATATAGCTTTCCTTTGCGGATTTTATAAACTTCATCATGGCCACAGTGTATGCAGATAATTCCATTGGGCCACCTTGCCGACTCTACGTATTCTCTCGCCGAGTCCTCGTCGGGGAATCGCTCGAAAAATTCAAAAGAACTGGGTTGCGGCGCGTTGACTTGCTTTCTTGGTTTGTTCATAATTATATTCTAACACGTTATTTGTGTGTGTCAAGTATATAATTCCCTTTTCAAACAATTCAAACCGAATAACGGACCCGCTTTTCTCAATTATTTTAAACTTGGCGAACTTCTCGGCGGCGCACTTTCTAATACACTTAAACTACGACTTTAAACTCTATTTGGGTTTGCTTGGGCAATCCTAGCCTGCTGCAGGTTGTTGATGGTAGTAGTATCCTGAAAGACTGTGTTCCTGATTTTTAATAGTAAACTTATTACACTCCTGTTCCTGATATTTGTAATAGTCTTTCGTCAGTTTTTCTTTTTCTGTTTCTGCTATAAGCTGAAGGGCTTTTTTCAACACCTTCTCATCCTCCGGGTCGGATAGCGGTTTAATGCTCAAATGCCTTGGATAACCGTACTGCTCCAATCCCTCTTCGTAGAGAGAGACCAATTCTTTTAAGGATTCAAGTACTCCCTTTTTCGTAGCGCCGTTGCAAGATACATCGTAAGGGCTGCAAAATCCCCGCCAATGCCCATCACTTATCTTGTAAATTACCAGGATCACTATTTTAGGTCTGATATTTTTCGGGTTCACAACCGCCTCCCAACCGAACCGGCTAATTATCATATTATCAAATCCGGTTTTCGGTGTCCACATGCAAATCCATATATAATAGTACCGAATATAATAATACCGGCTTTCCAAAATTCCAGAGGTCTACTGGCTCTCCGGGAAGGTAAGAAGCCAATAGCTTTTTGCATCGATAAAAGTGATAATCTTTGCGAGGTTTAGACTATCCCAGTCATGTTAATGTGAACATGATGTACCCACCGCCTTACTTCGTCCCCTGCGGGTGGGCGTGGGAGGACGCCGAGCTCCCGAGGTCCGAGAGCCTCTCTTCGAGGTCCCCTACGCGGGCTATCGCGTCCTCTATCTTCCTCCCGAGCTCGTCCCCGTCCTCGCGCCCCTTCCATTCGGCGAGGTCGCTCTTCATCTGCCCGAGCGCGGCCCGCATGTCCCTGACGCCGGCCGGGATACCGGCCTCGTCCGGGCGCTTCTTCCCGTTAACGGAATACATCCAGAAGACGGCGAAGAGAAACGCCAGGAGCAGCACCGCCTGCGGGACCGCCGTCTCCAGCGTCGGGTAGAAGCCGAGGACGTCTATCTGCGGCAGGAAGCCGAGCGGCGTGATGCCGACGATCCCCGCTTCCTGGAATTCCTTTATGCCCTTGCCTATGAGTATGAAGGCCAGGAGGTAAAGGAATACGCTCGTGAAGGAGAAGAAGTATTTCAGCGGAATCCTGAGCGCGAGCTTGAATATCACGTAGAAAAGGACGACCAGGACCGCGGCGCCCGCGACGGCCCCCCATATGACGGCGTGGCGCGAATTCCCGGCCTGGAGCCACAGCGCCTGGTAGAAGAGGACCGTTTCGAAGGCTTCCCTGTAGACGGCGAAGAACGATACGCTCGCGAGCGTTACGACGCTCCCCGTGGACAGCGCCCTTTCGACCTTCCCCTTTATGTAGTGCTTCCATACGCGCACGTCTACCTTCGATATGAGCCAATAGCTCACGTAGAAGAGCACGACGGCGGCAACGATGGAGGTGATGCCTTCGATGAGCTCCCTCTGCATGCCGCTGATGGATATGAGCGTGCTCGCGAGGAACCACGTCGCGAGACCGGCCGCGAGCGCCAGTATCCAGCCGTAGTGTATGTACTTTATCTGCCGGGTCGCGCCCGAAGCCCCCATGAAGGCTATTATCGCCGCGATTATGAGAATCGCCTCGAGCCCTTCTCTGACTATTATCGCGAAAGAGTTTACGAACGAGATATAAGTGCTCGCATCCCCGCTCGTAAGGACCGTCCCCGCGGTGGTCAGGTCGCCGTCGATGACGCTCCCGAGGGCGAGCACCTCGTCCGCGGGCTTACCGGATTTCATCGCGCCGCGCAGCTCGCCGAACCGCGACTCTATACCCGTCGCGAGCGCCTTGTCCTTGACGAAGAGGTCCGTCTCGACCTTCTCGAACCCTTCGAGATAGGCGTCGAGCGCCTTCTTGTAGGCGGCGTCCGTCTCCCCCTTTTTGTAGAGGTCCATCGACTCCGCGAGGAGCGACTTCGTCAGCGCGACCGGCGACTTGCCCGAAGGGGCCTCGGCGGCGGCCCCCTTTCTCAGGTACGCGAGGACAAAAGCGGCGTCCCCGGGGTTCTTCACGCTCTCCGATATCTTCCCTTCGAGCTCCGAGTTGGAGAGGGTGGCGAGGGTTTTATAATCCCCCAGGTCGGCCGGCACGCCCGAAGCGGCCGCTTCGCCCTTCGAAACGTCGGCTTCGGTCCACCCGAGCGACATCACGTAGAAGGCGACGTCCCATTTTTCCTCGTCCGAGAGCTGTGGAAACGAAGGCATCCCCGTCCCGGCTATGCCGTAAAACATCGTGTTGTAAACCTTGAAGGGTGAAAGGACGGACGAAACTTCGGGATCGATGAAATTCGCGGGCGCCGGATTGAGCCCGCTTGCCACAGGGCCGTCACCGGCCCCGGCCGTGCCGTGGCAGAGGGAGCACTGCGCCCCGTAAAGGGCCTCCCCGTTGGCGACGGAAGGAGGCTCGGGAGGGTGCGGAACTATATTATACGCCGTTATTATCTTCGACTTTATCGACGCCGAAAGCCTCTCGACCTCGGCCGGGTCGGCCTTGTCCTTGATAAGGCCGCTCAGCCTGGCGAGGTCGGGCCCGAGCCCGGCGCTGTCCCCGCCCTCCTTCTCCATGTCCGAGAAGAGCCCGCCCACCTCGGACGAGAACTCGAGCATCTCTCTGTATTCGTCGCCGTTTATTATCTCGCCGCCGCTTACGGCGTTACGGTAATCGCCCCCGATGTAATCGACGAGCGAGAGTATCCTCTTGGCTTCGGGCGGGGAGGAGTACGAAGGCAGGGCGAAAACAAGGAGCAGCAGGACTGCGGCCACGGATATTATAGCAGTTTTTCTCATCTAACCCCTCTCGATTTCGTGCTCGCGCCGGAGGCCTTCATTCTCCGTAAATCCCATAAAAAAGGCCCGCCGGGAAGTTGAAAATGAATATCAATTGGGCGGAATTTTAAAGATTACCGCATAACCCTATGGTGTCAAGAAGGCCGGGTTGCATGGACCCGAGTTTTAATTATTATTATTGAGTCCCGTGGGTGATAATCATAAATAACGGTATTCAATAAAAATTAATATATGGAAAAGAAGACGCTATGAAAAAGCTGTTCGAAGAGTTTCCGCCCGTCAGCCCCTCGGACTGGGAAAAGGAAATCACGAAAGACCTCAAGGGGAAGGACGTCTCCGTCCTCGACTGGAAGCCGTACGAGGGCTTCACTGTAAAGCCCTTTTACACCGCGGAGGACATGGACGGCCTCGAATACCTGACGGGCGCCCTGCCCGGCGAATTCCCCTACGTCAGGGGCGCGGCAGGCGGCAGGAACCCCTGGCGGATAGACGAGCTCGTCACGGCCCCATCCCCTGCCGAGGCCAACAAGCTGGCGCTCGACGCCATAGAAAACGGTGCCGACTCGCTGACTTTCATTTGCGACGTCAGGGGCGGCGCGATATACGGCATCCCCCTCCGGACGGCTTCGGACATGACGAAGCTCCTGAAGAAAATTCCGCTCGAAGAGGTGGCCGTCAACTTCAGGGCCGGAGACGGCGCGGCGGCCATACTCGCGCTATTCCTCATCGAAGCCGAAAAGCGCGGCGCTGATATCTCGAAGCTCGCGGGCTCCATCGAGGCCGACATTCTGGGACGCTTCGCGCTGACGGGGCGCTTCCCGGGCGGCGAAGACGAATCTTTCAAAGAGCTCGGAATCCTTGTCTCGTATCTCGCGGAGCACGCGGCGCACCTCAAATCGATACTCGTTAACGGGAGCGTCTTTCACGACTCCGGCGCTTCGGCCGTCGAGGAGCTCGCGTTCACCCTCGCGTCCGGCGTCGAATACATGAGCCGCCTCACGTCCGGGGGCCTTTCCCCCGACACGATAGCGGCGCAGACGAAGTTCTCCTTCTCCGTCGGCTCGAACTACTTCATGGAGATAGCGAAGCTGAGGGCGGCGAGGCTACTCTGGGCCGAGATTATGGACAGGTACGGGCCCGCGCGCGAGGAGTCGAAGAAAATGAAGCTGGAGGCCCGCACGTCTTCGTGGAACAAGACGGTCTTCGATCCCTACGTGAACCTGCTGCGAGGGACGGTCGAGGCCATGGCCGCGTCCATAGGAGGCGGCGAGGCGGTGAGCGTCCTCCCGCTCGACTCGGCGTACAAGCAGCCGGACGGGTTCACCCTCCGCATGGCGCGGAACACACAGCTCATCTTGAAGCACGAATCCTACCTCGACCGCGTCAGGGACCCGGCTTCGGGCTCGTATTATATAGAAAGGCTCACGGACTCGATAGCCGGGGCGTCACTCGAGTTATTCCTCGAAGTCGAGAAGCAGGACGGCTTCGTAGCGGCCTTCAAGAACGGATTCATACAGGAGCGCATTTCGAAGACGAGGGCCGAAAGGGACGCACGCATTGCGGCGAGGGCCGACGTCTTCGTCGGCGTGAACCAGTACCCTAACACGACGGAAAAGGAGCCCGACATTTCAGGCCCCGTTTCCGAAACCGCTCTCAAACGCGGAAAGAAACCGGGCGGGCCGTTCTCGTCCGTCGCAAAGTTGAAGGAGCGCCTCTCGAAAAAGGGAGCGACACTCGGCGACGCAGTGCCCGAAGGGGACTCCGAGCCTGTAGCCCCGCCTCTCACGCCCTACAGGGGTGCGGCGGCTTTCGAGTCGCTACGTCTGAAGACGATCGAGCACGCGAAGAAGACGGGCGAGACCCCGGCGGTGTATCTCCTCCCGATCGGGAGCGTATCGATGCGTAACGCTCGGGCGACATTCTCGACCAACTTCTTCGGATGCGCCGGGTTCAGGGTGGTGGAGGGCGAGCCGCACGAGACTGTAGAGAGCAGCGCGGAAGACGCCCTCAGGAGCGGCGCGCGCATAATCGTCATTTGCAGCTCCGACAAGGAATACCCGGAGCTCGCCCCTGAAATCTGCAAACTTATAAAGGACGGTAATTCGGACGCGTATATCGTCGTCGCCGGAAATCCTAAAGAACATATAGAAGAGCTGAGAGCGGCGGGCGTAGACGATTTCATTCACGCGCACTCTAACGCCGCCGAAGCCCTCGAAAAATTCCAGCGGATTTCGGGAATAGATTCGGTGAGAGGTGACAGGTCTTGAAACCCGACTTTACAGGCATCGATTACAGGAAGAAAAACGGCAGCGGGAAATCCACCGATTCGAACCGCGACTGGATGACCCCCGAGGAGATTCCGGTCGGCGACGTCTACACCGAAAAGGACCTCCTCGGAATGGAGCACCTCCACTACGCCGCCGGCATCGCGCCCTATCTCCGCGGCCCGTACGCGTCCATGTACACGACGCGCCCGTGGACCATACGCCAGTACGCCGGGTTCTCGACGGCCGAGGAATCGAACGCGTTTTACAGGCGGAACCTCGCCGCGGGACAGAAGGGGCTTTCCGTGGCTTTCGACCTCCCGACGCACAGGGGATACGACTCCGACCACGAGAGGGTAGTGGGCGACGTCGGCAAGGCGGGAGTCGCGATAGACTCCATACTCGATATGAAGATACTCTTCGACAGGATCCCGCTCGAAGAGATTTCCGTATCGATGACCATGAACGGCGCGGTGCTGCCCGTCCTCGCCTTTTACATCGTCGCGGGCGAGGAGCAGGGCGTCAGGCACGCCGATCTCAGCGGCACCATACAGAACGACATACTCAAGGAATTCATGGTGCGGAATACGTACATCTACCCCCCCGCGCCTTCCATGCGGATCATCGCCGACATATTCAAGTACACGGCCGGGAACATGCCGAAATTCAACTCCATCAGCGTCAGCGGCTACCACATGGAAGAGGCCGGGGCGTCGTCCGACATCGAGCTCGCCTACACGCTCGCCGACGGCCTCGAATACGTCCGCGCCGGCATAAGCGCAGGGATGAAGATAGACGACTTCGCGCCCCGCATCTCGTTCTTCTGGGGCATCGGCATGAACCACTTCATGGAGATTGCCAAGATGCGCGCCGCGAGGATGCTCTGGGCGAAGCTCATAAAAAGATTCGGCCCGGAGAACCCGAAATCGATGGCGCTCAGGACGCACTGCCAGACGTCGGGCTGGAGCCTCACCGAGCAGGACCCTTTCAATAACGCGGTAAGGACGTGCGTCGAGGCCCTCGCCGCCGTCTTGGGAGGCACGCAGTCCCTCCACACGAACGCCCTCGACGAGGCGATAGCTCTGCCGACGGACTTCTCGGCGCGCATAGCGAGGAACACGCAGATATATCTCCAGGAAGAGACGAACGTCTGCAAGTCGATAGACCCCTGGGCGGGCTCTTACTACGTCGAGTATCTGACGGGCGAGATAGCCCGCCGCGCCTGGGCGCACATCGAGGAGATAGAGTCCCTCGGCGGCATGGCCAGGGCCATAGAGACCGGCCTCCCGAAGATGCGTATCGAAGAGGCCGCCGCGAGGAAGCAGGCGAGGATAGACTCGGGGCAGGACGTCATCGTCGGTGTCAACAGATTCCAGTCCGGTCAGGATTCCGACATAGAAATACTCGAAGTGGACAACACGCTCGTCCGTAAGGCGCAGATCGAGCGCCTCAAGAAGCTGAAGAAGGAGCGCGACGCGAAGGCCGTAAGGCTCGCCCTCGAAGCCATAACCAGGTGCGCCGAAACGGGCGACGGAAATCTCCTTGAGCTCGCCGTGGACGCCGCGCGCAAGCGCGCCACCCTGGGCGAGATATCCGACGCCTGCGAGAAGGTCTTCGGGCGCTACGTCGCCGTCATACGCTCGATATCCGGCGTCTACTCCGGCGAGATGTCCCAGGACAGGGAATTCCGGAAGGCGCGCGAGATGTCGGACAGGTTCGCGAAGAAGGCGGGACGTAGGCCCAGGATACTCGTCGCCAAGATGGGGCAGGACGGCCACGACAGGGGCGCGAAGATAATCGCGACGAGCTTCGCCGATTTAGGCTTCGACGTCGATATCGGCGCGCTGTTCCAGACCCCGCTCGAAGCCGCGCGCCAGGCCGTCGAGAACGACGTCCACGTAGTCGGCGTGTCGAGCCTCGCGGCAGGGCACAAAACCCTCGTCCCCGGGCTAATAAGCGAGCTCAGGAAGCTCGGCCGGGGCGACATAATGGTGGTAGTCGGCGGCGTCATACCGAAGCAGGACTACGAATTTCTCTACGAATCCGGCGTCACGGCCGTCTTCGGGCCGGGCACGGTGATATCCGTCGCCGCGCAGGAGATACTCGGCATCCTCATAGGGGGGATGAGCCCGGGGAGCTGACCCGAAACACACGAACCGGCGTGCCGGTCTTAATCAATCCCGTATAGACATCGGCCCCGCCGTCTGAAACAATATTAGTATGGAAAAGGCCCCCGGCTACGAGCTCGGCAGCACGAAATTAAGCGACCTCGACGGCATCGTGGCCATCGAGAACGTGAGCTTCCCCACGCCCTGGCCGAGGCGAGTGCTGGAAAGGGAGATACTCTCGGGCAAATACTACAACGAGGTCCTCAGGTTCGGCGGCATGGTCGTCGGGTACATCTTCACGTGGACGGTCCTCGACGAAATACACATCCTGAACATAGCGGTGCACCCGGACTTCAGGAACATGGGGCTCGGCGAAAAGATCATGCGGAGCTGCCTCGGCAAGGCGGCCGCCAAAGGGCTCAACATAGCCATTCTCGAAGTCAGGGTGTCGAACCTCGGCGCGAGGACGCTCTACGAAAAGCTCGGGTTCCGCACCATTCACACGAGGCGGAAATACTATTCCGACACGGGCGAAGACGCCTACGTCATGATGTACGATCTGAAAAAGAAGGAAGCCTAGCTCTTCCTCTCGGCGACGTAATCGGCAAGCATGAGGAGTGATTTTTTATAGCCGTTCTCGGGCAGCGCGGACGCGGCCGTCCGGGCCTTGTGTATGAAATCCTTCGCGGCGTCTATCGTCCTGTCCACCCCGCGGTACTTATCGACGAGCCCCCTTACGAACGCAAGGTCCTCGTCCGAAAATCCGTCCCCGTCCGAGAGAATAGCGTCCGCCTTCTCCCTCTCGGCCTCCGTGGACTGCCCCAGCGAATACAGGAGCGGGAGCGTCATCTTCCCCTCGACGAGGTCCTGCCCGACGCCCTTCCCGAACTCCTTCTCGGTGGACGAATAATCGAGCGCGTCATCGACTAATTGAAACGCGACGCCTATGTCGAACCCGTACGCCGAAAGCGCGCTCTTCGCCCCTTCGTCCGCCCCGGCGAGGACCGCGCCCACGCGCCCGCAGCTTTCGATGAGGGACGCCGTCTTGTTCTCGATTATCCCGAAGCAGACCTCTTCGGACACTTCGAGCATGTTGCTGGCGCTCATCACTTCAAGCACCTGCCCCTCGGCGAGCCTGGCCGCCGCGTCCGTCACGGCCTTTATGAGCTCGAGGCTCCCGCACGCCTGTATGAGCCCGAGCGATCTCGCCAGCATGAAGTCGCCGACGAGCACCGTGGCCTTGTTCCCCCATACGACGTTCGACGCGGGCCTGCCGCGCCTGAGATTCGCCTCGTCCACGACGTCGTCGTGGAGGAGCGTAGCGGTGTGGATAAGCTCCAGCGCCGCCCCGGCGTAAACCCTTTCCGCACCCCCCGTTAGCCCGCACGCGCCGCTCGCGAGGAGGACCACGGACGGACGGAGCCTCTTGCCCCCGCTCCCGAGGAGGTATTTCGAGATCTCGTAGACCAGCGGAACGGGCGACTTGATGTTGAGCTCGAGCTCCTGCTCAACCTCGTCCAGCTCTGGATTTACGACGGAGATGATTTCGGAAAAATCCATCGCCTGTTAAATTATCTGAACTGCATATATAAGTCAAAATAAATATAACCGGGCGGTATTTCACGATAAAATTATCTCACGAACAATCGCGTGCGGCGATGACACGGCGCGGTATAATCAGCTAAAATTACACGCACCCCCATGCACTGGCTCGACATCACGCTCCTCGCGATAATCACTGTCTTCACCCTCGTCGGAATCCGGCGCGGCCTCATAAGCCAGGTCTTCTCCGTCCTCGCGCTCGTCGCCGGCCTCGCAGCGGGGATCATGTTCTACGGCGCCCTCGGGCGGGAGCTCACGGCGCGCGGCGTCGTGGAAAACGAGCCCATGGCGAACGTCATAGGCTTCGCCGCGCTCGTCGTCCTGTTCTATATTGCGGTACAGCTCATCGGCTGGCTAACGGCGAAGCTGACGGGCGCCCTCCGGCTCGGGCTTTTGAACAGGCTCGCGGGCGGCGCGCTCGGGGCCGTCTTCGGGGCGATGACGGCGCTCATGCTCGTCTCGGCCCTCGGCTTCTTCTATTCGCAAGATAATCCCGTGTTCGAGGATTCCGTGGTCCTCCCGCATCTCGACGAAGGCTCGCGCGTGGCCAAGGCGCTTTTGCCCGAAGACCTCGGCGCGAGCGTCGAAAAGGCGAGGGAGCTGATTCGGAAGGAGGGATTCGAGGCCGCGATGAGGCTCACGGATTCGGACGCCCTAAAGGAAATCCTCGGCGGCGGCGCGCTCCCCGGAGCACCGCCGGGTACACCCACGGGTTCACCGTCCGCGCCGCCCGGGGAATCCCCCGGGCCGAATACCGCGGGCGGTGCGGAGTAACGCACCCGCGCCCCCGGCCAGCGCCCTCGCGTTTTCACCGCCGCGCGCACGGGCCGTTTCACAAGTCCCCGAATTTTGGTAATATTAAGGCGCTATGATAGGCGTCGAGACACTGGACGAATTCGTAATACGAAAACAGACGGAATACCCCTACGCGCGGGGTGACCTGTCGAGGCTGCTCCGCGACCTCGGCCTCGCGGCCAAGGTGGTGAACCGCGAGGTGAACAAGGCCGGCCTCGTCGATATTCTGGGCAGCGCCGGGATGACGAACGTCCAGGGCGAGGAAGTGAAGAAGCTCGACGTCTTCGCCAACACGAGATTCATCGCCGCGCTCGAGCTCGGCGGGCAGTGCAGGGGCGTCGCCTCCGAGGAGAACAAGGACTTCATCACCTTCCACGACGAGGTATCGAAGGTCGCGAACTATATCGTCGCGCTCGACCCGCTCGACGGCTCGTCCAACATCGACGTCAACATTTCCGTCGGCACGATCTTCTCCATATACAAAAGGGTGTCGCCCGAAGACGGCCCGCTCACCATCGAGGATTTCCTCCAGAAGGGGAGCCGGCAGGCGGCCGCGGGGTACATTATATACGGCTCGTCCACGATGCTCGTCTACACGACGGGCTACGGCGTGAACGGCTTCACGCTCGACCCGTCCATCGGCGAGTTCTGCCTCTCGCACCCGAACATGATCATCCCGAAAACGGGGAAGACGTACTCCGTAAACCAGGGCAACTTCCTCAGCTTCACCGAGGGCCTGAAACAATACCTCCGCTACTGCAGGGACATCGACAAGGCGACGAACCGCCCCTACTCGGCGCGGTACATCGGATCCATGGTCGCCGACATCCACAGGAACATCATACAGGGCGGCATATTCATGTACCCCGGCACGACGGAAGCCCCCAAGGGCAAGCTCCGTCTCCTCTACGAATGCAACCCCATGGCCTTCGTCGTCGAGCAGGCGGGCGGCAGGGCGACGGACGGCGCGCGGAGGATCCTCGACATACAGCCGACGGAGCTCCACGAGCGCACCCCCATCTTCATCGGCTCCGAGGATATGGTCCTCAAGGCCGAGGAATTCATCCAGAAATTCGGCGGCTGCTGACGCATTCGGAGGCCCCTCGAATACGGCCCGCCACGCGGAAAAATCACGCCCTTCGCTCGTTTCCGCGGCCCGTCGGGATGCGCAAAATTTTCACAAAAATTCAAACGTGTTAGCGCCGTGTTCAGGCCCCCGAAACTCTCTTGACTTTTCCATGTCAGGATGTATCGTTTCAGATAAATTATTGCTCCAGGGAGATTTCATATGTACATCGAACTTGAATTGCTTGTTAAAGACGATGACTGGGATGACGACGAGGAAGATTGGGACGAGGACGAGGACGAAGAATCCTGGGACGAGGACGAAGACGACGACCTGTTCGATGAGGACGACGAAGAATGGGACGACGAAGATGATGAGGACGAGGACGAAGAATGGGGACGGGAAGAAGAGAAAAACATCATCAACTGATTTCCATCCGTTAATACGTCACGCATCATTTCCAGCTAAGGCCACACAAATTTCAATTTCGTAATTCCGACTTCAATTCCGACAAAAAGATAAGCGCTCTTCGATACGGAGGGCGCTTTCACTATCGCTGCGCTCGCTGTATCGCACATTGCGCGGTTCGCCAGGTTTTCAGGTTGCGAGTGATTGCGTCACACGCGCTCGAACCCGTAGAAGACGTAGCCGTAACTTCCACCGGAGGATTCGAATACCTCTATCTCCTCCAGCGTCTCGGCGGCCATCTCGCGCACCGAAGCGTCGGGATGATTTTTCAGGCTCTCCGCGCGCGGCCCGAGCGCGTCGTAGTAGCCCCGGGTCCACGCCTCGCGGGGGAGCGTGCGGGTAGCGGCGGCTCTCAGTCCGGCGGCCTGGCCGGCCTCGACATTCTTCTCCACGGTTTGTATAGCCGGATACACGCGCGCGAGGAATTTCGCCGCGCGCGGAGGAGGGTCCCCGTCCAGGAGCGTAAGCTCGCTCGCGACGATGAACCCGCCCGCGCCGACCGCGGGGGCCCATGTGCGGAGCGCGTTCTCGAACCCGATGCCGTACGCCGCGCCCTCCGACCATAGCAGGTCTATATTGCCGAACGCGCGCGGTATGTCCGCCATGTCCATCAGGTGCGTTTCGACGAGGCGCCCGACGCCCGCTTCCGACGCGCGTCGGCGGAGCTCGTCGAGGAAGGGCCCGTGCGAATCGACGGCGTGGACTACCGTGCCGAGCCCCCGCGCGAGCGCGATAGTCTGCCGCCCCGTGCCCGAGCCCGCGTCTACGACGGCGCCGTACCGCCTTTCGGGAAGCCCGCGCAGGACGGCGAGGGTGTAAACGTCCCCGCCGGGGCCGAGCTGGCGCATACCGCCGAATAGTAGATCTATCGGATCGTATTCACTCATGGCGGGTCACGGCATTACCGGAGAATTTCACTGCGTCCTGTTGAGCAGGTATCCGAACGCGGCGTCGCCGACGCGCGGCCTCCCCTTTTTGTCGAGGATGAGAATGAGGTCGTCGTTTATCGCCCAGTACGACCTGAGCTCGGCGGGCGCGTTCGCATCGAGCTCGTAAACCATCGAGTCGGGATAGCCCTCGACGTCGCCCTCGACCTTCCATCCGCCCTCGCTCACGTGCTGCTCGCCGCTCTTGCCGACGTATACGCGGACGAGCCGATAAGTCGTCGGCACCCATGTCACGTCGTCCCGGTAGAGCGCGAGCCCGATCTTGAGAGCGCTGCAGTCCTCGTTCCCGCACGGCGCGCGGCCCTCGAAGACGCCGAAAAGAGGGTCGCCGAGGCTGTTCGCGGGCCGGAAGAGAAAGTCCTCCGTGGCCGCGTCCCCGCCGAAATACGCGCTCCTCAGCCAGAACGCCCCGCCCGCGAGGAAGACGACGAGAACGAGGAAAAACACAATGGTACGTGCAACATTCACGAAACCATATTAACACATGGAGCGCCGGGACACGCAGGCTTTTACGCACTTCGTGCGACCCGCCTTCGGGCAGATAAAACAATTTTCACGGAATTAAAAGAAGACGCCTGGGGCCGGGGCCGCCAGGGATGTGGACGAAGAGAGGTGCGTCAGGTCCACTCGACAGGACGTGTGATTATTCTTCCATTCTGCAAAGTAATACTGTCGGGCAGAATGCTGGTTGCCAAATGTTTTTCCTTGATTTTGAAATTGAAGTCGCAGTTGCTTTTCAAATCTTCGGCCCTACGGCCAATGGGTATCGCGACTCCGACTTTTTTCTCAGGATAGAGACCCCTTACAGCCGCGATCGAGGGGATTATATCACTATCGCCCGTGACGAGGACTAATTTGTCATATTTATTCTTCGAGGCGAGCTTAAACAAATGAATCGCAATATTAACGTCGGTCTTCTTCTCTTCGTAAGTCTCGTAGTCGCCGCATCTCGGGCAATGCCTTGTTACTCTCCTGAAATCTCCGTATACAGTTCTGACTCCGGTGGACTCAAGAGCGGAAATATAAATCTCATGCCTTATGCGTTTAGTAGGAGACCATGGAGCTAAAGCAGTAAAGTAAAAAATACCTTCGATAATCTGATTGCTGGTTGTGAATTTGCTACACAGGGCTCTTAAATCCAGCCACTTATATGTCTTGAATACCGAGCGCTTGGAACTCATTGAGTCCAGGGCATGGTAGAGATTGAAACCATCGACAAGAAATATAACTCGTTCTTCTGTCGAAACGTTTTGGGAGGGTGTAGTCATTAAATAAAAAACCCGGGAGCACAGGCAACCCGGGGCCTTAAAGCCGATAGCTCTAAGGGATGATATATCAATTAATATAAGACACCGGGTCTGTTTTGTAAAGATACGTTTATCCCTTTTGACCATATACAGGAAGATTTTTGTCTCTATCAAAACGCATGCCCCAAGGCCGGGCTCGAACCGGCAGGGCCCGCTATTTACTCGGCGGCGGGGGTACGGTCATTCCGTGACGCCTGAAGACTTCCAGCATCGCGGCAATGTCGGGCGGCCCTCCGCCGGCGGCGTTGATAACTTCGGCGGCTTCGCGGAAGTACTCGGGGCCCAGTATCGCGGGGCTGATGACGACGAGCTGTTTTACGTCTTCGCCGGTGAAATTATCGAAGCGGTGGAGCGCCCCCGGACGGATGCATAACGACTGCCCCGGGCCGACCTCTATCGGGACGCCGTCCACCGTCCAGGTCAGCACGCCCTCGACGCCGTAGAGGATTTCCTCGAAGGCGTCGTTCCTGTGGGCGGGCGCCGCCAGCTTCTGCCCCGCCGGGACGAGCACCTCGAACATCGAAACGCTGCCGTTACAATCTCCGCCCGTGAGGAGAAACCTGATCTCCAATGGGCCGATATTTATAATTTCTTCGGAAGGATTAACTGCGGTAGTAGCCTGATCCATGATTTCCCCCTGCTCCGATGGCATTGCATGCCCGGGGCCGGACTCGAACCGGCACGGGCGCGAACCCGAGGGATTTTAAGTCCCTTGCGTCTACCTATTCCGCCACCCGGGCTGACAACATGTCACGAACTACCTGGAAATAATAACAGGAAGGAATGTATTTTACAGCGTCCGCGTTTTGGTTCAATAGGGAACCATAATAGGGAAAGATAACTGCTCAATTATTCACACTAAGGATAATAATATTTTTTAACCCCTAAACTTTTCCAGAATTTCACGAGCTTATAATTCATTGGATCTTTCATCACAATTTCATCTCTCATTTCCACTAATATTTTAAGTCGGTCAACATATTGTGTTTCATCCTTATAAAATCTTTGGTTTGCGTCTAACAAATTAAAAGTTTCAAAAGCAATTTTCGCAGCCAATTCATCTTTTAGAATCTGCTTGTCTACCAAGCCTCTTCCCCAGTACCTTGCCAGTTCATACAGAAAGTTAAGTTGTTTCTCATAATTCTTTCTATAATCCTCTAGTTCATGCTTCACAGGTATTTTGCCATCTTTTGGCCACATGATGAGGTCGTGATAATCTTTATTTTAAATCCATTGTCCTAGAAACTCTAACATCGATAGAATCGCGACGCATCTGAAAAAAAATAGCGATAAAACCAAGAATGGTGGCTGCACCAACAAGCCCCTGAAATAATGACGATCCTATAATTGATTGAAGAAAATGAACTATCATAATTGCAGATTATATCATTAATATATTTTGTGTGGTTCATACCAGAAGTTTCATTCGTATCCCCCCTCCCTGAGCCTCTTCAAATGCCTCACACGCAGGAGCCGCTTCTGCCACAGGTTCTCCCCCGGGTCGGGCTCGCCGGGCTTTCCGAGCCTGAATGCCTCGGCGTCGAATCTTCTACGCTCCTCCGGCGAGAGGGTATCCATGTGATTCGCCACGTCGAGCAGCGTTACACTATTATCATCTAATCGAGAGGGCGGAGACGAAGAAGCGCCAGCTTCTTCATGCACGCGCTTTGTCTTTTTGCGTGCTTCTTCTTTTACTGTGTTTTCCTTTCTGAGCCTTCCTTCAACTGTGTATTCCTTAGGGTTCAAATTTTGAACCCCCGGGGCTTCATTATTTGAAGGGGGGTCTTCAAATTCTGAAGGGGTATATGACAAGTTTGTCTCACTAACTGTAAAATCCGTCAGGTGGCTTAATGGTGCTTCGGCAACGATGCTTATATCCGTGAGATTGCCGCGGTCGCATACTGCGCTCCCTTGCAATGACGCGTCGTCGCCGGTGCCGTCATTGCTGTAGATGTTAAGTAATTCGGGGACAGGATTTAAGGAACTCTGCC